>CACYXZ010000017.1 GCA_902778525.1 Oscillospiraceae bacterium | reverse complement strand
CCCGTGACGGGTGCGCCGCCGCCCATGCGGTCGTTGCTCAGGTCGAAGCACCGGACGCCGGTCTCGTCCACATATACGGCCTCCGGGTTCATCAGCATCATATTCACCGCATAGGAATAGGGATGATGGGTTGGCCCCCGGGTGCCGCCCCGGGTGTAGTCCACCGCGCCGCCGATCTTCTCCACCATCTCATGGCCGTCGCCCACGTTGGTGGGGACGTTCAGCCGGAGATAGGAGGCCACGGGATCTGACTTGATCATATCCGGATCGATGGCGCGCATTCTCTCGTCGTTCATCATGTAGCCGCCGGTGCCGAGGATCACCGCTCCTGCGCGGATCAGCACCTCTCCGCCGGAGTCAAAGGCACGGACGCCGGTGACTCTGCCGCCGTCGGTCAGCAGCTCCACAGCGCGGGTCCGGTTAAAATACCGGACGCCCTTTTTCATGGCAGTCTCAAAGAGCTTCTCTGTGATCCAGGATCCCATCCAGCCGGGGCCGATGGAGTCATCGTTGGATTTTTCGTTGATATGCCGCTCCTTCATGTCGAAGGCCACCGGCGCGCCGGGCTGGGCGGGGACGAAGGGCGCGGTGTTGCCGGGATCCAGTTCGTCGAACCAATCCAGAAACTCGCCGTTGGCGGCGATGTTGCTCCGGAGCTTGTCCATGTTCCGATACCCGTTCTTCTGATTCCGCAGCCAGAACTGGACCTGCGGCTCGATATCGGAGCTTTTACCGATCCGGCCGTAATACCGTTTTGCGCCGGGAAACTGGCCGCCGTGGGCGAACCAGGTGCCGCCGCCGTACCATTTGGCGGCCTCGATCAGAATGGTGTCGAGTCCCAGATCCGCGGCCCGGGCGGCTGCGCCGGTCCCAACGCCGCCTGCGCCCACCACCAGCACCTGACAGCTCAGCTCCACCGGGTCATGGGGCGCGGGAACCGGTTCCGGCTCCGTGGACTTGATGAGATCCAGACGGCATCTGTCTACACAGGCGCCGCATTCGATGCACTTGTCCTGGTCGATCTGATTGAAGCCGTGCTGGATATAGATGGCGGACGCCGGACATTCCAGTTCGCAGTAGTGACAGCCGATGCAGCCTTTTTCGATGTAATAAGCCATAACATACCCTCCTTTGGTTCCAGTCTATCCCGGACAGAGCGGGGAGACAAGCATTATTTTCCGTTCTTTTGCTTCAGTTTCCGGATTTTCGGAAAGTCTTCATAAAAAAGGCGGTACTGTTTCCAGTACCGCCTCGGATCAGACAGATTATCCCTCGATATGCATGGCAGCACAGGCAGCCAGGGACAGGAAAGACTGCTCCTTGGTGTCGCTGCGGGAGGTGATGGCGATGGGGATCTTCGCGCCGACGATCACGCCGCAGGAGGAAGCCCGGCCGTTCATCTGCAGGACCTTGATCAGGGTGTTGCCGGTCAGCAGCTCGGGGACCACGATGCCGTCGAACTCGCCGCACAGGGGGCAGTCATAGCCCTTGAGACGGGCGGCTTCCTTGGACACGATCAGGTCGTAGGGGATGGGGCCCACAAGGTTGCAGTTTGCGATGGGACGCTCGTTGTGTTCCCGTACAATATTCTGAGCCTCAATGGTATCGGGCATGTGGAATGCGGGGACTTCTGTGAGAGACAGCAGCGCGATGTTGGGCTTGTCGTAGCCGAGCTTGGTCAGCAGGCCCGCCATGTTCTGGATGATCTTCTTCCGCTTGCTCTGGTCGGGACGGACGCAGATGGTCACATCGGAGATGGCCAGAACGCGGTTGTAATCCGGGAACTTCACCATGGTCACCTGGGTCAGCAGCTTATCCGTGACCAGATCGTTTTCCTTCTCCAGGATGGGAAGCAGGAAATCACGGGTCTGGGTGTTGCCGCGCATGAGGACGTCGGCTTCCCCGTTGTGAATCATATCAATGCAAACCTGAACCACATTGACGTTGTCAGGTACATGCTTGATGGTGTATTTCCGGCCGATCAGGGCAAGGTCCTTGAGCATCTTGGTGATGCGCTCCTCATTGCCCGCAAGGATCAGCTCAGCAAAGCCGGAAGACTGGGCCTGGAATGCGCCCAGGAGAATGTTTTCGCAGTCCGCGCCGGCAATGGCCACCCGGATCGGCTTCTCTGCAGTCTTGGCTTTATCCACGATGAAATCGAAATTCGTCTTGTACATGATTGAGGCTCCTTCCTGTCTATCGAAATTTCCCTGCATACTATTATAGCACAATCTTTCCAGATAGCAAGGGAAGGTCACTGTTTTTTCGCCAAATATTCCGGAGAAAATTGTGAAAATCAGCCAAAAGAACCGGCCGCCCCGGAAGATGATTCCTGGGGCGGCCGGAGATCTTAAGGAGTGCGCGCCGAAAACTCAGCGCGGGTTCTTGATGGCGGCCTGCGCAGCGGCCAGCCGTGCGATGGGTACGCGGAAGGGGGAGCAGGAGACATAGTCCAGACCGGTCTTATGGAAGAACTCCACGGAGGAGGGATCGCCGCCGTGCTCGCCGCAGATGCCCAGCTTCAGGTCGGGACGGGTGGAGCGGCCCAGCTTGCAGGCCATATCCACCAGCTTGCCCACGCCGTCCTGATCCAGCTTGGCGAAGGGATCAAACTCGTAGATCTTGCTGTCGTAGTAACTGTCGAGGAACTTGCCGGCGTCGTCGCGGGAGAAGCCGAAGGTCATCTGGGTCAGGTCGTTGGTGCCGAAGGAGAAGAACTGGGCTTCCTTGGCGATCTCGTCGGCGGTCAGGGCCGCCCGGGGGATCTCGATCATGGTGCCGACCTTGTACTCCATGGCGATGCCGCTCTCGGCGATGACCTTGTCGGCGGTCTCCACCACGGTCTTCTTCACGTATGCGAGCTCCTTGACCTCGCCCACCAGGGGGATCATGATCTCAGGCACCACATTCCAGTCGGGATGACGCTTCTGGACGTTGATGCCGGCCTGGATCACGGCCCGGGTCTGCATGGCGGCGATCTCCGGATAGGTGACGGCCAGACGGCAGCCGCGGTGACCCATCATGGGGTTGGCCTCATGGAGGGAGACCACCACTTCGTTCAGCCGTTCCTCGGTGACGCCCATTTCCTCAGCCAGAGCCTTGATGTTCTCGGGGTCGGTGGGCAGGAACTCGTGCAGCGGGGGATCCAGGAACCGGACGGTGACAGGATAGCCGTGCATCTCCTCCAGAATGGTCTCAAAGTCGCCTCTCTGCATGGGCTCGATCTTGGCCAGGGCCTTCTCGCGCTGCTCCTTGGTCTCGGAGATGATCATCTCCCGGAAGGCGCCGATGCGGTCGCCGAAGAACATATGCTCAGTGCGGCACAGACCGATGCCCTGGGCGCCGAACTTGTAGGCGTTGGCGGCGTCGGAGGGAGTCTCGGCGTTGGCGCGGACCTTCAGCTGACGGACCTCGTCGGCCCAGCCCATGACCCGGGCGAACTCGCCGCCGATGGAGGCGTCCACGGTGGGGATGATCTGGTCATAGATGCAGCCGGTGGAGCCGTCGATGGAAAGCACATCGCCCTCATGGAAGGTCTTGCCGGCCAGCGTGAACTTCTTGTGCTCCTCGTCCATGTCGATGGCGGAGCAGCCGGACACGCAGCAGGTGCCCATGCCCCGGGCCACGACGGCTGCGTGGGAGGTCATGCCGCCGCGGACGGTCAGGATGCCCTGAGCGGCTTTCATGCCCTCGATGTCCTCGGGAGAGGTCTCCAGACGGACCAGAACCACCTTCTTGCCCTCGGCGGCCCAGGCCTTGGCGTCCTCCGCGGAGAACACGATCTGGCCGGCAGCGGCGCCGGGAGAGGCAGCCAGAGCCTTGCCTACGGGCTCCACCTTGGCGAGAACTTCCGCGTCAAACTGGGGATGCAGCAGGGCATTGAGGCTCTTGGCGTCGATCATGGCAACGGCTTCGGTGGGGGTGATCATGCCCTCGTCCACCAGGTCGCAGGCGATCTTCAGAGCGGCGGCGGCGGTGCGCTTGCCGTTCCGGCACTGGAGCATATAGAGCTTGCCGTGCTCCACGGTGAACTCCATGTCCTGCATATCGTGATAATGGGATTCGAGGATATCGCATACCTTGACGAACTCCGCGTATGCCTCGGGGAACTTCTCAGCCATCTCGGTGATGGGCATGGGAGTCCGCACGCCGGCCACCACGTCCTCACCCTGGGCGTTGGTCAGGAACTCGCCGAAGAGCTCCTTGGCGCCGGTGCCGGGGTTCCGGGTGAATGCAACGCCCGTGCCGCAGTCGTCGCCCATGTTGCCGAAGGCCATGGACTGGACGTTGACGGCGGTGCCCCAGGAATAGGGGATGTCGTTGTCCCGGCGGTAGACGTTGGCGCGGGGGTTGTCCCAGGAACGGAACACGGCCTTGATGGCGCCCTTGAGCTGGTCAATGGGATCGGTGGGGAAGTCCTCGCCGATCTTGGCCTTGTACTCATCCTTGAACTGGAAGGCAAGCTCCTTGAGGTCGTCGGCGGTCAGCTCCACGTCCTGGGTGACGCCCCGGTCCTTCTTCATGGCGTCGATGAGCTGCTCGAAATACTTCTTGCCCACTTCCATGACCACGTCGGAATACATCTGGATGAACCGGCGGTAGCAGTCCCAGGCCCAGCGGGGATTGCCGGACTTCTCAGCCAGGGTGTTGACCACGGTCTCATTGAGGCCCAGGTTCAGGATGGTGTCCATCATGCCGGGCATGGAGGCACGGGCACCGGAACGGACGGAGACCAGAAGGGGGTTCTCCGCGTCGCCGAACTTCTTGCCGGTGATCTCCTCCATCTTGCTGACATAGGTCATGATCTCGGCCATAATGTCATCGTTGATCTGACGGCCGTCCTCATAATACTGGGTGCAGGCCTCGGTGGTGATGGTGAAGCCCTGGGGGACAGGCAGGCCGATGTTGGTCATCTCGGCCAGGTTCGCGCCCTTGCCGCCCAGCAGCTCCCGCATGCCGGCGTTGCCTTCCGTGAACAGATATACGAATTTTTTACCCATAATAATCCTCCTTTATCGTGCGGAGCGGGAGCGGCCCTGAAGACACACAAACGTCCCACTCGTTCCATACGTTTGATTATGAGATTATCATACCATGTGAAAAACTTCCTGTCAATGATTCGGGCCATCTTTTTCGGGAAAAATTCGGGGAGTCCGTGTTTTTTCCGGTGGAGGCCGGATTATTTTGACGATTTAGTTTGGTAAACTTCCGAATGAATCCTTTTTCCGGACGGAACCATTGACGAAACCGGGAAATTGGACTAAAGTAGAACCGGAGTCTATTGAACAAAGGAAGGGATAGCATGAAGGTTGTACTGCAAAATGTGACGAAGAAATTTCCCAGCCGCAGCAAAAAGGCCCCGGAGGACGTGATCGCCGTCAACGATTTCACCTTTGAGATCCCGGATGGAAAGCTGATCGGACTGCTGGGGCCCTCGGGCTGCGGAAAATCCACCACATTGAACCTGATCAGCGGGCTGCAGAAGCCCACCGGCGGCCGGATCTTTTTCGGGGAGGACGATGTGACCGATCTGCCGCCGGAAAACCGGGGCGTGGGACTGGTGTTCCAGAACTACGCCCTCTATCCGCACCTGACGGTTCGGAAAAACATCATGTTCCCGCTTCAGAACTTCAAGGGCGAGGCAAAGCTTACCAGGGAGGTCATGGAGGAAAAGGTGCTGGAGGCGGCCAGACTGGTGCAGATCGACGGCCTGCTGGAGCGCAAGCCCAGCGAGCTCTCCGGCGGCCAGCAGCAGCGGGTGGCCATCGCCCGGGCGCTGGTGAAGATGCCGAGCGTGCTGCTGCTGGACGAGCCCCTGTCGAATCTGGATGCACGGCTGCGGCTCCAGACCCGGGAGGAGCTGCGGCGGATCCAGCAGGAGACGAAGATCACCACCATTTTTGTCACCCACGATCAGGAGGAGGCCATGAGCATCTCGGACATGATCATCGTCATGTCCGCCGGCGTGGTCCAGCAGATCGGCCCGCCCCAGCAGGTCTACGACGACCCGGTGAACCTGTTCGTGGCGAAATTCCTGGGAACGCCTCCCATCAACGTGTTTGAGGGCGAGGTTCGGGAAGGGATCCTCTATATCGGACAGGAAGCGGTGCTGCAGGTTACCGGCGCGGCGGATCAGCCGGTGACCGTAGGCGTCCGCCCGGAAGGATTTGTGCTGCAGGAGGACGGCCCGCTGAGCTGCAATTTAAGCCGGGTGGAGGTCATGGGACGGGACATCAGCGTGGTTTCCACCCATCCCCTGTGCCAGAATACGGCCATCCGCTCCATCATCAGCGCGGAGAACCAGCACAGTGTGGGCGGGCAGACCGTGCGCTTTGCCCTGAAGCCTGCGAAGGTGTTCCTGTTCCGGAAGGACACCGGGGAGCGGATCAGATTCGAGGTGGACTGAGCATGGAACAGAACAACTATAAGGGCTGGCTGTATCTGCTGCCCGCCATCGCGTTTCTGGGGGTGTTCATGGTCTATCCGCTGGTGGACGTGTTCGTCTACTCCTTCGAGGAGGGATACAACTCCGCCTCCCAGACCTTTTTCGGCACGGGCCTGTACAACTACGCCTATGTGCTCCACGACCCCTATTTCCTGCAGGCGGTGAAGAACACGCTGATTCTGGTGGCCATCACCGTGCCGGTTTCCACGGGACTTGCCCTGCTGATCTCCGTGGGTCTGAGCTCCATCCAAAAGCTGAAGGACCTGTTTCAGACGGTCTATTTCCTGCCCTATGTGACGAACACCCTGGCCGTGGGCCTGGTGTTCATGATCCTCTTTAAAAAGACGCCCTACACCGATGGACTGGTCAATTTGATCATCGGGCTGTTCGGCGGAAATTCCATTGACTTTATCGACGGGCCATACTGGGCGAAGATGTTTGTGCTGTGCTTCTACACGGTGTGGGTGGTCATGCCCTTCAAGATCCTGATCCTGACCTCGGCGCTGGCTTCGGTGAATCAGGACTACTACAACGCCGCCCGGGTGGACGGCACCTCGAAGCTTCGGATCTTCGGCCGGATCACCCTGCCCATGATCTCCCCCATGATCTTCTATCTGGTGATCACGGGCTTCATCGGCGCCTTCAAGGCCTACTCCGACGCGGTGGCCATCTTCGGCACCAATCTGAATGCCGCCGAGATGAACACCATCGTGGGATACGTCTATGATATGCTCTACGGCGACAGCGGAGGATACCCCTCCTACGCTTCTGCCGCGGCGATCATCCTGTTTGCGATCGTGCTGACCATCACCTGCATCAACCTGATGATCAGCAAACGCAGCGTCCACTACTGAGGAGGTGACGGCATGGGAAACCAAACGAATTTTGAGCGGATCGAAAAGACCGCGAGGACCCGGCAGATCATTCTGAAAACCGTCACCTATCTCCTGCTGGGGATCTGGGCCGTGATGGTGCTGTTCCCCTTCTACTGGATGATCCTGACCTCGGTCAAAAGCTACAGCGTCTACAACTCGGAGTACATCCCTTCGTTTTTCACCCTGTCGCCGACGCTTCAGAACTACGCCGACGCGTTTACGGCGGTGCCGCTGGCCTGCTATTTCCTCAACACGCTGGTCTTTACCCTGGTGACAACCGCGGTGATGCTGGCGGTCATCACGCTGGCGGCCTTCGCCTTCTCCCGGCTGGAGTTCCGGGGGAAAAACCTGGTGTTCACCCTGTTCCTGGCCCTGATGATGATCCCCACGGAGCTGGTGATCATCACCAACTACGCCACCATCACATCCTGGGGACTGCGCAACTCCTTCCCGGGCCTGATCCTGCCGTCGGTGACCTCCGTGTTCTACATCTATCTGCTGCGGGAAAACTTTGCCCAGATCCCGGACGAGCTCTACTACGCGGCCAAGGTGGACGGCACCTCGGACCTGAAGTACCTGCTGCGGGTGATGATCCCCATCTGCCGGCCCACGCTCATCACCGTGACGATCCTGAAGGTGATCGAGTGCTGGAACTCCTATGTGTGGCCCCGGCTCATCACGGATGACGCCAGCTATTTCCTGGTGTCCAACGGCATCCAGGAGATCCGGGAGAACGGCTTCGGCCGGGAGAACATCCCCGCCATGATGGCGGCGGTGGTGGTCATCTCCGTGCCGCTGATCGTGCTGTTCCTGATCTTCCGCCGGAAGGTCATGGAGGGCGTATCGAGAGGGGGCACCAAGGGATGAAAAAGCGTTTGCTTGGGCTGATCCTGACGGCGGCCCTGCTGCTTCCGGTCCTCAGCGGCTGCCATGGCGCCAAGGGCATGGAGGCGTTCGAGATTCCGGAGAAATTCGATATGTCCCGGAATTACACCGTCACCTTCTGGGCGAAGAACGACACCAACAAGACCCAGACCGCGATCTATGAACAGGCGATCGCGGACTTTGAGGCCGCCTATCCCAACATCGACGTGAATCTGCGGCTTTATACGGACTACGGCAAGATCTACAACGACGTGATTACCAACATTTCCACCAATACCACGCCCAACGTCTGCATCACCTATCCCGACCATATCGCCACATACCTCACCGGCGCCAATGTGGTGGTGCCGCTGGACGAGCTGTTTGCCGACCCCAGATACGGCCTGGGCGGAAGCGAGCTGCAGTTCGAAGGCCTGCCCGGCCCCGGTGCGTCCTCTATCGTGCCCCAGTTCCTGGAGGAGTGCGCCTTCGCCGGCCACTACTACGCCATTCCCTTTATGCGGTCCACCGAGGCCTGCTATATCAACAAGACCTATGTGGAGAAACTGGGGTATACGGTGCCGGATGTGCTGACCTGGGACTTTGTCTGGGAAGTGGCGGATGCGGCGGCAAAGCAGGCTCCGGACGGCACCTATCCCGTCAACGGCCAGAAGGTGATGATCCCGTTTATCTACAAATCCACGGACAATATGATGATCCAGATGCTGCGGCAGAAGGACGCGGGCTACTCCACCGACGCGGGGGAGATCCTGATTTTCAATGACGACACGAAGGACCTTTTATACACGGTGGCGGAGCACGCCCGGACCGGCGCCTTTTCCACCTTCAAGATCTCCAGCTATCCTGCCAATTTCCTCAATGCCGGGCAGTGCATCTTCGCGGTGGATTCCACCGCCGGCTCCACCTGGATGGGGACCCACGCGCCCCTGTCGGACATCAGCGCCGACAAGTTCGTGGAATTCGAGACCGCGGTCCGTCCGGTGCCCCAGTTCGACCCGGAGCATCCGCAGATGATCTCTCAGGGACCCTCGGTGTGCGTGTTCAACAAGGAAGATCCCCAGGAGGTGCTGGCCTCGTGGCTGTTTGCCCAGTATCTGCTGACGGACAGGGTCCAGACCGCCTATGCGGAGACGGAGGGCTATGTGCCCGTGACTCTGACCGCCCGGGCCTCCGAGGAATACACGGACTACCTGTCCCGGAGCGGGGAGGACAACGCCGCCCACTATGACGTGAAGATCGCGGCCTCCCGGCTTCTGATCGACCATGTGGGGGACACCTTCACGACGCCGGTGTTCAACGGTTCCGCCTCCCTGCGGGATGCGTCGGGACAGCTGATCGAAAACACAGTGAAATCTGTCCGGCGGAAGGAGACCATCGATGACGCCTATATGGAAAAGCTGTTCGGCAATATCACCTCGCTCTACCGGCTCAACCGGCTCAGCGCCCAGGTCTCTGCCGGTGAGAAGTCGGATCTGGGGCCCCTGCCGCCCATGTCGGCGGCGCTGCTGGGGATCCTGGCGGCGGTCTGGGTGCTGCTGGGCGGCTTCGCGGTCTGGAATCTGCTGAAAAAGAAACGGACCGGAAATCGTTGATATGTATTGATTTCCCCGGAAATTTCGTTATAATAGCATTTGGTTTCTAACACACCCAAACCCGATTTTTGACAAAGGAGAATTTGCCATGAAAAGAATCCTTGCAATCGTAATGGCGCTGGCACTGGTGCTGGCGCTGGCCGCCTGCGGCGGATCGAACGCCATGAGCCACGAGGAGTATATGGCTGCGGAACTGGACACGGAGGTCACTGTGGAGACCTATGTGCAGGCCAAGCAGTCCTGGTGGGAGGACAAGGCCACCATCTACGCCCAGTCCAAGGACGGCGCCTACTTCATCTACAACGCCGCCTGCTCGGAATCCGACTATGAGAAGCTGACCCCGGGCACCAAGATCCTGGTCACCGGCTATAAGTCCGAATGGTCCGGCGAGATCGAGATCATCGACGCCACCATCGAGATCAAGAAGGGCAGCTATACGGCCGAGCCGCTGGACGTGACCGCCATGCTGGGAACCGACGAACTGGAGGCCCATCAGAACGAAAAGGTCAGCTTCAAGGGCATGACCGTGGAGCCTGCCAACGGCGACGGGGCCGCGTTCCTCTATAACTGGGACGGCTCCGGACAGGAGGGCGACGATCTTTACTTCAACGTGTCTCTGAACGGCAACACCTATTCCTTCACGGTGGAGAGCTATCTCTGCGGCCCCGACACGGAGGTCTATCAGGCGGTGAAGAACCTGAAAGTCGGCGACAAGATCGACATGGAGGGTTTCCTGTACTGGTATGAAGGCGCCAATCCGCACATCACCGCGGTGACGCCTGCGGCGTAACGAAACGGAAAGGACCGGCTGCGCAGCGCAGCCGGTCCTTTTTGTCGTATTTGGACAGAATCACCGAATAAAAAACGGGAACACTTGCCACAATCCACAAACTGATGTATAATAAAAGTACCAATAGGGAAAGGCTGTGATTCGTGATGAAACAGTTTCCAATGATTACAATCAGCCGCCAATATGGTACCGGCGGACATGACATCGGGGAAAAACTGGCGGAAAAGCTGGGGCTGCCCTTTTATGACAAGGATATCATCGCCATCGCCTCCAAGGAGAGCAGATTTGGGGAACGGGCCTTTGAGGCTGCGGAAGAAACGGCGACCACCGCGCTGGGCTACGCGCTGAGCAACCGCTCCAACCGGTCTCTTTACGGGATGCCCCTCAACGACCAGCTGTTTATGGTGCAGGCGGGCGTGATCCGGAACGTGGCGGACCGGGGACCTGCGGTATTCGTAGGGCGGTGCGCGGATTACGTGCTCGACGGCTATAAGGAGGCCATCAATATTTTCCTGCAGGCCAATCCGGATGCCAGGATCAAGACCGTTATGGAGCGGGACCGGCTGACGGCACGGGAAGCCGAGGCGAAAATCAAGCGTCTGGATAAATCCAGAGCCACCTACTACAACTACTACACGGACCGGAAGTGGAGCGATCTTGGGAACTACGACATCGTCCTGAACGTGAGCCATCTGACCACGGAGGAGGCGGCCGATCTGCTCTGCACCTTCATTCATCAGGTGGTGGAAAAGACCGGCGCGCTGGAGCAGGAAGAGAAATAACATAAAGACAGGCGGGGGCGCATCCTGGGATGTGCCCCCGCCTTTGCGCGTGTGCGCCCGGCGATCGCACGTTCTATAGGGTGAAAGTCCCGAACGCGCCCGGCAGTGGGAAGCGTTAGCCAAAGGCAAGGGAGTCCATCGCGAGGTGGAATCTGAAGGAAGCCGGATTTGGAGAGTTGAAAGGTCTCTCCATGGGCAAAGCTCTGGCCCGACGAACAGAAATCTTGTCAGGCCGTAAGCGAGGGTAAGGTTGCACGTCAAACTAAAGCCCAATAACTGCACGGAATCGCTTGCGGTAAACAAGGCGGGTATAAGGGCGAAAGAACGTGTGAGTACCCGGGGAGGTCTCACAGGCAGGAGGAAAAACTCCTGTAGTAACAACGAACTGTGAGAAGTCAGCAGAGGCCATAGTACCGGGAAACCGGGAAGGGCCGAACAATCGTAAGTCCGAAGAAGGCTGGAAGGAGGCCGACATGACGAACGCAGAAAATCTCAGAAAAGAGAGCTGCCTGCAAAGGGATAGTGCGGAACACGAAGAGTATGCAGGAGCGCAGAGTGCCGGTGTTCGGGAAAGCAGAGAAGCGGACGGTGCAGACCTGCTTGAACGTATCTTGAACAGGGACAACCTGAACAAGGCGTACAAACGGGTGAAGGCCAACAAGGGGGCGCCAGGAATCGATGGGATGACCGTGGAGGATGCGCTTCCCTGGCTCCAGCAACACAGGCAGGAACTCCTGGACAGCATCCGAACGGGGAAATACAAGCCCCAACCGGTACGCCGAAAGGAGATTCCGAAGCCGGATGGCGGGGTCAGACTGTTGGGAATTCCAACAGTCATAGATCGGATCATCCAGCAGGCAATCGCACAGCAGCTCACCCCAATCTTTGAACCGTTGTTCTCGGACGGGAGCTATGGCTACCGGCCGGGAAGAAGCGCACAACAGGCGATCCGAAAAGTGAAGGAGTACGCGGAACAGGGCTACACCACGGCAGTGGAAATAGACCTGTCCAAATACTTTGACACGCTCAACCATGAACTGCTGATGAATATGGTACGGGAAGAGGTCAAAGACAAGCGCGTCACAGACCTCATCAAGAAGTATCTCAAAAGCGGAGTTATGGTGGAGGGTTTGCTGGTCAAGACCGAAGAAGGAAGTCCACAGGGCGGACCACTGAGCCCACTCCTGGCGAACATCTACCTGAACAAATACGACAGGGAAATGGAGCGGCGGGGGGTAAAGGTGATTCGATATGCGGACGACATTGTGGTATTGGCAAGGAGCAAACGCGCTGGAGAGCGGTTACTGGAATCCAGCAAACGTTATCTGGAAGGAAAGCTGAAACTGCGCCTGAACACGGAGAAGAGCAAAGTCGTAAGCGTGTATTCCATCCGAAATTTTAAGTTTCTGGGCTTTGCGTTGGGAAAGGGACGAAACGGAGCCTATATCCGCGTCCACGCAAAGTCCTTGAAGAAAGCAAAGCAGAAGCTGAAAGAGTTGACTTCCCGCTCTCAGGGCAGAAACGTCCGCGTGGTGATGAACAAGGTCAAGGAATACATCCGCGGATGGCTTGGCTACTTCGGAATCGCAAGCATAAAGACGACGATGCAGGAATTGGACAAATGGCTTCGACGGAGATTCCGGATGTACATCTGGAAGCAATGGAAGAAACCGAAAACAAGGGTGAACGCGCTCCTCAAGTTGGGTGTACCCTTGGATAGGGCATATGTGGCTGCAAGAACGCGCAAGGCTTATTGGCACTGCGCGGCGATTCCCTGTGTGCAAGAGGGCCTTTCAAAACAAGTGCTCGCACAGGCCGGGCTTGTAAGCGCCCTTGACCTGTACGAGCATCTGCACTTATGCGATTGAACCGCCGTGTACCGAACGGTTCGCACGGTGGTGTGGGAGGACGGTCACTCAACTAATGGGTGACCTCCTACCCGATTAATCGGCTGCAGAGGCTTCTGCTTCCGCGGCCTGGGCTTCCGCAGGTTCTGCTTCTGCGGCCTGGGCTTCCGCGGCCTGCGCTTCCGCGGCCTCCGCCAGAGTGGAAATGGCGGTGGGCGTGGAAAGCTCCAGATCCTCGGTGGGCTCCACCGTATAGCGGTTCACAATGGCCTGAAGTGCCTCGTCGTAGAGCTTGTAGTGCAGATCGCTCTCTGCCGCCTGCTTCCAGTAGTAGTTGTCTGTGACGCCGGCAAAGTAGATGATGTGATAGCCGAAATCCGTTTCGACGATACCGGTGTCGCCGGCTTTCCGGCTCTCATCGAAGCACCAGTCGTTGAAGGCCTCCACCATCTGCCCGGGATAGACGTTCTCATAGAGGCCGCCGTTGAGATTGGAGCCGCCGTCGGTGGAGTAGGTGGCGGCGAGCTCGCCGAAGGATTCCTCCGTATGCTCGCCCTCCTGCCACTCCTTCAGGATCCGCTCAGCCTCCGCTTTGGCCTCGTCCCTGGCCTTCCGGGTTTCCTCCTCCGTGGCTCCTTCCTCTGCAGAGGGAGCGATGAGGATGTGCCGGACATTGACGTTGGGGACATCGGACTTCGTGATGCCGTAGCTCTCGTACATCTCCGCGTTTTCGTCGTACCAGTCCTCCAGTGCGTCGTCGTCCACAGTCACCTGGGCGTAGATCTCATCGGAGTAGGCGGTGACCAGGTAGGAGTCATAGAGATATTCCCGGAAGGTCTCCTCCGTGGCGGAGGCGCCGTAGGAATCCTGAACATAGGCCAGAATGTCGCCGTTTCCGTCGTCGTCGGTAAAGCCGGACTGCTTGGCGTAATCGGGCATGGAGGACAGAATGGTATCATATTGTTCCTGATAGGCTTCCGGCAGCGTATAGCCGGCCGCCAGCGCGTCCGCCTTCATGGACTCCACCTGCTGAATGGAGTTCTTCGCGTTTTCCAGGAAGAAATCCTGCCACGTCTGGCCGTCCATGTATTCCTGCTCGTCCAGGGGCTGGCCGGGATCAAATGCCATGCCGTTGCTCTGGATGAAATAGTAGATCTCGCCCCAGTAGTAGAAGGAGAACTGCTCGTTGTCCAGCGCGGAGGCCTCCGCGCCGTTCTCGTCCAGAATCCGGACCGCCACGGCGTCTGCGTCGAAGTGCTCCCGATGGAATGCGTTCTGAATGGAGGTGACGAAGGCGGGCATCTTCCCGGTTTTGGACAGGGTGGTCAGCGTGATGGCCAGACACACGATAATGATCGCCAGCAGGCCGACAATGGCGCCGAGAACGACGGGAAGGATCGAACGTTTTTTTCTGGCCGGTTCGGCAGCTGCTTCCTCTGATTCGGCGGCCGCTTCCTCCGGTTCGTCTGCCTCAGATGCATCGGAAGATTCGGCTTCTTCCGTCTCCGAGGTTTCCTCTGAGGCCTCGGCCTCCGGTTCGTCGGCAGCATCGGTGACTTCGGCGTCCGGCGCCTCGATCTCCTCTGCGGGCCTCTCCGGCATTTCAGTCTCCGGTACGGAAACCGGCGAAGAGTTTTCCTCCGGCGCTACAATCGTTTCCGGGGCGGCAGATTCCTCCGACCAGCCGCAGCCGGGGCATATGAGATCGCGGTCGGAAAGCTCCTGACCGCAGTTTGGGCATTGCATAATGACACATCCTTTCCTGGCTGTCCGAGAGGAACAGCGAACCATATTATAGCAGATGAAACCGGAATTGTCTCTACCAATCTGTAAGGTTTCTGTGAACTTTTTTATAATTTTGCGGGCGGTTCTTCGGAACCGCCCGCAAATCGTTTCGGTTTTTATTTGCCCTGTGCGGCGCGGCAGACCTTGTCTGCCCGGGTGAACACCAGAAGGCCGGCGGCAAAAATGATCACAATGGATCCCACGCCGATGTTCTGATGGCCGGTGAGCTGGGTCACCGCCGCCATGAGGGTGGTGCCCATGAAGGCAGCGCCCTTGCCGCAGATATCGTACAGGCCGAAATACTCGCCCGACTTCTCCGCAGGGATGATCTTTCCGAAATAGGACCGGGACAGGGCCTGGATGCCGCCCTGGAACATGCCCACGCAGACGGCCAGCACCCAGAACTGCCACTGATGGGCCAGGAAGATGGCGAAGATCGTGATGCAGGTATAGGCCACGATACAGATCTTGATCAGACGCCCGGTGTCATATCTGGCGGCCAGGCGGCCGAAGATGATGGCGCAGGGGAAGGCCACGAACTGGGTCACCAGCAGGGCGATGAGCAGGCCCGTGGTGTCGAGGCCTACCGCCGTGCCGTAGGCCACGGCCATGTCGATGATGGTGTACACGCCGTCGATAAAGAAGAAGAACGCCAGCAGGAACAGGAAGATGTGCTTTTCCTGACGAATGCTCTTGAAGGTGTTCCCCAGCTGCCGGAAGCTCTGGACGAAGGGGTTGCCCCGGGCCTCCACATAGCGGTCCTGCCGGTAGGTCCTGATCAGGGGGACGGACATGGCCACCCACCACACCGCGGTGATCAGGAACACCAGGATCATGGACAGACGAATAGAAATCAGATTGAGCATGTTGCTCATCACATAGACCACGATGCAGATGATGAAGGGGATGCAGGAGCCGATGTAGCCCCAGGCATAGCCCTGGGAGGACACGTTGTCCATCCGGTCCTCGGTGGTGGTCTCCGGCAGCATGGCGTCGTAGAATACCAGGGAGGAGGAATAGCTGACCTTGGCCAGCACATAGATCACCAGGAATGCCAGCCAGCTCCAGGCAAAGCCCATGAGGATGCAGGCGGCGGCGCCCAGGATCAGCGAAACCAGGAACACCCGCTTTTTGGTGTCCTTCCGGTCGGCAATGGTGCCGAACACCGGACCGATGACCGCCGTGAGCAGCGTGGCCACGGAGCCGGCGTAGCCCCAGTAGGCCAGATAGTTGGTGTCGGAAATCCCCGCGTCACCCGCCAGCGCATTGAAGAAAATGGGGATCAGCGTGGATACCATCATGGTGAAGGCGGAGTTGCCCACGTCATAAAGGATCCAGGATTTCTCCCGCTTGGTCAGTTTGAATTTACCCATACGATTCCCTCCTCTTGCTTATTCCTCCCCGAAGGTGTGATCGAAGTCCGGACCGAAGTCTCCGGTTCCGCTGAGAACGGCTTCCAGCTCGGCAAACAGCGTTTTTGCCATCTCCAGCGCCTCCTCATAGTGCCGGAACAGGATCTCGTCGCTGTCCACACAGCCGGGCACCTGCGCATAGGGGATAAACAGATCCTCCAGATGGGGCTTGCCCGCCATACGCATGGCCTGAACCAGCACCTGCCTTTTGGGCCCTTTGGCGATCAGCGCGTTTAAAAACAGCAGCATCTGCTTTTCCGCCTGAAAGACCTCCTCCGCCGTCAGGAACGGATAGAACCGGGCGATAACGCCGGCGCTCTTCCGGCTGGGACGGAGATGGGCGGTGACCTTGTGGGTCACGGGATCCAGCCCGTCCTTCAGCATCAGATACCGGTCGAAGGACGCCTCAATGGTGCTGTGGCTGACGCCGTCGTGTTCCTTCACGGCCACATAGGGGTGGCAGCAGCGGTCCAGGGCAAAATGACAGAGGACCCCGTAGAGATAACTCCTGGCCGCGTCTTTGTCCGGGGCGGCGGCAGCATGGGCGGCCGCTTCCGTAAAGAAATCCCGGCCGGTCCGCCGGTGGTTCCGATAACCGGTTTCGTTTACGTGGTTTTTCCCGATGGGCTTGTAGTAAAACAAAAGATCCGGCCCGTGAACGCCGAAGTCGAACAGTTCCCGATTCCGGGAGATCAGCGCCTGCGTATCCGGGGACAGCTGCGCCAGAACATCCCGTCCAAACCGGTAATGGGCATAAGTGGTTGGCAAACTTGTCACTTCCTTCCGCTACAACTTTACCATAGATACAGGGAAATGGCAACGAAAAACTGTGGCTTTTCACGAAAAAACGGGCGGTTCCTTGCAAATCGTTCTGCGCGGCCCTACAATACTCTCACGCGAAAGAAAAGAGGGTGTCGGTATGCCTGGACTTGGCACGGTCATCAATGTGATCGGTATTATTTTGGGAGGGATCATCGGCCTGCTGTTCGGCAGCAAGCTGGAGCAGCGGGTCCGGGATACGATCATGGCCGGGTGCGGCGTGAGCGTCATGTTCCTTGGGATCGGCGGCGCTGTGTCTAAGATGCTGTCTGTTCAGGATGGGATCCTGACGTCGGAGGGTACCATGATGATGATCGTCAGCATCGCGCTGGGCGGTCTGTTGGGCGGCCTTCTGGATCTGGACGGCCGGATGGAGCGGTTCGGCGTCTGGCTCCGCGGGCGCACCGGCAACGAGGGAGATTCCGGATTTGTGGGCGGATTTGTGTCGGCGTCCCTGACGGTCTGCATCGGCGCCATGGCGGTGGTGGGGGCCATTCAGGACGGTCTCTACGGCGATCACGCCACCCTGGTGACCAAGGCGATCCTGGACTTCCTGATCATCATGATTATGGCGGCCTCCCAGGGGAAGGGATGTATCTTTGCGGCGATCCCGGTGGGAATCTTTCAGGGCGTCATTACGCTGCTGTCCCGGCTGGTGGCACCGCTGATGACCCCGGAGGCCAGCGGGAATCTGAGCCTGGTCGGCTCGATCCTGATCTTCTGCGTGGGCCTCAACCTGATCCGGGAGAAGAAGCTCCCGGTGGCGAATCTGCTGCCGTCGCTGGTGTTCGCGGTGGCCTGGGCGTTTCTGCCCTGGAAATAGAGAATCAAGCGGCGGGATCCGGAAGGGATCCCGCCGCTTTCGCGCATTGACACGGATGAACGGATGGGGTATATTTTTAGTGAAATCAGGAATGGACGGAGGGAAAAGGATGAAATCTGTCATGATGCTGGAGGGCGGCTCCTACCGGGGAATCTACACCTCCGGGATATTGGACGTGTTTATGGCGCACGAGGTCTATCCGGACTGCGTGGTGGGCGTATCCGCCGGGGCCCTCAATGGAATCGGATATGTGGCGAAACAGCCCGGCCGCTGCCGGGACGTGGTGATGTCCTACGGGATGGACCCCAGGTATGTGGGCACGAAGGCCCTGCGCCGGGAGCACAATCTGGTGGGCTTTGACTTCATCCTCCGGGAGATGCAGGACATTCTGCCCTTTGACGAGGAAACCTTCTATCACAGCGGGATCAAATTTTACGCGACGGCCACCAACTGCGACACCGGAAGGCAGGAATACTTTGACCGGGACGGATCGGAGGATATTTTTACTGCGGTGGCGGCGTCCTCCTCCATGCAGTACCTGTGCCGGAAGGTGCAGATCGGGGAGCACCCATATCTCGACGGCGGCATCGGTCCGCATCTTCCTCTGCGGTTTCTGAAGCAGCATCCGGAATATGACCGTGTGGTGGTGATCCTGACCCGGCGGCTGGAATACCGCAAACACCCGGTGCGCCCGGTGATGGAAAATCTGGCCCGGCGGCTGTATAAGGACTATCCGAATCTGCTGAGCGTCCTGCTGACGGAACCGGAGCGGTATGCTGCGGAACGGAAAGAGCTGGCGGAGCTTCGGGATCAGGGAAAGATCTTCCTGATCGAGCCGGAGACGGAGCTGGACATCGGGAAGCTGGAACGGGACAAAGCCAAGCTCCGGGCCGGATACAATCAGGGGCTTAGGGACGGCGAGAAATACTGGGAGCAGGTAAAGGAATACCTGCAGGGAGGAAACGGATCATGATTCTGTCGGACCGAACGATCCTGCGGATGCTGGCGGAGGGAACGCTGGGGATCAGTCCGCTGGAACCGGCGCAGGTCCAGCCGGCCAGCGTGGACATCCGGCTGGGAAACACCTTCAGCGTGGTGGAGGACACGTCCTCCGGCATCATCACCATGGAGCATGAGATCCGCTACAAAACCATCGAAACGGACACCTATCTGCTGCTGCCGGGACAATTTGTGCTGGCCACCACCATGGAATATGTGACCCTGCCGGACAACCTTACCGCCTTTGTGGAGGGACGCAGTTCCCTGGGACGCATGGGACTGTTCATTCAGAACGCGGGCTGGGTGGATCCGGGATTCCGGGGGGAGATCACTCTGGAACTGTTCAACGCCAACCGCTGTGCCATTGAACTGCGGGCGGGACGCCGTGTGGGGCAGCTGGTGCTGGCGGAGATGGACGCCCCTGCTCTGCATCCCTACAGCGGAAAATATCAGGGGCAGACCGGCGCCACCGGGTCCAGAGTTTATCTCGATCCGGAGGCAGAGGCAGAGTAAGCAACGTCCGAAGTCCCATATAATATGGCAGCCCCGGCGCAAATCACGGGATTTGCGCCGGGGCTGCTTTCGGTTGGAGGAGGTCAGCTGGCAATATGCTCTGAGAGCGCCTGCTGCAGAGCGGAGGCGCTGCTGGAGTGAACATGGACAATGGGTACGTTGTTCCGCTTGGCCTCCTGTACGGCACAGATGACCATCTTGTGCGAGACGGTCCCGGTGAATACGATCATCAGGTCCGGAGACCCGATCTTCTTCTTCATGGGCCCGTTTTCCTTTGCAAAGACCTTGGCGCGGAATCCGTGGCTTTTGCAGATATCCTGGTAGCGGCGGACCATACATTCGTTGCCGCCGATGATGACTGCGCTCATAACAACCTCTCTTTCTTGGTTAGATAATACTAACTCACCTGCGGAAAAGAAACCATCCGAAGATGGTTATAAATGACTAACTTGTGGCTATTATAACAGTCTTCGCCCGGAATGTCAAGCGTATGCAAGGATTTTTCGGAAGGAACTGGGGCGCGCGGTATGTTTTTCCCGGCATCGGGCATACTGACAGGGAGGTGATTGCCATGGACAGCCGGCCGCATCCGAGACCGGAGCCGAAATATCCGGCGCCGCTGACCCACGAGAATCTATGCGCCGTTTTCCAGGGAGCGGCAGATTTTACCGTGCGCCGGGTGGAGTCCGGGATCCGGGGGGAGACGGTGTACGTCTACGCCATCGACGGACTGGTATCGGGTACGGACATCTCTGATTTTGTGGTCAAGCCCCTGCAGCACAGCCGCCTGCCGCTGGATGGGGAACTGGCGGCCCGACGGCAGGTGCCAAACGCGGTTTCCGTCCCGGTGCCGGATCTGGACACGGCGGCGTCGCTGCTGGTCAACGGATTCTGTCTTGTACTGTTCGGCAGGGACGACGCGGCCGCCTTTGAGGTCAAAACCGGGGAGAAGCGGGGAATCGCGCCGCCCCAGGTCGAGACCACCATCAAAAGCGCCAAAGACGCCTTTACGGAGACGGTCCGGACCAACACGAGCCTGCTCCGGCGGCATCTGCGCGCCCCGGAGCTGCGGCTGGAGGAGCAGGTGGTGGGGCGGCGGAGTTTGACCAACGTGACGGTGTGCTCTCTGGCAGGGATCACAGATCCTTCACTGGTGGAGGCGGTGTCCCGGCGGCTCCGGAGCATCGACATCGACGGCCTCCTGACGCCGGCGGCCGTGGAGGAATACCTGACGGGTTCCCGAAAGACCGCGTTCCCGCTGGCGCTGTTCACAGAACGGCCGGAACGGTTTGCCTGGGGACTTCTGGCGGGCCGGGTGGGAGTGCTGGTGGACGGGCTGCCCCTGGGCTATCTGCTCCCCTGCACCCTGACGGATCAGCTGGAATCCCCGGAGGACCGGAGCGGGAACTACGCGGTTGCATCGGCCGTGCGGCTTTTGCGGTATCTCAGCGTGGCGGCGGCCTTGCTGGGGCCGGGGATCTTCGCGGCGGTCTGCCTGTTCCACCAGGAGATGATCCCGCTGGCGCTTCTGCTGGCCATAGAAGAGAGCCGGCAGTCGGTGCCGCTGTCCACGGGAATGGAGGTCCTGCTTCTGCTCATCGCCTTTGAGCTTCTTCAGGAGGCAGGATTGCATCTGCCCCAGAATCTGGGCCAGGCGGCGTCCATCATCGGAGGACTGGTGGTGGGAACGGCGGCGGTGGAGGCCAGTTTGATCTCCCCTGCGTCGCTGATCGTGGTGGCGGCCGCCGGCGTCTGCGGGTTTACCTTGCCGCAGCAGGATCTGGCGGACGCGGTGCGCCTGTGGAGATTTGCGATCACGGCCGGCGGAACAGCGGCCGGACTGGCAGGCGTGACCGGTGTGCTTCTCCTGCTGCTCCTGCATCTGGGAGATCTCAGGAGCCTGGGAATTCCCTATCTCGACCCGCTCAATCAGGGGAAATTCCCTGCGCTTCGCCCCCGGCTTGCCGCGTCGAAATACCGGAAACAGGAATTGGATCCCGGCAATCTCAGAAATCAGAGGTAGTTTTATGAAGAAATGGATCCTGTGCCTGGCAGCTTTTATCGTGCTGGACCTGCTGGACCTGTGGCCTTTTGAACAGGAGGACACCAGCACATTATATATAGTAGAAACGCTTCAGGTCGAGACGGGTCCTGAGACCGTGACGTTCCGGACGGGTGGGATCGAGGGAACAGGCGCCGATCCGGCGTCAGCGATCGAACGGCTGGAGGACAAGGTCCCGGGAAAGCTGTTCCTCAGGCAGGCCCGGCGCGTGATCTTCCTGAAGGGCGCGGAGCGGTACCTGGATCCGTCCGCACTGCCGGATCAGCTTCCCGCAGGCGCGTATGTGTACCGGTCAGCGGAGGAGCCGGCAGATCTGGAAAAGCTGGAACCGGTGCTGACAGCGCAGGAACAGCTGCGGAAGGATATTCCCACGCTGGCGCAGCTGAAAAACGGGATCCTGTCCGGGGACCCGGTCCTGCCGGCGGAGTTGGAGGGAGAACATGCGGATTCGTAGCGGGGCGGCGGGGTTCTGCGTGACGGCGGCAGTTGCAGCCATGGCCACGGCGGGATTTGCGTGGCCAGCCGTATTAATGGGATGGGGAATGAGTACCCTGGTGATGCTGGCCCTGGGCCGCTGCCGCAGGGAACCCGTTTTGGGACCGGAACGGATCACGCTGCTGCTTGGCGTCCTGACGATGGCCGCGGCTGTCCTTGGCGCGGAACGGGCATTTCCGGAGGACAGCACGTTTCCGTTCGTGTCCCTGATGCTTCTTCTGCTCCTGTGGCGGGGGATGCGGGGAACAGAGAGGACTGCTGAGAGCACCGCTGCGATTCTGGGAATAATTCTGCTGCCAGTGCTTGGAGCGGTGCTGGTGTTCGGCCTGGGCGAAACTGCGGGGAAGTGGACCAGGCCTGTTGCGGCAGACTGGAAACAGGTGTGGATCAGCGCGGCGGCGGCCAGTCCCTGGTGGTGTCTGGATCGCGGAAAAAGGGACGTTCGCAGCTGGCTCTGGTACGGAGCGAGCGCGGGCGTGAGCCTGGGACTGAGCGTTTTGACATGGGGAACGCTTGGAAGCGCTCTGGCGCAGACGGAGCAGTTTCCACTGTACCGGTCCGTACAGACTGTGCGGATCCTGGGCGTGCTGCAGCGGATGGAAGCACTGGTGGCTGCAACGCTTCTGATGGGAGGATTCGGGATCCTGCTTCTGGTGGGAGAAACGGCTGCACAGGGCTTAAAAAAACCGAACAAATGGAAATCCTGCGGTGTTCTGGCGACGGTTTTTCTGCTGGAATGGTTGTTCCGGGCCCTTTCGGAGCAGGTGCGGGAAATCGCGGAAACTGTATTTTGGGGGTTGCTGCCGTTTTTTATGCTATGGATTGTGTTTCTGACGAAAAACGAAAAAAACAGTTGACAAACCAAGGTGGAGGGGATATAATAGCTGAGCACTTGAGAACCGGGCGCGAAAGCGCAGCGGGGCTCAAAAATTTTCTCCGGAAAGTGAAAAAAGTTCTTGACCTTTTGGAGAATGTGTGCTATATTAATCAGGCTGTCGGCGACGGCGGCGTGAAGAACCGCGAAGCGGAGTGTACCT
>CACYXZ010000016.1 GCA_902778525.1 Oscillospiraceae bacterium | reverse complement strand
TCTATGTGGCGCTGCCGATCCGGACGATCCTTCTGCTGCTGGGCGTGCTGGGAATGGCGGCGGGTTCCGTTTCCGCCATCCGGTCGGGGAGCCTGAACCGGATGGTGGCCTTTTCCTCTGCCGCGCAGATCGGATATATCTTTATGGGCCTCGGTCTGGGGACGGAGGCGGGATTCACCGCCGCTCTGTTCCAGATCCTTGTCCATGCGGTGACGAAATCGCTGCTCTTTCTGACCACGCCCAGACTGTCGCTGGTCTCCGGGGACAGCATGCTGTTCCCGCGGATCCAGGGCAGCGGCCGACGGGCAAAGGACGCGGGGGTGTTCTTCACCGTTGCCGCGCTGTCCATGGTGGGCATTCCCGTGTTTGCCGGGTTCTCCGCCAAGCTGTTTTTCGCGGTGGCGGCGGTGGACACTGGACGCCCCTGGGTGATCCTTGCGGTCATGGCCGCCCTGGGCGTGAGCTCGGTGCTTAACGTGCTGTATTTTATCCGGACCGTGATCCGGATCTATGCCAAGCCTCAGGACGCGGGGCCGGAGGAACCGTACCCTGTGCCGAAGGAGCTGCGCCGGCAGTACCGGGTCTCGGCGGCTGTTCTGACCGGGCTGAACCTGTTCCTGGGTCTGTTCTCCTGGGTGACGGCGGATCTGATCCGGCAGGGACTTTCCATGTTTGGATAAGGGGGGGAGAGAATATGCTTCTGATTTCCGTTTTGTTTCCCATCGCGGCGGGGGTGGCTGTCTCAGTTCCCGCCGTGTCCCGGAGACTGCGCCAGGCGCTCTATACGGCTGTCATCGTGCTGACGGATCTGTTCGGCGCGCTTACGATCCTGCTGGGACGGCCGGTCACGCTGTTCCGTCTGACGGGGGATATCGCTCTGGCATTCTCTCTGGACGAGGTGGGAAGGTTTTTCCTGATCCTGGTGCTGACGGTCTATACGGCCGCGACGATCTACGCCTTTGAGTATCTGGAGCACGACGACCGGATGAACCAGTTTTTCGGATTCTGGTTCGCTTCGCTGGGCGCCATGACCGCGGCATGTCTGGCGGCCAATCTGGTGAGTCTGTATCTCTGCTTTGAAATGGCGACGCTGACCAGTATGCCTCTGGTCCTCCATGAGCGGACGAAAGAGGCCACGCTGGGCGCTCTGAAATATCTGTTTTATTCCATCGGCGGTGCGCTTCTGGGACTGTTTGCCGTGATGACCCTGTGCTATTACGGATCCGGCGTGTTCGCGCCGGGGGGCTTCCTTTCTGCGGAAGCGGTGACGGCCCAGGGACCGCTCCTGCGGGCGGCAGCTTTTGTGGGAATCGTCGGATTCGGAGCCAAGGCGGGCATGTATCCCCTCCATGGATGGCTGCCTGCGGCCCATCCCGTGGCGCCGGCTCCCGCTTCGGCACTGCTGTCCGGCATCGTCGCCAAAGCGGGGATTCTTGCGGTGATCCGTCTGGTGTATTATTCCGCGGGACCGGATCTGATCCGGGGCACTTGGGTCCAGCTTGCGTGGATGATCCTGGCGCTGCTGACGGTGTTCATGGGGTCCATGATGGCCTATCTGGAAAAGGTCACGAAAAAGCGTCTGGCCTATTCCACCGTCAGCCAGCTCAGCTATATCATGCTGGGTCTGAGCCTGCTGTGCGACGGGGGCCTGCACGGCGGGCTGCTGCACGCGGCGGCCCACGCGGTGAGCAAGGGGACCCTGTTCCTCTGCGCCGGTGTGTTCATCCATAGGCTGGGCATACACAACGTCTCGGAGCTCCGCGGGATCGGGCGGCAGATGCCCGTTACCCTATGGTGCTTCCTGATCGCCGCCCTGTCCCTGGTGGGCATCCCGCCTCTGGGTGGATTCGTCAGTAAGTGGAGCATTGCGCTCACTGCGCTGGAGACGGCTCCGGGCGCCTTTGCAGTGCTGATCCCGGTGGTGCTGCTGCTCTCTGCGCTCCTGACGGCGGGATACCTTCTGCCCATCGTCGTAAACGGATTCTTCCCCTCCGGGGACGAGAACCTGCCAGTGCAGAAGGAGGAGCCTTCCGTGCTGATGATCGGTCCGATGATCGCGCTGTGCTGCTGCGCCCTGCTGGCAGGTCTGTTCGGCAGTGCATGGATTCCGTGAGGTCGCGCCATGAAACCTGTATTGCTTTTGATTCCGATCTTTCTGCCGATCCTTGGCGGCGGGGGCCTGCTGCTGATCCGGCGGGAGCTGCCCCGGCGGGTCCGGAATGTGTATACGGAGGCCGTGGCCTGCTTGACTAGCCTGCTGGTGGCGGTCCTCCTGGCGATGGTTTCCCGGGAGAGCGTGACGGTCTACAGCTTTATCCGCGGCTTTTCCATCTCTTTCCGGGCGGACGGCATGGCCATGCTCTTTGCGGGGATGCTGGCGCTGATGTGGCCCTTTGCCCAGCTCTATGCCTATGCCTATATGCGGGATACCCAGGATGAACAGACCTTTTTTGCCTTTTATCTGATGACCTACGGGGTCACGCTGGCCATGGCTTTTGCCGCCAATCTGGTGACCATGTACGTGGCCTTTGAGATGCTGACGCTGGTGACGCTCCCGCTGGTGACCCACTACCAGAACCATGAGAGCCTGTTTGCCGGAAGACGGTATATGACCTACTGCGTGGCCGGCGCGGCGCTGGGGTTCGTGGCGGTGGTCATGGGGACTCTGGACGGAAGTGGCGCCTTCCGCTGGGGCGGAAATCTGGATGGGCTGTTCCCGCCGGATTTGATGCGTCTTGTGTTCCTGCTCGGCTTTTTCGGCTTCGGGACCAAGGCGGCGGTTTTCCCGCTGTTCCGGTGGCTGCCCATGGCCTCCGTGGCCCCGACGCCGGTGACGGCGCTGCTCCATGCGGTGGCGGTGGTGAACAGCGGCCTCTTCGCGGTGGCCCGGCTGACCTTCTACGGGTTTGGACCGGACCTGCTGCTTGGGAGCTGGGTGCAGATCCTCTGCGTCCTGACGGCGGCGTTTTCGCTGGTGTTCGCGGCGGTGATGGCCCTCCGGCAGCGGCAGTTCAAGCGGCGGCTGGCCTACTCCACCATGAGCAATCTGTCCTATATGCTCTTCGGCGTATCCCTGATGACGCCGGCGGGATTTCTCGGGGCGCTGGCCCATATGCTCTTCCACGGGGTCATCAAAATGTCGCTGTTTCTCTGTGCCGGCGCGTTCATGCATGTCACGGGCAAAGAGTATATCTTTGAGATCAACGGCGCTGGACGGAAAATGCCTGTCACCTTCGGCTGTTATACGCTGGGTGCGCTGAGTCTGACCGGCATCCCGCTGTTCTGCGGATTCGTGTCAAAATGGAGGCTGCTGACCGCGGGACTTGACGCAGGGACCGCGGCGGGCCGGGTCGGCGCGGCCGCCCTGCTGATCTCCGCGTTTCTCTGCGCGATCTATACGCTGACCGTCAGCGTCCGGGCGTTCTTCCCCTATGATGAGGAGGGACTCCGGCAGAACGGGATCCGGGAGGCGGAGTGGCAGATGCTGCTGCCCATCGTGCTGTTTACGGTGCTGAATCTGGCGTTCGGCGTCTGTTCCGGGCCGGTGCTTGCGTTCCTGAGGCAAATTGCGGAGGGGGTCATCTGATGGGAACTGTGATCATAATACTGCTTCTGGTCCTCCCCATGGCCGCATCTCCGGCGGTGTTTGCTCTCGGCCGGAAGAGAGAGTCGTGGTTGGAGCGTGCGGCGGCGGTGGTGACCGGACTGGAACTGGTGCTGGCAGTGCTGCTCTGGCGGTTCCCCGGCGCGTGCAAAGTGCCGGAGGTGCTTTCCCTGGGGCTGAGTTTTCAGGCAGACGGGTTCCGGCGGGTCTACAGTCTGGTGACGGCCCTTCTGTGGTTCGGAACGACGCTCTTCAGCCGGGAGTATTTCCGGCATGAGCGGGAACACATGGCGTCCTATTGGGCATTTATCCTGCTGACGCTGGGCGCGGCCCAGGGCGTCATGCTGTCGGCAGATCTGATGACCACCTACGTGTTCTTTGAGATCCTCAGCCTCAGCTCCTTCCCCTGGGTGCTGCAGGAGCGGACGGAGGACGCCATCCGCGCCGCCTGCACCTATCTTGCGGTGGCGGTGATTGGCGGTTTGGTGCTGCTGATGGGTCTGCTGCTTCTGAGCCATGAGACGGGGACCCTGACCTATGCACTGCTGCCCGGCGCCCTGAGCAGCGGAGATCCGGGACGGCTGTTTGCCGCCGGAACCTGCATTCTGCTGGGATTCGGCGCTAAGGCGGGTATGTTTCCGCTGCACGTCTGGCTGCCCAAGGCCCATCCGGTGGCGCCGGCCCCTGCCAGCGCACTTTTGTCCGGCCTGCTGACCAAGGTGGGCGTATTCGGGATCCTCATGACGGCTACCTCCGTGTTCCCGGCCAGCGAAGCCTTCGGCATGCTGATTCTGACGCTGGGCACTGTGACCATGGTCCTGGGCGCCGTGTTGGCGGTCTTCTCCGTGAACCTGAAGCGCACGCTGGCCTGTTCCTCTATGTCGCAGATCGGCTTTATTCTGGTGGGGATCGCCGCCGCGGTGATCGCCGGAAGCCACGGGAGCGGGGAGGGTACAACGCTGGCCCTCTCCGGGACGGTCCTGCACATGGTGAACCACTCCATGCTCAAGCTGGTGCTGTTCCTGACGGCAGGCGCTGCGGCCATGAACCGGCATACGCTTCTGCTGCGTGAGCTGCGGGGCTGGGGGCGGAACAAGCCCCTTCTGAAGATCCCCTTCGGCATTGCGGCCCTGGGCATCAGCGGCGTGCCGCTGCTGAACGGCTATCTGTCCAAGACGCTTCTGCATGAGGGACTGCTGCACGCCATGGAGGGCCCGTTTGCAGGCATGATGCGGGGCGTAGAGGTGCTGTTTCTGATTTCCGGCGGACTGACGTTTGCCTATATGCTGCGGCTCTATCTGTGTCTGTTCCATCAGAAGAACGCAGATGATGCCCTCCAGTCGAGGTACGACCGGAAAGACCGGTACCTGACGGGCCTGTCAGCGGGGGTGCTCTGGGCCGGGGCAGCTGTGCTGCTGGTGCTGGGGTTCCCGCCCGCGGCAGCGGCGTTGGCGGGTGTCATGACGGGCCTGCCGCTCCATCACTTTGAGCCGCTTGCGTGGGAGAACCTGCGCGGCGCGCTGATTTCGCTGAGCGTGGGCGGGGCAGTCTATCTTCTTTTGGTCCGGACGCTGCTGGTCCCCGAAGGCCGGGACCGGGATCTCTGGCCCCGGTGGCTTGATCTGGAGGACCGGGTATACCGGCCGCTCCTGCTGACGGTGCTTCCCGGGATGCTTGGGCGGGTGGCCCGCCTGTTTGGAGAAAACCTGCTGCTCCGGCCGCTGTGCCGGGGACTGATATTCCTCGGGTCGCTGCTGGGACGGGCCATGGATACCGGTATGGACGGCCTGATCCTGCTGGCGCGGGGGACATTCCTGCGGGAAGAACGGGTCCGGGACGGCAGCCGGAGAAGAAGGAATACGCAGCTCCAGACGCTCCGTCAGGCGACGGAGGAGGCGCTGGGCCAGGTAGTGGACAACTTCTCCTATGCGATGATGATGACCTGTGCCGGAGTTGTACTGATTCTGGTCCTGCTTGTGATCCTGCTGCAGCGATAGGTTGACATAATGCGCCCCGTCTGTGCCTGACCGGTTCAGATGGGGCGCTTGAAATAGTTTGACGATTGCGGGATCTGTGAGTAAAATAATGCTGATATCAGCAAAGATGGAGTGAGACAATGGCACGGAATATGGAATACCACCAGAAGGTGGAGCAGAGCCTGCTGAAAAAATACCGGAAAGAGCTGTGGACGCCGTTCATTACGGCGGTGAACCGATATGAACTGATCCAGCCCGGGGACAAGATCGCCGTCTGCATCTCCGGAGGCAAGGATTCCATGTGCATGGCAAAGCTCATGCAGGAGGTCCAGCGTCACGGGAAGGTGCCCTTTGAGGCGGAATTCCTCGTCATGGATCCAGGCTACAACGCCGCCAACCGGAGAAAAATCGAAGAAAACGCCGCGGCGCTGCAGGTGCCGGTCACGATCTTTGAAACGAACATCTTCGATGTGGCCAACCGCACGGAGCGGACGCCGTGCTATTTGTGCGCAAGGATGCGGCGCGGGCACCTTTACAGCAAAGCACGGGAGCTGGGCTGCAACAAGATCTCTCTGGGGCATCATTTTAATGACGTGATTGAGACCGTGGTGATGAGCATGTTCTTCGGCGGCCAGCTCCAATCCATGCCGCCCAAGCTGCACAGCCGGAATTTTCCGGGCATGGAGCTGATCCGTCCCATGTATATGGTCCACGAGGAGGACATTATCGCCTGGGCCAGATATAACGGACTGGAGTTCATCCAGTGCGCATGCCGGTTTACAGAGCAGTCCGCTGCCTATGAAAACGGGTCAAAGCGCAGGGAGATCAAGTTGCTCCTAAAGACCATGAAGCAGGACAATCCGGACATCGAGAAGAGTATTTTCCGCAGTGTGCATAATCTGCACCTGGACACCATGGCCGGCTTCAAAACAGAGGGCCAATGGCATTCGTTCCTGGAGCGGTATGAGAGCCTTGCGCCGGAGGAATGAAGCGCTGGGCGGCTGTTGTGCGCTTCAATGCTGCCCCGGCAACAGGGCGGTTCACAATTTAAACATAAAATACACATAATATCACCATATTTTTGTTGAAAGCACCAGACCGGCGGGATATAATAGTGGTATCCCAAAGGAAAGGATGCGAAAGAAATGAAACAGAATCGACTACTGAGTCTGCTGCTGGTCCTGTGCCTGCTGCTCAGCCTGACCGCCTGCGGCAGCGGCGCCGCAAGCGCACCTGCTCCGGCGGAAGCGCCCGCGTCGGCGGAAGCCCCGGCATCTGCGGAAGCCCCGGAAGCGGCTGCGGCTCCTGCGGAAGCGGCTCCTGCCGCCGAGCCTGCGAATGTGGAGAGCGCTGTGGAAACTGAGGCTTCCGCGGCAGAACCCGAAGAACCTGCGGAGCCGGAAATCGACTGCGACGAAGTGTTTGTCGTAGTCCACACCAACGATGTCCATGGCTTCATTGACATCGAACCCTACGTCAAGGCGGTTGCGGATGAATACAAGGCAAAGTACGGAGATCAGAATGTGGTCACCGTCTCTGCCGGCGACGTGTTCGCAGGCGGCAATGCCGTGGCGCACCTCTATAACGGCGAGACCATCCCGCCCATCATGGACGCGGTGGGCTACGATCTGCTGGCACCGGGAAACAATGACTTCAACCTGGGCGGAGATCAGCTGCTGGTGCTTGCCGGGATGTTTGACCGGACCCAGGTGATCTGCGCGAATCTCTTTACACAGATTTTGGATGAAAACGACGAGGTGGTCGTGGACGAGAATGGATACCCCGTACAGGGAGAGACCATTTTTGACCGGACCATGATCCGCGAAACCGCGGGCGGCGTCAAGGTGGGACTCTTCGGCCTGACCGTTTCCGGCGGTCCAATCAATGACAGCTTCGCCGGAATGGGTTCCATCCAGGCGGCGCAGGAGGCTGTGGACAGTCTTCAGGGCGAGGGCTGCTCCGTGATCGTGGGCGTTGGCCATACGGGCTGGAACGACGATCTTGTGACGCCGAACGCCAACGACACCACATCTGCCGAGCTGGTGAAGGAAGTACCCGGCATCGACGCATACGTGGACGGCCATACCCATTCCATCATCGGCGATGGAAACGGCTGGGTCTGCCCGGAGACCGGGACCCTGGTGAATCAGGCCTCCTGCAAGGGCGAATGCGTGGGCGTGATGATGCTCTATATCAAGGACGGCAAGGTCGTGGAGAAGAACGGCCGGCTGATCATGGAGGACGAGCTGAAGGCCAACTATGAGCCGGATCCCGAAGTCCAGAAGGTCGTGGATGAGGCTTGGGCCAGACTGGCGTCGGACGCCGGAGAGATGTATCTGGAGAGCGAGTATTTCCTGAACGGCTACCGGACCAGTGAGAGTCCTGATGGACGGAGCATCCGCACCGACGAGACGAATCTGGGTGATTTGGTGACGGATTTTCTCCGGTGGTACGGCAAGACGGACGTGGGCATGATGCCCGGATTCCGGATCCGTTCCAGCGTGCAGCAGGGCAAGATCTATACCATCAACCTCTATGATGTATTCGCCAACGGCTGCGATCTTTATACCTTTGAAATCACCGGCGAGGAGCTGCTCCAGAAGATGGCGAAATCCCTGAACGATCTTCCGGTGGAGTCCACCCAGTTCAATCAGATCAGCGGCGCCAGCTATGGATATCTGAAGGAGAGTACCACGACCGAGGACGGTCTGAAGGTCTTTACCATCATCAACCCCATGGTGGGCGGCGAACCGCTGGATCCGGAGAAGATTTATACGCTGGCGGCTGACGCCGGCGGACCGGACGCTCCGGAGGATCAGGATCCGCTGTTCTCCGGTATGGAGCCTGCGGCGGAGGCCATGGGTGAATTCCTGAAGTCCGGCGAAGCGCAGATCCTCCCGGATGTTCCGCTTCCTGACAATCGGATCGTGCCTATGGACGAGATCCCTGAGGGCGCCGTGACCTATGAGGTGGAGCTGGAGCCCATGCCCGAAGGCGGCCCCGGCGGACCTCCTCCCGGCGGAGCGGGCGCACCGCCACCTCCTCCGGCAGGATAAGCAGACAAATACAGACGGTCGGCGGGAATCCGCCGGCCGTTTTGCTTGCCAGAGATGAAAAACTGTAGTATGATAGCGGCAGATTCATTCCGAGGCAGGGAGGATATATTTCGTGCAGGAATCCAGATTCTATCGGCTGATCAAGCCGCTGATCCCGAAGCCGCTGCGGCCCCTGTGCCTGAAATATCAGGAGTACCTGAGTTATCTGGCGTTCGGCGCACTGACCACGCTGGTCAATCTGATCATCTTCTATGTGCTGGTCCGGTGGATAAACTACCTGGCGGCAAATGTGATTGCCTGGGTCGGGGCGGTGATCTTTGCCTATGTGGTCAACAAGCTGTTTGTGTTTGAATCGGACCGCCGGGATTTCCGGGGACTTCTCTATGAGATCGGGACGTTTTTCGCGGCCCGGCTGCTGTCGCTGGGGCTGGAGGAAGGGATCCTGTTCCTGTTTGTGGAGCAGCTGGGATGCAGCGCCGGGATCGTCAAGCTGATCGCCCAGATCCTGGTGGTGATTTTTAACTACGTGGCCAGCAAGCTGGTGATTTTCCGGAAATGAAAAAGGAGCCGCAGGGCGGCTCCTTTTTCCAGTTGTTACAGCGTCTGATAGATCTCCTTCAGGGCGGGATACAGGGAACGGAACACCCGGTATTTCTCCTCATACCGGCCGGTCAGCTCCGGCTCCGGCAGAATCTGTCCGCGGAATCGGACGGCTTTTCCGGTGGCTTCATCCAGGGAAGCATACTGTCCCCGTCCAAAGCCGGAGAGCAGTGCGCCCCCAAGACCCGGGCCCTGCTCCTCCTCCAGCTGATCCAGCCGGACATTCAGGGTGTTTGCCAGGATTGTTTTCCACACATCGGATTTCGCGCCGCCGCCGCAGAGGGTGCTGCGGTCCACGGTGATGCCCAGAGCCCGGGCGGATTCCACCATGTCCCGGAAGGCGAAGGCTACGCCCTCCAGCACCGCTTGGGTCATATCTACCCGGGTGGTGTCCATGCTCATGCCGATGAATGCGCCCCGCGCCGCCGGATCGTTGTGGGGCGCCCGCTCGCCCATGAGATAAGGAAGGAAATAGACGTGATTTCTGCCCAGCTTTTCGGGGTCGATCTCCGCCTGGAGACCGTTGTAATCGGTGGTTTTGCATACGTCCTCCACCCACCATTTCAGGCACGAGGCGGCGGAGAGCATGCAGCCCATCAGGTGGTAGTTGCCCGCTGCATGGTTGAAGGCGTGGGTGGCGTTGACGGGATCCATGCGGAACTCCTCGCAGGGCAGGAAGACCGTGCCGGAGGTGCCCAGGGACAGGTTGCACTGACCTTCATGGAGACAGCCTGTGCCGATGGCCGCGGCGGCGTTGTCGCCCGCGCCCGCTACCACCTTTACGGTTTCGGGCAGGCCCAGCTTCGCCGCCACGTCAGGCAGCAGATTCCCCACCACGTCGAAGCTCTCATGGAGCTCCGGCATCTGGGATTCACGCAGGCCGCAGATGTCCAGCATCTCTTTGCTCCATTGTTTGTTGGCTACGTCCAAGAGCAGCATTCCGGCCGCGTCAGAGTAGTCTGTGACGTAGTTTCCGGTGAGCCTGAAGTTTACATAATCCTTCGGAAGCAGGACTTTATCGATCTTCGCAAACAGCTCCGGTTCCTGTTTCTTCATCCAGAGAAGCTTTGGCGCGGTGAATCCCGCAAAAGCGATATTGCCGGTATGTTCCAGCAGAAAGTCCTTCCCGATCTCGTAATTGAGGTAGTCGGTCTCTTTTGCGGTACGTCCGTCATTCCAGAGAATGGCCGGCCGGAGGACGTTCCCGTCCTTGTCCACCGCCACCAGACCGTGCATCTGGCCTGCCGCGCCGATACCCCCGATCTCAGCGGGATCAATGCCCGCGACCAGCTCTGGAATGCCGTCCAGAATGGCGTCCCACCAGTCCTGAGGATTCTGCTGGGACCAGCCGGGCTGGGGAAATTCCAGTGGGTAGGAGCGGGAAACGGAGCGGACGACTTTGCCTTCGCCGCTCACCAGCAGCAGCTTGACTGCGGAAGTGCCTAAATCGATACCAATATCAAACATATCTTGATCCCTCTCAAGTACCGTATTTTGTCACCGGGCGCAGCGCCATGATGCACGCTGCGCCCGGATTTGTTTAACGATGAGCGGAGAAATGATCAGGAGAACAGCACCTGATTGACCACGCTCTCCAGATACTCCTGACGGCCGGAGCCGGGGAGATCGGGGGCACCCAGCTGATCGGCATAGGCGGCAAGCTCCTCCAGAGTGGTCTCACCGGAGCGGATCTTCGCGCCGATGCCCGTCTTGTAGGAGGCGTAACGGTCCGCCACGAACTGGTCCAGACGCCCGTCCTCGATCAGGGCCGCGGCCTTGATCAGGCCCAGAGCGAAGGTGTCCATGCCGAGAATGTAGGCGTGGAACATATCCTCGTAGGTGTTGGAGGTACGGCGGTTCTTGGAGTCGAAGTTGAAGCCGCCGGTGAGGCCGCCGTTCTTCAGCACCTCATACATGCACATGGTGGCCTCGTAGACGCTCCAGGGGAACTCGTCGGTGTCCCATCCCAGGAGGGTGTCGCCCTGGTTGGCGTCGATGGAGCCCAGCATGCCGTTGATGGTGGAGATGCGGAGATCGTGCTGGAAGGTGTGGCCCGCCAGGGTGGCGTGGTTGGCCTCGATGTTCATCTTGAAGTCCTTGTCCAGACCATACTGCCGCAGGAAGCCGATGGCGGTGGCGGCGTCGAAGTCGTACTGGTGCTTCATGGGCTCCTTGGGCTTGGGCTCGATGTAGAAGTCGCCGGTGAAGCCGATTGACCGGCCATAGTCCACGGCCAGATGCATGAGCCGGGCGATGTTCTCCTGCTCGAACTTCACGTCGGTGTTGAGCAGGGTCTCATAGCCTTCCCGGCCGCCCCAGAACACATAGCCCCGGCCGCCCAGCTTGACGGTGATGTCCAGGGCCTTCTTGACCTGAGCCGCGGCGAAGCAGAATACGTCGGCGGAGTTGGAGGAGCCGGCGCCGTTCATGAACCGGGGATTGCCGAACATATTGGCAGTGCCCCACAGGCACTTGATATCGGTGCCCTGCATCTTCTCGAGAATGTAATCGGAGATTTCGTCCAGCCGCTGGTTGGTTACCTTGATGTCGTCGGCTTCGGGAACCAGGTCCACGTCATGGAAGCAGAAATACTTGATGCCGACCTTTTTCATGAACTCAAAGCCGGCGTCCACCTTGGCCCTGGCGTGCTCCATGGTGCCTTTTTCCGAGGCTCCGAAGGACTTGTCCGCGGTATCGCGACCGAACATGTCGGTGCCGGCGGCGCCCAGATTGTGCCACCAGGCCATGGCAAAAGGCAGATGTTCGCTCATTTTCTTGCCGAGGATCACACGATCGGCGTCATAGTATTTGAAGGCCAGAGGATTCTTGCTCGCGGGGCCCTCGTAGGGGATCACGGGAATATTTGCAAAGATCTCAGACATAACAGTTACCTCCTGATTGTTTTTGTATTTATATTATAGGATGGAACCGGGCGCAGGGCAATTACAATCGTGCGATTTGCGTCCGACAATCTTGCGATTTTCGGGATTTGTGGTATAATGAGCAAAACAGCAGAAGGGGGGATCAATATGGGCAATGAATATGAGGTGGTGGCCTATGAAAAACTCCGGCATTTCAAGGTGTTCCTCAACCGCATCACCTACCGGAATTTCCATATCCACAGCGCCTTTGAACTGGAACTGATCCTGGAAGGAACGGGACAGCTGAATCTGCGGGATTCCCATATTGGGCTGACGCCCGGCGCACTTGTGATCCTCAATCCAAACGAGCCCCATGAGATCGACGCGCCGGACGGCGTCCTCGCGGTGATCTTTCAGGTGTCCCAGCACTTCTGCCAGGACTATATCCCCACCTTCCGGCATCTGATGTTCCATCAGTCGGACGTGTCGGCCTGCTTCAGCCGGGATGACGCGCTGTATCAGCGCTGCTGTGAGCTGGTGTGCAAGGCGTCGCTTTGTTATCTCCGGGAGGAGGAGGGGTTCGATCTGGGGTGTATCTCTTACATCACCGATCTGTTCCGCAAACTGGTGGGAAACGTACCCCACGAGGTGCTGACCAGTCAGGACCGGAACAAGCGGAAAAAACGCATCCAGCGGATCACCCGCCTGACGGACTATCTGGACGAAAACTATCTGTCCCCGGTCCGGCTGCAGGATCTGGCGGAGCTGGAGGGACTGACGCCCACCCACGTGTCCCATCTGTTTACGGATTATTACGGGATCTCCTTTCAGGAGTATCTGAACAACCTTCGCTTTGAAAAGGCCATGACCTGTCTGCGCAATACCCAACTCTCCCAGGTGGAGATCGCGGAGAGCAGCGGCTTTTCCGATCCCAAGTATCTCAGCCGGACCATCCAGAAGCGGCTGGGGTGCAGCCTGCGGGAGTATCAGGAGCAGATGACGGACAGCGGCGGCGCGGTCCCATATGGAGACCAGTCCCCGCTGGAGTATTGGTATCCTCCGGAGGACAGCATCGATCCCATTGAGGCTTTTTTAAAAGAACTGCGGTAAAAGAAGGAACGCGCTCTCAAAAAGAGAGCGCGTTCCTTTGTATGGGGGATGTGAAAGAAAGATAGCAAAATCAGTTGCGGCCGATCATCGTGTCATCTACGGTGGTGATCAGAATCAGGGCAATGACGGTCAGCACTGCCAGAACGCCGTAGGCCATGGCGTAGGAGGCGCTGCGGCCGATGATGCCGACGATGGAAACGCCCAGCGCGCCAACCGCGGCCACCATGGGCTTGAGGACCTTATAGGCCATGGGGAAGTCGTACCGGCCCCAGATGGTGTTGGTCAGAGACACCAGATAGTTGGCCGCGCCGCCCAGCATGATGGCCAGGAAGGGCAGGCTCAGGAACTTGGTGGGGGTGGTGGGGATCAGGTTCAGCACGATGGCAATGATGGCGGTGCACATGGTGATCTGGATGGCCTTCTTGGGGCCCAGCTTGGCGTCCAGAATGCCGCATCCCACGCTGCCCAGGCAGGCCAGAATGCCGGCGATGCCCAGCATGGCGAAGATGATGGGGGCGGGGCCGCCGTGCTCATCCACATAGCCCGCCTGAATCATGCGGGGCACGAAATTGGTCATGATGCCGAGAGAAAGCAGCTCCATGACGCCCAGGCTCAGGCCGATGATCCAGACCTTGCCGGTGGAGAAGAGTTTCTTAACGGTCCAGGGAGAGGTCTTCATGTACTCCAGACCCAGAGCCAGCTCTTTCTTGGCCTCTTCGCTGTCAAACTTGTGGTTGTTGTCCGGGAAGGCGCCGGCCTGCTCGGGATAATCGCGGACGAAGATAGCGACCAGCACACACAGCACAAAGGAAGCCACAGCGTAGATGGTGTATACTGCGGGGAGACCGCCGTGGGCCACAACGTTGCCCATCAGGTTGGCGGTCACAGCGGCGGACAGGGGGAAGCCGATGGTGACCCAGCCCATGGCGATGCCCTTTTTGCGGGGGAACCAGTTGGAGACCACGTTCAGGGAGCAGATGTAGCAGAAGCCCATGCCGCCCACGGCGGAGACCGCCAGGCAGATGAAATACACGGCAGGGGAGGAAGCACGGCCCCAAAACAGGCAGGCGATGCCGGTGATCAGCAGGGAGATGGCCCAGCTCCAGCGGATGGAGATCTTGCTGGAGAGAACGCCCCACAGGGCGGCGCCGGCCACGGCGATCCATGCGGTGATGGTGGAGAAGCCGTAGAGCATGCCGGTGTTCCAGCCATGCATGCCGGCGAACACGTCAATGACCACGTTCAAAGAGTCGTTGATCAGGGAAGAATCCAAAAAGATGCACAGGAAGGTGAGGATCAGCATGCCCCAACCCTTTACGCCGAAATTGGCAGAGATCAAGCTGATGTCTTGCTCTTGCTTTTTAGTATCCATATCCAATTCTCCTTTATGGCCCGGAGGGCAGCGCCCTCCGGGCGTTTCTCCTAAGAATTACAGGTTTACAGCGGCGTAGTAGGCCTCCTTGGTGGCCTGTTCTACAGTCCGGGCACGGACGCAGTCGCCGATCTCGACAAACTCCACGGCGGTGCCGATGAAGGAATCGGCTTCGTCCGCCTTGGGCTTCATGCCGGCGGCAAGCACCACGTCGTCGGCGGTAACAGTCTCTTCCCTGCCGTTTTTCACATAGGTGACGGAGGTGGCGGTGACAGACTGGCAGCGGGCGCCGCAGAGGGTCGTAAAGTTGGGCTCGTTGCCGATCTCCACCATCAGCTCGTCCCGATGGGTCTTGGAGGCGTCGGGGGCCAGGGCGGACTGCATCTCGATGACGGTGACCTCCTTGCCCAGCTTGGCCAGATGCAGGGCCGTCTCGCAGCCAACCTGACCGCCGCCGATGACGATGACGGTATCGCCCAGCTTGTCCTCGCTGCCGTAGACGGAGGTGGCGACCTTGGCGTTTTCCACACCGGGCACCGGCAGGATCAGCGGCTCGGCGCCGATGGCAACCAGCACTGCGTCAAATCCGGCAACGTCGGCGGGGGTGGCCTTGGTGTTCAGACGGACCTCGATGGGCCGCTTCTCCACCTGCTTCACCAGCCAGTTTTTGTAGATGGACAGAGGATATTTGAAGGACACATAGTCGGCGAAGACGATGGCGCCGCCCAGATGGTCCTTTGCCTCGAAGAGGGTGACTTGATGGCCCCGGTCCGCGGCGACACAGGCTGCCTTCATGCCCGCGGGACCGCCGCCGATGACGGCGACCTTCTTGGCGGGGCCGGGTTCCCTGACCAGCTTGCCGAGGCACGCGTCCAGGCCGGCCTCAGGATTCACGGCGCAGCGGAACTGATGGCCGTAAACCGTGGAGTCGTGGCAGCGCATGCACTTGATGCAGGGGATCACGTCGTCGCCGTGACCGGCCATGGCCTTGTGGATCATATCGGGGTCGGCGATCAGCTGCCGGGCGATGGTGACCAGGTCCGCCTTGCCGTCCCGGATAATCTCTTCGGCGGCGTCCAGAGACTCCACCGCGCCAAGGGCCACGATGGGCACATGGATCCGGCCGGACTTTTTGAAGGCCTCCGCCACTTCGACGTTGGGCATGGGGGGCCGGAAGCCGCAGGGATGTACCCAGGTCATCCACTTGGGGTTGTGCATACCCGCGGACACCTGAAGGATGTCCAGATGGTCCTGGATCAGCTCGCCGATGCGGATGCCTTCCTCGATGTCAATGCCGCCTTCCTCAAACTCGGTGCCGGAAATGCGGACCTCGATGAGGAGTTTTTTGCCCACGCGGGCGCGGATGGCGTCGAGGATCTCAATGAGATAGCGGCAGCGGTTTTCCGTGGAGCCGCCGTACTCGTCGGTGCGCTTGTTGGTCAGGGGAGAGAGGAACTGCGCCAGAGGGACGCTGTGGCCGGAGTGGATCAGAATAGCGTCGAAGCCGCAGTCCACCAGATCGGCAGCCGCCTGGGCCCACTCTTCCTTGAAGGCCTCCATGGCCTCCCGGGTGATTTCGTGGCCCTCGGCCCATCCCATGATGGAACAGCCGTCGGAGACGGTATAGCCCTCCGGGAAGATGCCGATGAGCTCCATGGAGATCTTGGCGCCGTAGAAGTGAACGCGCTCCACCAGCTCCATGAGCTTGTTGCGGTGGTTGGGCTGATTCACGTCCCATGCGGTGTTCTGGCCGTCGTCGGTCACGTTCTTGCCGGTCTTGAGGCCTGCCACGGTGACCATGCCCACGCCCGCCCGGGCGCGGCTCTCAAAGAAGGAGATGGCGTCCTCGGAGGGATACAGCTCTCCGTTGGAGAGGGAGTGCATGGTGGAGGGGGCAGAGACAATGCGGTTTTTGAACAGGACCCCGCCTATCCGTGCGGGGGTCATGGAATAGGGATAATTGTTTGCCATGATGACGCCTCCTTACAGCGAGGGATCGATGAGGATCTTCAGCATGCCTCTGCGATCCTGGCGGTTCAGGCCCAGCTCCACAGCCTTGTCCAGCGGGATGATGTCGGTGACCATGTTGGGGAACTTCATCTTGCCGGAGGCGACCATGTCGAGATAGATAGTCACGTCCTCCTCGGTGTATGTGAAGGAGAACTGGAAGTTGGGCTCATGGATGGAGAACTGGCCGGGAACCAGGTTGTGCATGGGCTCCTGAATGGTGCCGATGATGGAGACCTGTCCGCCGGGCTTCACGCACTTGTACACGCAGTTGGCCAGGGAGGTCATGTTGCCCGCGCACTCGTAGACCACGTCTGCACCCACGGGGGAGCCGAGGATCTTCTGGATCTCGCCCTCCAGGTCTTCGCACTCCTTGGAGTTGATGAAGTAATCCGCGCCGTACTCTCTGAGGATGGGTTCCTTGGAGGAGTTGGTGCCCAGAACGATGATCTTGTTGGCGCCGGCGGCCTTCAGGCACTGGATCGCAGCCAGGCCGATGGGGCCGGTGCCGGAGACGACCACGTTGTCGCCGAACTTGAAGGCGGAGTTCCGCACGCCGTGGAGGGAAACGCAGATCACGTCAAAGAGGACCGCGTCCTTCAGATCCACGCCCTCGGGAACCTTCACCAGCATGGTGTGCTTCACGTCACGGACCAGCATGTAGGGGGCGTAGCCGCCGTCGGGGCCGCCGATGCCGGCGGTGCGGGGGAAGCCGTTGATGCAGATGTTGGTCTTGCCCTGGCGGCAGGAGGGGCAGTCCTCGGCGCAGTGGGACGGAGGACCGCAGAGGATCACGTCGCCGACCTTATAATCGGTAACACCCTCGCCGACTTCCACTACGGTGCCCACGTTCTCGTGGCCAAGGACCATGGGGAGCTGAACAAAGGGAGGCACCGCACCGGACTGATAGAATTCCACATCTGTGCCGCAGATGCCCACGTAGTTGATCTTCACGACCAACTGGTTGGGGCCGGCGGTGGGCATGGGCCGGTCAACGATCCGGACGTCCTGCTTTCCATACAATGCGACTGCTTTCATAACTAAGAAACCCCTTTCAAATTCAAATCATGATTTCCATACTTTGTGTGTTCGGACTGTCGATTATTCGGGCGTGCTGGCGGAGATGAATTCTCTGTATTTCTTCTTCCGCGCCTTGGCCTCCTCGGTCTGCATGGCAGCCCGGGCCTTCCCCTCATTGTTCTGAATGTCGTCGCCGTGGATGAACTTGCCGGAGATGGCGTCGTGCATATGGGGAACCCACTTGTCTGCATCATACTCAAAGACGTATTTGCCGTCCACGTTTTTCATGACGCCTTCCGTGCCGCAGAGGCAGCAGATGGCGGTTCCGTCTTCCTGCAGATAGAAGTTCTTGCTGTGGCACAGAGGACATACGCCGGGATCGCCCTTGTAGTCCTCGCCCGCGATGCCGTGGGGGACGTTCAGCGTGCCGTTTTCCACCTTCCGTGCAGCCTCAGCCAGATTCAGGCCAATCTGATGGGCCCGGGCGACGGCTTCATCGTTCATGATGATGTCCAGGGACCACTGGAAGACCTCGTTGTCAATGAGAGTCCACTTGGGGGTCATGGCCTGGGTGGCAAAGTCGCACTGGATCCGGGTGGCCCAGTCGGAGCCGCCGATGCCCATATAAGAGACGACCTTTTCCTTCAGGTACTTGGGATCGATGGGCTTGCCGCCCTGCTCCGCGATCTTCATTCCGATCATCACGTTGCCCCGGTCCAGACGGGGACCAAAGCGGTCCATCACGGTGTGGAAGATGCCGGGAGCGCAGCTCTCAAAGATCGGGACGGCCCAGATGATGCCGTCAGCGTCGTACATTTTGTCCACCAGCCACTGGAAGTCATCCTTCAGCACGCAGGCGTTGCCGCGGCCGGAAAACAGACCCATGACGCAGGCCTTGCATCCGGTGCAGTGTTTGATGTTGAGCTTGTGCAGATTGATGAATTCGACTTCCGCACCGGCCTCCTTGGCGGCCATCAGGGCCTCCTTGCACATGGCGTCGTTGCTTCCGTTTTGCGTTCCAGCAGAGATTCCGAGTACCTTCATTGTCGTATTCCTCCTTTTACATTTGTGATTATTTTCACAATCTCAGTATACCGAAAAGACAGGGGCTTGTGAAATACCTTTCTCAGCATTATCCATAACCAAATCGGAATAAGTCATGGCTAACTTATGGAGAATCCACAAAAATCCGTTGCGGGAACAGGTCAGATATGCTATACTTATTTCGAACATGAAAGGACGTGGAGATGTGAATTTACTCAAGATTCGCTATTTTGTGGAAGCTGCCCGATGCGGGAGCTTTTCCGCGGCGGCGGCAAAGCTCTACACCTCTCAGCCGAACATCTCCAAACAGATCGCGCAGATGGAGCAGGAGCTGGATTATCCGCTGTTCGTGCGGGATAAACGCTCGGTTCGCCTTACCGCGGCGGGAGCATTTCTGTATGAGCATCTGAAGGATATGCCGGAACGGCTGGAAACGCTGTTCGAACAGGCGGCGATCCTGTCCCGGAAAGAGGAATCCAGACTGAGCATCGGGATCCTGGAAGGGCAGGACGTGCGGCCGCAGTTTCTGTACCGGCTGGAGCTGGCGAAGGAACGATACCCGCATCTGGAGATCGAGCTGGAGCGGAACTCCTTTGCCAATCTGCGGAACGGATTGAAGGCCGGACACTACGATATGATCATCACGCTGGATTTTGACGTGGAACAGGAGCCGGAATTCGAGTCGTATGTCATGTTCGACCAGGCGCCGGCCATCGCCATCAACCGGAAGCATCCGCTGTCGGGAACGGATGAGCTGGATATGATGCAGCTTCGGAACGAGGATTTTGTGGTGATCTCCCCGGAGGAAAGCCCTGTGGGATATGACCGCTTTATCAAGCAATGCCAGGAAACGGGCTTTACGCCCCGGATCGTACGGCAGCCCCGGAGCCTCGAGTCCTTGATCCTCTGCGTGGAGATGGGCGTCGGCGTTGCGCTTCTGGACCAGCATACGCGACTGACGTACAATGACGCGGTGCGGACCATCCCGATCCCCGGGAAGGATATGTATGTGGTGGCCGCATGCCTGAAAAATGATTACCGGCCCATGCTGCAGAACGTGCTGAAGCTGCTGAAGGGAAAACACGACTGATAGGAGACGGAGGAAAAACTGTGGAATTACTGGTCATTGACGCCCAGGGAGGCGGATTGGGGCGTCAGCTTGTCGCGGCGGTGAAAAAGGCACTGCCGGAGCTGACCGTTACGGCGGTGGGGACGAATTCCGCCGCCACAGCCGCCATGCTCAAGGCGGGCGCAGATCAGGGAGCCACCGGCGAGAACGCCGTGGCGGTGGGCTGCCGTCGGGCGGACATCATCGCCGGCCCTATCGGGCTGCTGATTGCGGACGCCATGCTGGGGGAGATCACGCCGGCCATGGCTGCCGCAGTGGGACAGAGCAGGGCGGTGCGGGTGCTGCTTCCCATGAACCGCTGCGCGACCCTGATCGCGGGGGTAGAGGGAACCTCCACGGCGCTGCTGCTGGAGGATGCGGTGAAAAAGATCCGGGAGCTGGCCGCAAAGACCTCTTGACAGACAAGGGCCGCTCAGGTAAAATAATCCTGTGCCGGACAGGAAGTCCGGTCAGAGGCAGAAGCCTGAATTCTTTTTTACAGAATGATCGGACATCAGAAGATGCCACAGCCGCCAGAAGGGGGCTATGGCATCTTTTTGCGCGAAAGGGAGTTTTTTATGAAAAATACCGGAAAATCTGTTGTCAAATTGGTCTACGCGGCGGTGTGCCTGGCGCTGGCCATGGTGCTGCCGCTGCTGATCGGCCAGATCCCCGAGATTGGGCAGGCGCTGAGCCCCATGCACATTCCCGTGCTGCTGTGCGGGTTCCTCTGCGGCTGGCCCTACGGACTGGCGGTGGGATTTATCGCGCCGCTTCTTCGGTTTGCCATCTTCGGAATGCCGCCCATCATGCCGACGGGCGTTGCCATGGCCTTTGAGCTGGCAACCTACGGCTGCCTGACCGGCCTGCTCTATCATCTTCTGCCCAAGAAGATCCCCAGCGTCTATGTGACGCTGATCGCCGCCATGATCGGCGGACGGATCGTCTGGGGCATTGCCCGGTTTGTTCTGGCCGGCCTGAGTACGTCGGAATTCCCCATGTCCGCATTTATCGCCGGCGCGGTCACCAATGCTGTCCCCGGCATTATCCTGCACATCGTGCTGGTGCCGGCCATCGTCATCGCCATGCAGCGGGCGAAAATCATCCCCAATGACTGAGCGGATCACCGCAGAGGAACTGGCGGGACTTGTTTCCGGCCTGAATCGGGACCGTGTCATTCTGGCACTGGACGGTCCCTGCGCCTCCGGAAAGACCACCCTCGCCGGAGAGATGGGGCGCAAGTTTGGATGGTCCGTCGTACATATGGACGATTTCTTCCTGCGCCCGGAGCAACGGACCCCAGAGCGATATGCCCTTCCCGGCGGAAACGTGGACCATGAGCGGTTTTTGGCCGAAGTGCTGGAGCCGCTCCGGACCGGACTGCCGGTCCGGTACAGGCCATTCGATTGCCGGACCATGGAGCTTTCCGGGCCGGTGGAGCTTCCGCCGGCGCAGGTCACGCTGGTGGAGGGAGCCTACTCCTGTCATCCGTCCCTCTGGGACTTTTATGATCTGCATCTGTTTCTCCCAGTGAATCCGGAGGTGCAGCGCAGCCGGATCCTCCTGCGCAACGGCGACCGGGCAGGCAGCTTTTTTGACCGGTGGATCCCGCTGGAACGGGCGTACTTTGCGGCGTATGATCTGCCGGACCGCTGCGACTTCCTTCTGGAACTGTAAACAGGCACCCCGGATGGGGTGCCTGTTGTAATTTGCTATGGGGCGAGCTCCACCCGGACCATCCGGTCAAAGACTGGTTTCGGCAGAAAGGAACGGTAAAAATCCCGGTAGAGCTCCTGAATCTCCTCCGGGCTGTGCTGTCTGCGGACCGGAAACTCCATCACCCGGTAGTCTACGCCGAACAGACGGGACAGAACGCCGGTTTCCTGAATGCCGGAGCGAAGGTAGAACTGCAGACGGCGCTGTTTGACGGCTTGTTCGGCGGGATCGGATTCCAGATCCGGATTCTCCACCTCGCCGAGAATGGATGCGGCGTCGGGTATTTCCCGGGGCAGCCGCAGGAGGAACTCCGTGCCGATTCCTGAATCCCGGCGTTCCGGCACGATGGCCAGATAGTCAAACAGGTAGTGGACGCCGTCCTCCCGCCGGAGCAGCGCGAAGAACCCATATCCAAGCAGCTCATCCCGGCCGCCGAACAGGCCGAGTCCGCGATAGCGGGACTGGGCGTGCAATGCCTGAATCGACTGAAATGGACGCAGTTCGTTGGCAGGAAAGTCCCGCTTCATACAGGTCTTGTGGATCTGCTTCATTTCCTGCAGAGACAAATCTCGTATCATCATGTGGATCCCTCCGGTTTCTGCAGATAGGATAGCACATTCGGGCCGGATTGTCCATTTGACAGAACCCTTTGGGAAATAGTATAATCTTCCCGGAGAGGAGGCGCCGGATCATGGGACTGTTTTTTCGCCATAAAAAAGCCGAACCGGTCAAGCGGGAACGGATCGCGGATCCCGTGCGGGACGCTGCGGCGAAGGAGCCCGGCACCTATGTGCCTCAGAATGAGATTGACCAATGGGAGCCCTGGGCGGCGCGGTTCACCACCACGGCCCACTTCGGCAATGTGGAGCAGATCCGTTATTACAACAACTGCGGCCCGACAGCCCTGACCAATCTGGTCTGCATGGCGATGGGACGGTTCCGGCAGACGGACTGCGGACTCGACGACGCCAGACAGCTGTATCACCGGATCGCCCGGTTCGGAGTCCGGCATCTGTATTTCATCAATTCGGGTCTGCGGTTTGCCCACGGCACATCGGATCTGCGGGCGGCCTCTTACATTCGTAGGATCTGCAAGCGGCTGCTGGGCGTCCGGCCCCGGGTACGGCTCCACCGGTTCACCCGGGATCAGGTGCGGCGGTCCTTAAATTCCGGGGCGCTTTTGTATCTGATGCTTTGGAATCATCCGGTCTATCGCAGCCATCATCTGCTGTGCTACGGCTGCGAGGATGTGGTAAATACGGAAACCGGCAGCCTGAGGACCTATCTTAAGGTCAGCGACGGGCATGTCAACCAGACTCGGTATCTGGACCTCAAAGAGGTTCGCGGCCTCTACTGGGAGGTTCGCTTTGAGAAAGAAAACTCCCCATGTTGAGACATGGGGAGTTTTTGTCAGGGCTGAACGATATAGGAACCGGTGGCGGTGGCCAGAAGCCGGTCGGGACGATCCCCCGCATAGATGCTGCCCACGGCGGTGCAGATCGTGGAGCCGAGCTTCGCGATCTCCGCTCTGACGCAGATCGTATCCCGGGCGGATATGGTCCTGAGATAGCTCACGTCCATGTGGAGGGTTGGGGTCATGCGGCCGCCGGAACAGTACCGGCAGAGCAGTCCCATGACCAGATCCAGATAGGCCGCCGTCATGCCGCCGTGGACGATCCCGTTTGGATTGGTCATCCATGGCTTCATGTCCGCCTCCAGCACCAGAATGTGCCGGTCGAAATCGACGGACAGAAGCCGGGCGTCCAGCATGGCGTTGAGCGTGCCGGGACACTGTGTTTTCACGTCTTCAAAATAGCGGCGGAGCGCCTGCTCCAATAGGGATCCATTCCTCTCAGAAAAATGGCGGCATCCAGAGATGCCGCCGGATTTCTTCTATTATAGAACGGAGCGATGAAAATAACAAGCCTGAGTTCGGGGAGCGATCACAGGCAGCGGCCGTTGTCGGTGACGATGGCCTGCCCGTTGATGGCCCGGGACAGATCGCTGGCCAGGAACAGAATCACATTGGCCTGATCCTCCGGCTGGGCAAAGGGAATGGTCATATCCATGTGCCGCTCGGTGATGGTCATGAAATCCTTGTCATAGAGGGCATCCTCCCGGCCATCCATCCGGGGAACCAGCGTGGGCCCGGGGCAGACCGCGTTGCAGCGGATGTCCGTTCCGGTGCAGTCCAGCGCCACGTTTTTGGTGATGGCGATCACAGCGGCCTTGGCGGCGGAATAGCTGACCCCGGCGTTCCCATAGACTCCCGCGATGGCGGAAAGGTTCACAATGGAGCCGCTGCCCTGGGCCTTCATGTGGGGCAGAACGGCCCGGCAGAAATAGAACACAGAGCTCTGATTCAGGGCGATCATTTTGTCCCAGAATTCGTTGGAAACATTTTCTGTGGTGCGGTGCTGGTCGCCGTCGCCTGCGTTGTTTACCAGAATGTCGATGCGGCCCCAGACGTCAAGAACCTTCTGTACGGCGGCATTGACGCTTTCGGGATCTGTCACGTCTCCGGCCACCGGCAGGCATTCCCCGCCTTCGGCCCGGATCTCCGCGGCCTTCTCTTCCAGCACGTTCAGGCGCCGGGCCAGGATGGCGACCTTCGCACCCTCTTTGGCAAACAGCTTCGCGGTGGTCAGGCCGATGCCGGAACTGGCGCCGGTGATCAGGGCAACCTTATCCTTTAACAATTCCATTATCTCAGTCCTCCTGTAAAAATCCTTATAGTCCGCCCACCGTGGCGCCGCCGTCACAGTGGATGATGGAACCGGTGATAAACCCGGCGGCGTCGGTACAGAGGTAGGTCATCAGGGACGCCACTTCTCCCGGCTCCGCCATGCGACGCAGCGGGATCTTGCCGGTGAGTTCCCGGTAGAGCGCAGGATCCTCCCATACCTCCCGGTTGATGCCCGTCCGGGTGAGCCCGGGGCAGACCGCGTTGACCAGGATCCCGTACTTTGCCCATTCCGCGGCCATGGAGCGCGTGAGTGTGCTCACCGCACCTTTGGAGGCTCCGTAGGGGCCGTGGAGACCGCCGCCCTCAACGTAGGCGATAGAGGAGGTCAGCACGATCCGGCCGCCGCTCCCCTGAGCGATCATCTGCCGGGCCGCCGCCCTGGCGCAGTGATAGATTCCCTTGAGGTTCACAGAGAGCACCTGATCCAGATCCGCTTCCGTCTGCTCCAGCAGGGGCAGCACCTTGCCGCCCACGCCCGCGCAGCAAACCAGAATATCGAGCCGTCCGAACCGGGTCACGGTCTCGGAGATCATGGTCTCCACCTGCTGGCTGCTGCTCACGTCGCAGACCATAGCCGTCACACCGGGGACGGATGCGGCCGCCTGTTCCAACGCTTCGGCGGGAAGGCCCGCCGCCACGACCTGCGCGCCGTAGTGGGCAAGCTGTGTGGCCACGGCATACCCGATTCCGCTTCCTGCGCCGGTGACAACCGCCACCTTTCCCCGAAAGTCATATTCCGGGATCAGCACTCCGCTTTTTGTCTGCACGCGAAAAACCCCTTTCTATGATTCATTATAACATCCGTACCGATCCGTCACAAGCGGCCATGTCGAAATCATTATTCTTTTTTTTCGGGCTGTTATAGCTGTATCGTTATACTGGGCTTTATGCCGCAAGGTGCTTGCACTATTATAACTTCCGGGTTATAATGAAATATCAGAACATATATTTCCGGTTCCGCCGGGAATGGTGTATGATTAAATAAGATACTGATATTATGTCAGGAGGTATATATATGAAACGAAACCCATATCCCCACGTATTCCAGCCCATCACCATCCGCGGACTGACGCTGAAGAACCGGCTGGAGTATTCCCCCACGGTGGTACTCAAATGCAATGCCGACGGCACCATGAGCCAGGATATGCTGGATTTCATGGAGTGGCAGGCCAGAACCGGAGCCGGCTGGGTGACGGTGGGCGATACCCCGGTGACCCATGACAACACCTCTCACTGGCTCTGTGAGATGAACGTCTGCGACGACGACTGCATCCACGGCATGAACGCGCTGGTGGAGAAATGCCGTCAGAACGGCGCGGAACTCTCCGCGGAACTGGCCTATGCCGGCCGCGGCAACCGGGCCCCCAAGGACGGCGCGCCCACTGCGGTGGTCTCTGCGGAGCGTCCGCTGAACCCCGAGGACAATGTCCGGACCATGACCCGGGAGGACATGGACTATCTCAAGGGCCGGTATGTGGACTGCGCCGTGCGCTGCAAGCACGCCGGATTCCGGATGGTCATGCTCCACTGCGCCCACAACAATTTCCTGGCCCAGTGGCTGTCTCCGGATTCCAACGTCCGTACCGACGAGTACGGCGGAAGTCCTGAAAACCGCCGGAAGTATCCCCTGGAGGTGCTGAAGGCCGTCCGGGAGGCTGTGGGCAACGACATGGTCATCGAGCTGCGGGTCTCCGCCACCGAGGGTATCCCCGGGGGCCTGGAGTTTGAGGAGAGCCTGGAGTTCATGAAGCTGGCCCAGGAGTATGTGGACATCATGCACATCTCCCAGGGTTCCATCTTCCATCTCTCCGCCCGGTATACCATCCCCACCTATTTCCGGGAGCCCCACAAGCCCCTGAACATCGGTTATTCCGAGATCGTCAAAAAGCACCTGCATATCCCTGTAGCGGTGGTGGGTATGATCACCACGCTGGAGGAGGCCGAGGAGATCATCGCCTCCGGCAAGGCGGATATTGTGGCCATGGCCAAGAGCTTTATGGCGGACGGCGATATCGTCCACAAGTCCCTGGCCGGTCAGGCGGACAAGGTCCGGCCCTGCACCCGCTGCGACCTCTGCGGCAACGCCAACACCTGGGGTACGGCCATGAGCTGCGCCATCAATCCCCGCTGCGGCATTTACGGCGAGATCGAACAGGTACCGGAATCCGCCCGAAAGAATGTTATGGTGATCGGCGGCGGTCCTGCCGGCATGATGGCGGCGCAGATCCTCCAGAAGCGGGGCCACAGCGCCAGCCTGTATGAGAAGTCCGGCCGCCTTGGCGGCCTCCTGAACGACGCCTGCCTGGTGCCCTTCAAGCAGCTCATGCGGGAGTATGTGGAGTGGGACGTCCGGGAGACCATGGAGTGCGGCGCCAAAGTATATCTGAACACGGAAGTGACGCCTGAACTCATCGAGCGGGAGAATCCCGACGCCATCATCGTTGCCACCGGTTCTGTGTACATGACGCCTCCCATCCCCGGCATTGACACTGCGCTTCCCGTCCGGGAAGTGGACGCCCACGAGGTGGAATGCGGCGAATCCGTCGTGGTCTGCGGCGGCGGCATCACGGGCCTGGAGTGCGCCCTGGCGCTGAGCCAGGAGGGCAAGAAGGTCACCGTGGTG
>CACYXZ010000015.1 GCA_902778525.1 Oscillospiraceae bacterium | reverse complement strand
AACAGGCACACCAGCAGCGTAATGATCACCGCCATGATAGTGCTGATGGACAGGGACGTGCCCACTGTGCGGTGGATCCCCTCGTCGTTCTTTGCCCCGCAGTACTGGGCGATGAGCACCGCGCCGCCGGCGCTGGCGCCCAGGCCGATATTACTGGCGGCGTTGCAGATATAGCTGACGTTGTTGACCGCGGCCAGTCCCGCCGAGCCGACGAACTGACCCACGATGATGGTATCCACGGTACTGTACAGGGTCTGCAGCACGCTTGACGCCAAAAACGGCAGGGAAAACCGCAGCAGTCCGCTGGTGATGGGGCAGGCGGTCAGATCCAGCGCGCCATTGTTGGTTGACATAATTCTTTTCCTCCCGAGCTCATACAAAAAGAAGCGCCGATGCAGGCGCACTGTTATCATACTTCGAAATCCTATGAATTGCAACTGTTTCTTTGAACGCCGAATCTTTCCGTGTTCCCTTTTCCCGGTCAACATTTTCTTGCACTACGGGGCATTTGGGAGTATACTCATACGGAGAAAGGTGTGACGAACCAATGGACTATCAAAAGCTGTACCGCGAAAAACTGACCACGGCCGAGGAGGCCGTCAAGGTGGTGAAATCCGGGGACTGGGTGGACTACGGCTGGTGCACCAACACGGCCCGCAGTCTGGACAAGGCCCTGGCCGCCCGCTATCCGGAGCTGACCGACGTGAAGGTCCGGGGCGGCGTGATCTTTGAAAAGCCCGCCATCTGCTCTGTTCCGGACTTTCAGGAGCACTTTGTCTGGAATTCCTGGCACATGTCCGGCGCGGACCGGAAGCTGGCTGCCCAGGGGCTGGCCTGGTATATTCCCATGCGCTACTCCGAGCTGCCCCGGTATTACCGGGAAAACGCTGCTCCCATCAAGGCCGCCATGTTCCAGGTCGCGCCCATGGACGACTTCGGAAACTTTAATTTCGGTCCCAACGCCTCCCACATGAAGGCGCTGTGTGAATCGGCGGAATATGTGATCGTCGAGGTCAACGAGAATATGCCCCGGTGCCTCGGCGGATGGGATGAGAGCGTCAATATTCAGGATGTCTCCTTCGTCGTGGAGGGCGGCAATCCGCCCATGTGGGAGCTGGGAAGCTCCGTTCCCTCGGCGGTGGATCAGGCGGTGGCCGATCTGATCCTGCCGGAGATCCCGGACGGCGCCTGCCTCCAGCTGGGAATCGGCGGCATGCCCAACGCAGTCGGCGCCACCATTGCCCGCTCCGATCTGAAGGATCTGGGCGTCCATACGGAGATGTTCGTAGACGCCTTCGTGGATATGGCTCTGGCGGGCAAGATCACCGGCGCAAAGAAGAATCTGGATCGGGGCCGCATGACCTACGCCTTCGGCGCGGGGACCAGAAAGCTTTACGACTTCCTCCACAACAACCCGGCGTGTATGACCGCTCCTGTGGACTACGTCAACGATGCGCGGACCATCTCCCAGCTGGACAACTTCATCTCCATCAATAACGCAGTGGACCTGGATCTGTTCGGCCAGGTGAACGCCGAATCCGCCGGGACCAAGCATATCTCCGGCGCCGGCGGCCAGCTGGACTTCGTGCTGGGCGCCTATCTCTCCAAGGGCGGAAAGAGCTTCATCTGCTGTTCCTCCACCGTCAAGGCCAAGGACGGCACCGTGTCCTCCCGGATCCGTCCCACCCTGTCCGGCGGTTCCATCGTCACCGACACCCGGGCAAACATCCACTATCTCGTCACCGAATACGGCATGGTGAACCTCAAGGGCATCTCCACCTGGGAAAAGGCGGAACGGATCATTTCCGTCTGCCATCCGGACTTCCGGGACGAGCTGGCCGCCGAGGCGGAAAAGATGCACATCTGGAGAAGAAGCAACAAGCGGTGATTCAAAGCGCCGGAAGCGTGAGCTTCCGGCGTTCTTTTCCCTCCGATTCTCTCCCTGACGTTCCTCCGGATTGTAAACGAAAAGTATCCCCCATCCCGGCAGAACTTCTTGACATTCTCCTGAAATCCAAGTATCATAATATAGTGAAACAATGTGGTCACTATGTGCCCACGAATATACGGAAAGGAATGATACCATTGGCAAAGTCAAAAGTTACCACCGTTGAAGAAGCCATTGCGAAGTATTGTCATGACGGCATGAGCGTCCTGCTTCCCGGTTTCGTCAACGTTGGCGTCTCTGAAGTCCTGATCGAAGGCCTGATCGCCGCCGGCATCAAGGACATCAGCGTCATCTCCAACAACACCTCCGTTCCCCACCGCGGCATCGGCAAGCTGGTTGACGCGGGCGTCATCAAGGCCATCACCTGCTCCCACATCGGCAACAACGCCGTGACCGTGCAGAAGGTGGTCGACGGCGAAATCAACCTGACCTTCGTGCCCCAGGGCTCCCTGTGCGAGAAGGTCCGTGCCGGCGGCGCCGGCATCGGCGGCATTCTGACCCCCACCGGCCTGTACACCCCCATGATGGACGGCAAGCAGGTCGTGGAGTGGGACGAAGAGGCCGGCAAGTTCAAGTTCCTCGAAGGCGAGATCATTCCCGACGCCAGCAAGAAGCGCTTCATTCTGGAGCTGCCCCTGCATGCTGACGTGTGCTTTGTCCATGCCTGGAAGGCGGACAAGATGGGCAACGTGGTCTATCGCCGTACCTCCCGCAACTTCAACGAGGCTTTTGCCACCGCAGGCGATCACGTCATCGTCGAGGCGGAGCAGATCGTTGAGATCGGCGAGCTGGATCCGGATGAGATCATGACTCCCGGCTTTGTCGTAGACGCAGTGGTCCAGGGCCGCGCCCTGACCGAGGCTTAATAGGAGGTGCGCTGAAATGACCAGAGAAGAAGCTATGCAGCTCAAGGGTAAGGACCTGATCGCTTACCGTACCGCCCGTCTGTTCCAGGACGGCGACGTTGTAAACCTGGGCATCGGCATGCCCACCAAGTGCCTGGACTATCTGCCCGACGGCGTGGATGTCTGGGTTGACTCCGAGAACGGCGTTGTTGGCCTGACCGGCGCTCCCGCTGAGGGCGAGTGGACCGATCCCAACGTGGTTGACGCCGGCGGCAAGGTCAGCAAGCTCCGCGTGGGCGGCGCCTGCTTTGATTCCTTCCGTTCCTTCGGCTTTATCCGCGGCGGCCACATCGACTGCACCGTGCTCGGCGCTTACGAGGTAGACGCTGAGGGCAACCTGGCCAACTGGATGATCCCCGGCAAGACTGCCGCGGGCATGGGCGGCGCCATGGACCTGGTGACCGGCTCCAAGATCACCGTCGTCATGACCACCCAGACCGACAAGGCCGGCAACCCCAAGATCGTGCAGAAGACCGACATGCCCCTGACCGGCTATCACTGCATCGACTATATCGTCACCGAGATGGGCTGCTTCGCCGTGACTCCCGATGGCCTCAAGCTCTGGGAGGTCGCTCCCGGCGTGACCCCGGAAGAGGTCCAGGCCAAGACCGGTGCCAAGCTCATCATTCCCGAGAATGTGGGCAGCATGATCAAGGACTATTGATCCAGAATACACCGAGGACCGGTGCAGGAAACTGCACCGGTCCTTTTTTATTCTTTAGCAGGCGGATACTCTCCGCAGAGCAGCCGATAGGGAGGCTCGTCCTCCTCGATCTCCGGGAACCGGCCCACCGGCGGGTTGAAGCGGTTGTCGGCGTTGTCGTCGTTGCACTGGCTGACCTCTCCCAGCAGCACCGGTCCGGTCCCGGGTTCCACCGTAAAATCGTGGTAGAGCCGCCGGGGGATGTGGATGCTCTCGCCTGGGGTCAGACGGATCCGGGTGCCCGCCGGCACCTGCCATCGTTTCCCGTCCGTATAGACTGTCACCAGTGTTTCCAGGTCCATCTCCTCATCCGGCAGCGAATTATACACCCGGATCAAGACGTTGCCGCCGCCCCGGTTGATGATGTCCTCCGTTTTGAACCAGTGGAAGTGGTTGGGGGCATACTGTCCCTCCCGGAGGTAGAGCAGCTTCTCCGCGTAGACCTTCGGGTATTTGTCCGGCATGCTCCGGTTCCCGTTCCGAAGGGTGATCAGGGAGAATCCGACCCGGTCGAAGTCCCCCAGTCCGTAATCCGTGATATCCCATCCCAGCATACATTCCCGGACCTCGTCATACTCGTGTCCCAGCGTCTGCCACTGCTCCGGGGTAAAGCCGCAGAAGGGCGGCAGGGAGATCCGGTATTCCCGGAGCATCTGCTCCATCTCCCGCAGCGCGGCATTGATCCTGCTTCGCTTCATAGATACCTCCGATCTCTCATGCTTCGCCCGGCTCCTCCGTGCCTCTGGTCCAGGCCAGAAGGAGTCCCAGGCCCCAGCTCAGGACCGTATAGCCGGCCAGATACAGGATAAACTCACCGCTGCGGATCCCGTGCAGGTACAGGAACGTGGGAATCAGGAACTGCACCATCCGGAAGCGGCGGACATTGAGGAAGATCGGGCAGAGGGCCAATCCCGCCAGCAGCACCGGCGGCAGGGCCGCGCCCAGCCGCCGCGGCTTTCTCAGAATGCTGCGCAGCACCTCCGCGAACCCGGCGCAGGCCAGGCAGTAGAGCGCCATGGAGCCCAGCTCCCGGGGCCATGAGGACACAAGCCCCGACAGTCCCAGCGCCGCCAGCACCGCAACCGCCAGATCCAGCGTCAGGATCAGATGGCAGAGGAACGGCAGCAGAAACCGTTTCCACCTTCGCATCCAGACGAAGGCCTCCGCCTCCTGAGCAAAGTACATGGCTGAAACCAGCGCACCCACCAGGATCAGAAGAGCCAGGATCCCGCGTACCGGCGTCACAAGGAAGCTGCTTTCCATGGGATCCACCGGGGATCCGTCACTGTAGGCGAATTCAACAAACCGGCTGTTCCGATGAATGATCCCATAGTATTTCCGGATCTCCTCCTCGGAACGCTCCTGCAGCTCCGACTCCGCGAACCCTGCAAACAGCGCGTAGCTCAGATCCGGGTAGAGGGCCGCGAACAGCTTTTCCCGGGACAGCTGCAGCAGCACGTTGTCCTCCTGAACCACCATGGTCACAAGAGGAACCGCTTCCCCGTCGGTCAGACGCTCAAAGCGCTCCTCCAGATCCGACGGCAGCAGCCACGCGCCGTCCGCCCGCCCGGTTTCCACCAGCGTCCTGGCCTCTTCGGCGCTTTCGCAGAGCACCGTCTCCAGCACGCTTTCCCGTTCCGTCAGCCGCTGGGCGACCTGCCGGGCCGCCGGACTCGCCGGCTCCTCCATCCCCACCGCGATCCGGACCACGCCGCCGTTTCGGGAGGCGGCCAACGTCAGTACCAGCACCAGAACGGGCACCGCCAGCAGAACCGCCCAGAAGCCGGGCCGTTTCAGCAGCCGCTTATTGAGCAGCCCCCACCAGCACAGCAGTGATCTGAAATGATGCACAGTCTCCCTCCTATCCCGCCAGACGGTGTTTCCGGATCCCGGCGGCCAGCGCCAGGAACACCAGGCCATATCCTGCAAGGCCCAAAAGCAGCCATACGCCGGACTGTCCGCTCAGCGCCGCGCTGAGGTACTGCCGCGCAAGCCCCGCCGGCAGGACGTTGCCGGTCTGCTGAAGCGGCTCCGGGAAAAAGCCCACCGGGTACAGGCATCCGCACACATATCCCAGGGACACTGCGGCAAGGAATTGCAGCAGCACCCCCTGAAGCATCCCGCTGGCGCATTCATAGAGCAGGATCTGCAGGGCGCCGAGGGCCATCCCCACGGGAACAGCCCGGAGCAGGAATCCGCTTTCCAGCAGTCTTGCCGGGATATCTCCGCCCGGATCCAGTCCCCGGAGAATCAGCGCCGCCATCAGGCACAGGCACAGCACCGTGGACAGCATCAGGCACAGATAGGACAGGTACTCCGCCAGGATCTGGCGCAGGGAACCCAGGCCGCGGCATTTCAGCAGTCGTCCCAGTTCCATGTCCTGTCCCGCAAAGACCGGGCTGGCCGAAACACCCCACAGAAGGAGAAACATCACAAAGAAGCTGCACAGGAAATACTCCGAAAGGCTCAGGCCGTCGCCGATCCCGAGGATCTCCACCTGCAGCAGCTCATCCCGCCGGAGGATCTGCTCCAGGAACCGCATGGCCAGCACATCGCCGGCACTGCCCTCCTCCAGCGTGACGCCGTGATCCCGGGCATACAGCTCCGCGCCGTAGACCGCATCCTCCGACACGGACAGCAGCTCCGAAACGGAGACGATCACCTCGTCGGTCAGCGCCGTTCCCACGCCCTGGGCTCCCGGCGCGGTCACATAGGTCAGCGGCTGAAAGGATCCCCGGTAAACATCCTCCACAAAATGCTCCGGGATCTTCACGTATCCGTTGAGTTTCCCGGCCCGGAGCCGGCTTTTTGCCTCTGACTCCTCCGAAAACTGCACAAACTCAATGGAGAAGCGGCTGGAATCCAGATTCCTCAGGGCGAACATTCCCATCCGCAGAACACTGTCCTCAAAATCTCCTACGACGCCGATCTCCACCCGCTGCGCGCCCGCTTCGTCCTGGCGCACCAGGGACACCCCGAACCATCCGATCCCGCCCATCAGCAGCGCCGCCACCAGCAGCAGCGGCAGGAACAGCTTCCCCACCCGCCGCAGCCGCAGGATCAGATACGGCCAAAAGCCCGGCCTCATGACTTCAGATCCTCCGACAGTCTGCGGAGGTCCCCCCGATACTCGTAGGGCTCGGCGACGCCCTCCCGCAGCAGACGGTACCCGGTGCACAGCTCCAGCTCCTGGGGGTCGTGGGTGGCGATCAGCAGGATCCCGCCCCGGTTCCGGTACATACAGAAATAGTCCAGAATATTGGCCTTGCAGACCAGATCCAGCGCCGCGCTGGGCTCGTCCAGCAGCAGGACCCGGGGGTTGCTGGCCAGGGCGCAGCCGATGGAAAGCCGCTTCTTCATGCCCTCGGACATCTTTCCCACCGGCGTTTTGAGGAAGCCGGTCACCCCGAGCATCTCCAGCACGCCGCCGCTGAGTCCACGGCGAAGCGCCTCCGGACGATACCAGAGGCGCAGATGATCCATCGCCGTCAGCTCCCGGAGCAGCGGCGTTCCCTGCGGCACGTATCCCACCGCCGCCGCACGGCGCTTATGGTCCCGGAACAGATCGGCGCCGCCCAGCGTAAAGGAGCCGCCGTCCGGCCGCAGCACCCCGGCCAGCGTTTTCAGGAGCGTGGATTTCCCGCTGCCGTTGCCGCCCAGGATGCCGATGCATTCCCCGGGACCGGCGGAAAAGGTCACATCACGCAGGACCGTTTTCCGCCGGTAGTTTTTCTGAACATTACGAATATCAATTGATTCCATAGACCAACCGCCGGATCAGACTGCTGGGGAATCCGGCGTCCTCCAGCCGGTCCAGATACACGTCCAGACTGCTGATGTTGATGTTTCTGGTCCAGTTCTCCAGGGAGATGGAATCCTCCGGGATATCCACTTCGCCGCCCGTGTAGGATACTGAAGAATCCATATTCACGCTCAGATATTCCTCCTCGCCCATCATGACCCGGAGCACGATACTGCCGCTGTCCTTTTTCGACCTGGCTTCCACCACCAGATGCACGTCGTCCAGATCCAGATTGAGGCCCCTGAACTCCTGTCCCACTTCATTACCAAGCTGGTTGACCACAAAGGGCGAAGGGGCAATGTCAAAGGTTCCGTTGAGGTATCCGTCCTCCAGCGCATCCCGGTCGAAGTCGGAGGCGGTGATATCGAGAATGTGCATCTCCTCCACCAGCAGTTCAAAGCTGCCGGAGTCGTTCTTTCCGCTGCCCTCCAGCACAAACTGCTCGAAGTCGTCCCGGGTCAGCGCAAGCCGCAGGCCGTAATTGCTGCCCTGCTCCGGGGCGGCGTACTCCAGCGTCTCATAGTCGTTGATCACGATGGTCCGTCCCCGGATCTCGCCCTTGCCGTCCACATAGACGGTCATCTCGATCTCCACCTGTTCGGCAATACGGTCCGCTCTGTCCCGCACGTCCTCCAGTTCTTCGACGAGCTCATCCCAGACCTCGTCCGGGTCCTGACCGATCTGTTCCACAAGATCCATGAGGATCTGCTGCAGCTCCTCGTCCTCCAGGGCCGTGTCGCAGAGGACCTCGATGATCCGGGCCAGGCTGTCCTCATCCAGATGGACCGTCAGCGCGGTGCACTTCTGGGAGACCGTGTCCGCCTGGAGCGTCTGGGTGGTTTTGTCCACGTCGTCGATGTTGTCCACAATGGCTTCCACATACCGGTTGAGCATTTTCTCCATGCGGTCGCTGTCCGGCATGATCTCCGGAAGGTTCTGCGCCAGCTCCAGCAGGGTGACCCGGGTGGACTGTACCGAAACGGCACCGCCGCCCATCAGATCCCGCTGGTCGATCCGGGCGTAATCATCCCGGATATCCGGCACCCGGAAGTAGATATCCTCCCCGTCGGTGACCATATCCGCCGTGGCGATGGAGCTTTCGTTGAGGCTCACATCCAGCTGAAGGCCCATCTTTCCGTCATGCATGGTGACCTTCTCCCAAAGTCCGGCGCTCTCAAGCCAGTCCATATCCAGTCCCACCAGGGATTCCGCCAGCTCCCGCACTGGCTCGCCCACCACGATCTTCGTGGTGACCTCCGAGGTGTAGGAATCATGCTCCGCAGGTGTCCTCTCATAGACGTCCACGCCGGTGTCGATCACATCAGCCATGGCCTGCTTCTCCACGTGCCGGTAGTAGCTCTCCGGTGAGGAGAAGGTCCGCATCCACGCATTGGAGACCACCTTGAAGTTCAGCGCCACCAGCACCGCGGCGACGATCACCACCAGCGCGGCCGCCGCGCCGATGATCCAGCCGATCTTTTTCGGCTTCCGGGGTTCCGGTGCCGGTGCGAATCCGTCGTCATAGGGATCCGGATATCCGTTGCCCTGCCCGCGGACGAAGGGCTCCTGGGCGGATTCCGGCTGCGTGAAAAACTTTTGGACCTCCGGCTGCTGATCGGATCCTACGTCAATCTTTGACGGGTCCACCAGCGGCTGACCGCAGGATCCACAGAACCGCGCGCCTTCCGGCAGCTGTGCGCCGCAATTGCCACAATACATTCTTTCCTCACCTTTCTTTCCGGGAGTTCGGATTGCTTTCCATGCTCTCATTATATCCAAGGCCGTGTTTTTTTTCAACCACAGAAACAGAAAAAGCGCGGAGACAAACGTCTCCGCGCTTTTTATCAGAAATCAGCGGCCGAACTGGCAGTCGTTGTTGCCGGAATCGGTGATCCACATCTCAAGCATGTTGATGGGATCGTTGAAGTCGGCGATCCAGCCCTCACGGGCGAAGTCGAAGTTACCAGCCTTGCGCTCCTCCAGGAAGACGTTCCAGTCCTGAACCTGGATGCTCAGCTCGATGCCCACAGCGGCCAGATCCTGCTGGATGGACTCAGCGATGGCCACGTGACCAGAGGTCTCGTTGGTCAGGTACTCCAGCTGGATGGGAGTCTCGGGGGACAGCTTGCCGTCGTCGCCGAACTGATAGCCGGCAGCCTCCAGCATCTCACGAGCCAGAGCAGTGGTGCCCTCGGGATCGTTGTTGATGGCATAGGCGTCAAAGTAGCCGGTAGCAGCATCGCTCTTGTACACGCCGCCGTTGCCGTCGGCCATACCCAGAGGAATGAAGGAGTTCGCGGGGATCTGACCGGTCTGACCGATGTTCTCGCAGATGTAGTCACGGTCGATCAGCAGGGAGAAGGCCAGACGCATGCAGGCGGCCTGCTCAGGAGTCTTGCCCTCGAAGATCTTGCTCTTGGCGTTGAAGGCCACATAGTAGGTGCCCAGCTCGTCCACGATGTGGAACTCGGGGTTGTCCAGCAGAGCAGCCACCTCGTCGGTGGGGACGGAGTCGGCGAAGTCGATGTCGCCGGCCTTGTAAGCGGCATAGATGGCGGTGTCGTCGGCGGACAGCATGAACTCCAGCTTCTCCACAGTGACCTTGTCCGCGTCATACCAGTAGGGGTTCTTCTCGTAGGTCATGGAGACGTCGTGGTCCCAGCCGGTGCAGACATAAGCGCCGTTGGACACGAAGCCGGCATCCTGGCACCATGCACCGGGCGTGGTCTCCCAGCCCTCGGCGGCCTCAACGGCCTCCTGCTTCACAGGATAGAAGGTGGGGAACGCCATCAGGTCTTCCATGTAGGCACAGGGAGCGGTCAGAACGAACTCCAGGGTGGTGTCGTCCTTGGCGGTGACGTTCAGCTCGTTGGGATAGCCGTCAAAGCCGGAGAACATGTAGCCGTAGTCAGCAGCAGTGGTCTCGGAAGCGGCGCGCTTCCAGGCATATTCGAAGTCGGCGGCGGTCAGGTCGCTGCCGTCGGACCACTTCAGATCCTTCTTCAGGGTCACGGTGTAGGTCAGGCCGTCCTCGGAGACGGTGTAGCTCTCGGCGCAGGCGGGAACGCAGACGCCGTCAGCGTTGTAGGTGTACAGGCCGGAGAAGGAGTTGGCCGCCAGGCAGGCGCCGTCCACGGAGCTGTTCAGAGCGGGATCCAGGAAGTCCGGCTCAGAGGCAAGGTTCAGACGCAGGGTGTCGGAACCGTTGTCCAGCTTGGTGTACATGAAGAACTTGGTCTGGAACAGGCTGGCATAGATGCCGGAGACATAGTCCTTCTGCAGATAAATATCGTTGTAGTAGTAGATCGGGATCACGCAGCCGTTGGACATGAGGACGTCCTCAGTCTGGTGCATGAGCTCGGTCCGCTTGGCGAAGTCGGTCTCGGACTTGATCTGGGAGACCATCTCGTCATACTTGGCCCAGTCGCCCACGGGATCGATGAACGCATCGCTGAGATAGGACGCGGCATCGCCGGTGGCGGCAGCCTCTGCGGTGCTCTCGGCAGCGGAGCTGCCGGCCTCTGCGGGGGTGGACGCAGCCTGGCTGCCGCAGGCGGCCAGAGCAAGGACCATCGCCAGCGCGAGGATCAGTGCAAGAGTCTTTTTCATTTTGTACCTCCAATAATAATATTTCATAGCCTTGTATTCCTTGCGGAAACAGACGCTATTGACAAAGTTTTATCGGTTCCAGCAGGCCACCTGATGGCCGGGGCTGCGCTCCGTCAAGGAAGGGCACTCGTGCTCGCACTGCTCTGTGGCGTAGCGGCAGCGGGTGCGGAACGCACAGCCGGTGGGCATCTTCAGGGGACTGGGCACGTCGCCCTCCAGCAGGATCCGCTTCCGGGCCCGGGTCACGTCGGGATCCGGGATCGGAACCGCCGACAGCAGGGACTCGGTGTAGGGATGGATGGGATGCTCGTTGAGGTCGTCGGCGTCGGCGATCTCCACGATCTTGCCCAGATACATCACCGCGATCCGCTGGGAGATGTGGTGGACCACCAGCAGGTCATGGGCGATGAACAGGTACGCCACGCCCAGCTTTTCCTGCAGCTCCTCAAACATGTTGATGACCTGCGCCTGGATCGAAACGTCCAGAGCGGAAACAGGCTCGTCGCAGACGATGAACTTGGGATCCACGGCCAGAGCCCGGGCGATGCCGATGCGCTGGCGCTGGCCGCCGGAGAACTCGTGGGCGTAGCGCCGGGCGTGCTCGGAGTTCAGTCCCACATAGCTCATCAGCTCCAGGATCTTCTCCCGCCGCTCTTTCCGGCTGGAGCACAGGTGGTGGACGTCCAGGGGTTCGCCGATGATGTCCTCCACCGTCATTCTGGGATCAAGGGAGGAATAGGGGTCCTGGAACACCATCTGCATCTGCTTGCGCATATGGCCGATGTTCTTGTCCGTGACCTGCTCCCCGTCGAACCAGACCTCGCCGTCCGTGGGCTTATAGAGCCGGAGCAGCGTACGTCCCACGGTGGTCTTGCCGCAGCCGGACTCGCCCACCAGGCCCAGGGTCTCACCCCGGCCCACGGTGAAGGACACGTCGTCCACGGCTTTGAGCGGAATGGTCTTGAAGCCGGACTTTACGGGGAAGTACTGCTTGAGGTGTTTGACCTCTACCAGAGTATCACTCATTGCGCACTTCCCTCCTCCCGTACCGCGTCCCGGATATTCATCCAGCAGGCGGCCTTGTGGTTTTCATTGATCCAGATCTCTTCCGGCACCTCGGTCAGGCAGATCTTCATGGCCTCGTCGCAGCGGGCGCAGAACGCGCAGCCCTTGGGCATATTGAGCATGTTGATGGGCGTGCCGGAGATGGGCACCAGCTTCTTCTTCATGTTGTTGACGTTGGGAATGGAGCGAAGCAGGCCCTTGGTATATTCATGCTTGGGGTTGTAGAAGATCTCGTGCGCCGTGCCCCGTTCACAGATCCGGCCGCCGTACATGACCACGATGTTGTCGCACATGTCGGCGATGACGCCCAGGTCATGGGTCACCAGAATCACCGCCATGCCGAGCTTTTTCTGCAGCTCCTGCATCAGCTCCAGGATCTGGGCCTGGATGGTCACGTCCAGTGCCGTGGTGGGTTCGTCCGCAATGAGGATGTCCGGCTCACAGGCAAGGGCCATGGCGATCATGACCCGCTGGCGCATGCCGCCGGAGAGCTCAAAGGGATACTGCTTGACCCGGCGCCTGGGCTCGTTGATGCCCACCAGCTCCAGCAGCTCCACCACCCGGTCGTCGGCTTCCTTGCCGCGCTTCTCCGTGTGGAGCACCACGGCTTCCTTCATCTGGCTGCCGATGGTGAACACGGGGTTCAGGCTGGTCATGGGGTCCTGGAAGATGATGGAGCAGCACTTGCCCCGGAAGTTCTGCATCTCCTTCTCGGAGAACTGGGCCAGGTCCTGGCCCTTGTAAAGGATCTTGCCGCCGACGATCTTGCCGGCGTCGGCCAGGATCCGCATGATGGAATAGGCGGTGACGGATTTGCCGGAGCCGCTCTCGCCCACGATGCCGAGGATCTCGCCCTCATCGAGATTGAAGCTCACGCCGTTTACCGCCTGGACTTCTCCGGCGTCGGTGAAGAAGGAGGTGTGCAGATCCTGTACGCTTAACAGATGTTCCGCCATTTCCCTCACCTCCTCAGCTTCGGATCGAAGGCATCCCGCAGGCCGTCGCCCAGCAGGTTCAGGCTCAGCACGATCAGGCAGATCGTCAGGGCGGGGAATACCAGTTTATAGGGATAGCTCTGCAGGCCCTCTCTGGCGGCGTTGGCCAGGGAGCCCAGGGAAGGCATGGGTGCCTTGACGCCGATGCCCACAAAGCTCAGGAAGCTCTCGGTGAAGATCGCGGAGGGGATCTGCAGGGCCGTGGAGATGATGATCACGGACAGGCAGTTGGGAAGGATATGCTTCCGGATGATCCGTCCGGGCGACGCGCCGATGGCCTGAGCCGCCAGGATATACTCGTTCTCCTTGATGGAGAGGATCTGGCCGCGGATCAGGCGGGCCATGCCGACCCAGTAGAGAAGGCCGAACACGATAAACAGGGAGATCATGTTGGTGCCCAGCCGGGCCAGGATCGTTCCGCTCTTGAACTGCAGCACCTCGTTGAGCACCACAGACAGAAGGATGATGATCAGCATATCCGGCAGGGAGTAGATGATATCCACGATCCGCATCATGATCAGGTCCACTCTGCCGCCCAGATATCCGGAGATACTGCCGTAGAGCATGCCGATGATCAGAACGATGATACTGGCAAACAGGCCCACCGTCAGGGAGATCCGGGTGCCGTAGATCACGCGGATGAAGTAGTCGCGGCACTGTTCATCGGTGCCGAAGATATGGGGGAAGCGGGTTCCGCCCTTTTCGATGTACTGCTGCTCCATCTCGCTGTAGGTGAAGGGAGCCAGGTTCTTGGCGCCCTTGTCCCGCCGGCCGTCCACGGAAAGGATCTCCTCATAGCTGTAGGGAACGATCAGGGGCGCGACGATAATGGTGATCACAATGGCCAGCAGCACAATCAGGCTGGCCACCGCCAGCGGGTTCCTGAAGAGCTTGCGCATGCCGTCCTTGAAGAAGGTGGTGCTCTCGCTCATTACATCCTGCTGGCGCTTCTCGTCCTCCGTGGCAGGGATAAACTGCTCGGCGGAGAACTTGCTCAGGTCGATCTGCATGCTGAGGGGATTCTTCTTCGGCAGATCGTTTGTCATTTTCTCTTCCAAAGCTTCTGCCTCCTCAGTCATATTTGATCCGCGGATCCACCAGCTTGTAGAGCAGATCGCAGATCACGTTGGCCACCACCATCAGGGTGGCCAGGAAGATCGTCGTGGCCATGATCAGGGTATAATCCCGGTTGTTGATGGCGCTGACGAATTTGCTGCCCAGTCCGCCGATGGTGAAGATGGTTTCCACCACCATGGAACCGGTGATGATGTACGCGATCTGCGGTCCGGCATAGGTGATGACCGGGATCAGAGAGTTCCGCAGCGCGTGCTTGAAGATCATTTTGAACCGGGAGACGCCCTTCGCCCGGGCGGTCCGGATGTAATCCTGCCCCAACGCGTCAAGCATGCTGGTCTTGCTGAGGCGGGTGATATACGCCATGGGATAGGCCGCCAGGGCGATGACCGGCAGCACATAGTTCTGGCTGTTGGAGCTCCAGACGGGGACCAGTCCCAGCTTGATGCAGAATACCAGCAGCAGCAGGGACGCCAGCACGAAGCTGGGCACCGCCGTAAACAGCGTGGAGAAGAACACGATGATCCGGTCCGGCAGCCTGTTCCGCATCAGCGCGGCGGTACTGCCGAATACCGTGCCCAGGATCAGCGCCACGATCATGGCCGCAATGCCCAGCCGGGCCGAGATAGGGAAGGACTCGCCGATGATGGCGGTGATCTCACGGCCGTTCTTCAGGGAAACGCCGAAATCTCCGTGCAGGATCCCCTTCATATATAGAATAAACTGTTCACCCACCGGCTTATCCAAACCGTACCGGGTGTTGAGCGCGGCAATGGTGGCTTCGCTGAGAGCCTTTTCCCGGTTAAATGGTCCCCCGGGTACCGCGTGCATGGTAAAGAACGTAATGGCGCAGATGATCAGGACGGTGACAACTGCCAGCAGAAGCCGCTTGATCACATATTTCCCCATTTGCTCCTCCCCCTTTCCTGATTTCCTACAGGCCCTCCGCTTACCGTCCGGAACGCGGACAGGGTTCATCCTGTTTAAAGGCCAAAAGTGTTCTTATATTATATATCACACCGGCTCAGTTTGCAAATCGAACCCGGTTTTCTGTACAAAATTATGAATTTTGTGTAGTTTTTGTGATTATTTTCAGGCATTACTTATGCAATTTAACGAGCTACCGCATCAGAAGCCCCCGCATTTCTGTTGATTTTGACTTCCTTTTCGTGCCAATCCGCATCCGGCCGGCACAGATCTTTGCTCCGGCGGAGCATGTATACTAAAAGAAGCGGGACCGCGTATGCCGTTGCATACGCGGTCCCGGGTTTCCGTTCAGTCCAGCCAGCCCTCCCGGGCCTTTACGCCGAAGTGATCCTCCAGAAGGTGCATCTGGGCATCGGTGATGGTGTTCTTCCGGGGCAGGTGGGCGATCTTCATGTAGATCTCCGCCGCCTTTTCCGCCGTCTCGATAAGACCGAAGGTCTCGTCCAGATCCGCGCCGGCACCGTAGATCCCGTGCTGGGACCAGACCACCAGCCGGGCGGTCTCCATCTGCTCCGCCGTGGCCTCGCCGATCTCATTGGTGCCGCAGAGCATCCAGGGCAGCACGTTCACGCCCTCGGGGAACACCACGATGCACTCGGTGCACATCTGCCACAGGGTCCGGGTGAAGCTGCGGGAATCCAGGTCGTGGACGTAGGTCATGGCCAGCAGATTTGCCGGATGGCAGTGCATGACCACACGGTTCTCAGGGTTCACCTTCAGCCGCGCCACATGGCTCATCATGTGGGCCGGGAATTCCGAGGTGAACTTGCCGCCGTCGGCAAAGCCCCACAGGAGCTCGGCAGTCCTGCCGCCCTCCGTCAGCCGCACCAGGCCCAGGTTGACCTCCGGGGCGTACTGGACGTTCTTGAAATACTTGCCGGTGCCGGTGACCAGGAAATACTTCCCCTCCAGATCCGGGGCGGAGAAGCCCGTGGGAATGGTGCGGATCACATCCCAGACGTTCACATACTGATCCACGTCCTCCTTCCGGAGCAGCAGGCTGATATTGCCTCCGTTGCGCTCGTCCCAGCCGTGGCCGTACATATTGGTGGCAGTGCGGATCATCTCCACCATCCAGGGCGCCTTCAGAATGTCTCTCATGGTAAAAACTCCTTCCTTATCTCGTGATGACGTCTACCGGAACGTTGAAGATCTTGCCGACCTTCAGGATCGTGTCGATGTGCCGGCCGGCAGCCGCCGCCATATGGTGGGTGGGACCGGCCTCGCTCCACTTGTTGCAGAATTCCCGGGCGCCGCAGGTGAACCGCGTGCGCATATTGGTGTCGCCGAAGGTGAAGATGGGTCCCTCCTCGTTGATTCCCTCGGCCACAACAAATTTGAAGTTGCCGTCCCGGTCCTGGGTGATGCCCAGATAGGTCACCGGCCCCAGATGGGGATAGAACTGGGTCAGATACCCGCCGCCGGTCTTGCCGTGGAACACGGGGACGATCTTCATGGTGGGTTTTTTATAGGAGATGTCCGCATCGCCGGAGCCGGAGTGGCCGATGATGCAGATGTCCTCGTCAAAGTCGATGGAATACATCTCGGAAAGCTGGCCCATGCCGGAGATGGTTTTGAGGATGCTCATGGCCATGGAGACCTTGATGTCCCCCTCCACGGCGCAGGCCACCCCCTGCTTGATGAGCATGGAGAAGGCGGGGATCAGCATGGAGTCCAGCACCCCGGCTTTGCCCTGGGCGAAGCCGTCGTAGTGGGAGGCGATGAAGGCGATCTTCTCGTCCCTGACCCACTGTTCAAAGGCGACAACGTATTTCGCCATTTCCCAGACCTTTTCCACCGTGCCGCCGCCTTCGATGTCGAAGGTGTCGATGATTTCCTGCGCCTTTGCCCGGATGGCCTCCTCGTCGGTGATATCGTCGGCGATAGCCCACATCTTCTCCCAGTCAAACTGCTTGGTGTAGAGCCACATCCGGTGGTAGAGGTTGGTCTCGTCGATGTACAGATCCATCATGCCGGGGTAGGGCCGGCCGATCTGGGCCAGGTTGGTGTCCCGGAAGCGCCGCCGCACCTGGGCGGCCCTGCACCAGTCGGCGATCTCCGCGTCCACCGCCGGGTCGCCGCCCTCCACCACGCCGGTGATGACCGCGTGACGTTTTCCGGCCCGCTCCAGATCCGCCACCATTTCGCCCACGGCGCCGCAGGCATACAGCTCTCCAAGCCAGGTGGCGGTGTCTGTATTCTCATAATCCGGCGCCTTTTTCTTCTGGAGGTTCACCAGCACTACCGGCACGTCCAGATCCCGCACCGCAGGCAGCATATTGTAGGAGGTGGCGTAGGTGAGAAGCTGCAGGATCACCAGATCCACGTCGGCGGCCCGATACTTGTCTCCGGCCTCCATGGACTGCTCCTTGGTGGTGACGATGCCCCCGTCGATCAGCTCCACCGAATCGGGGATGCGCTTCTTGAATTCCTCGTACTGGCCCGCAAACTCCGGCACCAGCGAGGGAAACTGGGGCAGGTACGCCCCCAGGGCGATGGCGAACACGCCGATCCTTGCTTTGGTCTCTACTAACATCATGCGTCCTCCTTCTGCATTTGAATCTTCAGATTGCCAAGCGCCGTCGCTTCGATGGGCAGGGCGACGACCTGTTTGCCGCTGGCCTCCTCCGTCAGCCGGTTCAGGAACCGGTTCTTGGCTCCGCCGCCCACAATGTAGATCTTTTCGTAGTGATTGCCCGTGTTGTGCTGCAGCTCCTGAATGGCATTCATATAGGAGAGAGCCAGGGAGCGGTAGGCACACCGGAAGTAGTCGCCCGGGGATTTTGGATGGGAAGAGAGGGCCTTGTCAAAGGCGTCCTTCATGCTGTCCGGGGCCAGAAACAGGGGCGCGTTCGCGTCCACAGTCTCGTCGAAGGCGCTTTTCTCCGCCTCGGCCACAATGGTCCCGAAGTCCGTCTCCGGACACAGCTCGTCCTTCAGGCGGTTGATGAGCCACATGCCCATGATGTTCTTCTGGTAGCGGTTGTAGCCCACGCCGCCCTCATTGGACCAGTTGGCCAGTCTGCCGGCAGCGGAGGTGATGGGTTTGTCTGTTTTGACCCCCAGAAGGCTCCAGGTGCCCGAGGAAATATAGGGATGGTTTCCCTCCATGGGGATCCCCTCCACCGCGGAGGCCGTGTCGTGGGTGGCGCAGAGCACGACCTGGATCCCCTCATATTCCCCGATCACCGTGCCCGGCTGACTCAGATCGGAAAACAGATGCGCCGGCAGACCCAGCCTGCTCACGATCTCCAGATCGAATTTCCCGGTCTCCGCATTCACCAGCCCCGTGGTGGTGGCGTTGGTGTACTCCTTGGCCTTGACCCCGGTGAGCCGGTACATCAGGTATTCCGGAACCATCAGAAAGTCCGTGACACCCTCCAGCCGTCCCCGCACGAGGTCGTCATAGAGCTGATAGATCGAATTGAAGTTCTGGAACTGGCAGCCGGTCCTCCGGTACAGCTCCTCAAAGGGGACCTTCTCATGTACGTCGTCCAGGATCGGCTCCGTGCGGCTGTCCCGGTAGGCGAAGCAGGGCCAGACCGGCTCGTCTCCCCGCAGCAGCACGTAGTCCACGCCCCAGGTGTCGATGGACAGGCTTCTGATTTCCGGGAATTCCTCCAGAGCCGCCCGGATCCCCTCCCGTACATATGCAAGCAGGCGTTCCATGTCCCAGATCAGGTGCCCGTCCTGATGGGTCACGCCGTTGGGGAACCGGAACACCTCTTTTGTCCGGAGCGCGCCGTTCTCCGCCCAGCCCACGATGTGCCGTCCGGAGGAGGCGCCGATATCCACTGCCAGATAATGATCTGCCATCTTTTCCACCGCCTTTCTTGCTTCCATCATACGGCAATTACGCCTTTATTGCAACAACCTGTGTTGCCGTAAATATATCCGATTTTGCATTTTTCGTTTCCGTGTCAAAAAAAACCAACCCAACCCGTCTATTTTTGTGCGATACATATTCTTGTAAAAGCGGCCGTTTCATGGTATTCTATAGGATAAAGAATCTAAATAACAGGCGGTGACTCCTTATGGGAAAGAGACAGGACATTCACAAGGTACTCATCATCGGCTCCGGCCCGATCATCATCGGTCAGGCCTGCGAGTTTGACTATTCCGGCACACAGGCCTGCAAAGCCCTGCGGCAGCTCGGATACCAGATCATTCTGGTGAACTCCAACCCGGCCACCATCATGACCGATCCCGGCATCGCGGACGTGACCTACATCGAGCCGCTCAACGTGGACCGGCTGGAACAGATCATCGCCAAGGAACGGCCCGACGCCATTCTGCCCAACCTGGGCGGCCAGTCCGGCCTGAACCTCTGTTCGGAGCTGGCGGAAAACGGTGTTCTGGACAAATACGGCGTGAAGGTCATCGGCGTCCAGGTGGACGCCATCCAGCGGGGCGAGGACCGGGTCGAATTCAAGAAAACCATGAACAAGCTGGGCATCGAGATGGCCCGCAGTGAGGTGGCCTATTCGGTGGACGAGGCCCTGAAGATTGCGGACAACCTGGGCTATCCCGTGGTGCTGCGTCCCGCCTATACCATGGGCGGCGCCGGCGGCGGCCTGGTCTACAACACAGAGGAACTGAAAACCGTCTGCGCCCGGGGCCTGCAGGCCTCTCTGGTGGGCCAGGTCCTGGTGGAGGAATCTGTTCTGGGCTGGGAAGAGCTGGAGCTGGAAGTGGTCCGGGACGCCAAGGGTCAGATGATCACCGTCTGCTTCATTGAGAATATCGACCCCCTGGGCGTGCACACCGGCGATTCCTTCTGCTCTGCGCCCATGCTGACCATCCCGGAGGACGTCCAAAAGGAGCTGCAGCGTCAGGCCTACAAGATTGTGGAGGAAGTCCAGGTCATCGGCGGCACCAACGTGCAGTTCGCCCGGAACACCGAGACCGGCCGGATCATCGTCATCGAGATCAATCCCCGGACCTCCCGTTCCTCCGCCCTGGCCTCCAAGGCAACCGGCTTCCCCATCGCTCTGATCTCCGCCATGCTGGCCTCCGGCCTGACCCTGGACGAGATCCCCTGCGGCAAATACGGCTCGCTGGACAAGTACGTCCCCGGCGGCGACTATATCGTCATCAAGTTTGCCCGCTGGGCCTTTGAGAAGTTCAAGGGTGTGGAGGACAAGCTGGGCACCCAGATGCGGGCCGTGGGCGAGGTCATGAGCATCGGCAAGACCTATAAAGAGGCCTTCCAGAAGGCCATCCGTTCCCTGGAGACCGGCCGCTACGGTCTGGGCTGGGCCAAGGACTTCCACGACAAATCCAAGGACGAGCTGATGAAGATGCTGGTGCATCCCACCTCCGAGCGGCAGTTCGTCATGTACGAGGCCATGCGCAAGGGCGCCACGGTGGAGGAACTCTACGCGCTCACCGCAATCAAGCCCTACTTCCTTCAGCAGATGAAGGAGCTGGTGGAGGAGGAAGAGTCGCTGCTGCGCTACAAGGGTTCCGTTCCTCCCGCAGACGTTCTGCGGCAGGCCAAGCTGGACGGCTTCTCCGACAAGTATCTCAGCCAGATCCTCTCTGTCACCGAGGACGACATCCGGAACGCCCGGACGGCTGCCGGCGTCACGGAGGTCTGGGAGGGCGTCCACGTCAGCGGCACCCGGGACAGCGCCTATTATTACTCCACCTACCATCCGGCCAAGGCAGTTCCCGCCTCCCCGGAGAAGAACAAGATCATGATCCTGGGCGGCGGTCCCAACCGGATCGGCCAGGGCATCGAGTTTGACTACTGCTGCGTCCACGCGGCCAAGGCCCTCAAGGCCGCCGGGTTCGAGACCATCATCGTCAACTGCAACCCGGAGACCGTCTCCACGGACTATGACACCTCCGACAAGCTCTATTTCGAGCCTCTGACCCTGGAGGATGTGCTGGCCATCTACGAGCACGAGAAGCCCCTGGGCGTCATCGCCCAGTTCGGCGGCCAGACCCCCTTGAACCTCTCCGGCGATCTGGAAAAGAACGGGGTCAAGATCCTCGGCACGCCTCCCGCCGTCATCGACATGGCGGAGGACCGGGATCAGTTCCGGGCCATGATGGACAAGCTGGGCATCCCCATGCCGGAGGCCGGCATGGCCGTCAACTACGAGGAGGCCCGGGAGATCGCCCACCGGATCGGCTTCCCCGTCATGGTGCGCCCCAGCTACGTTCTGGGCGGCCGGGGCATGGAAGTGGTCTATGACGACAATGCCCTACGGGACTACATGGCGGCGGCTGTGGGCGTGACCCCCGACCGGCCCATCCTCATCGACCGGTTCCTGCGCCACGCCATGGAGTGCGAGGCCGACGCCATCGCCGACGGACACGACGCCTTCGTTCCCGCCGTGATGGAGCATATCGAGCTGGCGGGCGTCCATTCCGGCGACTCCGCCTGCATCATCCCCTCTCAGAACATCCCGCCGGAGAATCTGGAAACCATCAAGGAATACACCCGGAAGATTGCCAAGGAGATGCACGTCCGCGGTCTGATGAACATGCAGTACGCCATCGAAAACGGCGTGGTGTACGTGCTGGAGGCCAACCCCCGGGCCAGCCGCACCGTGCCGCTGGTATCCAAGGTCTGCAACATCGCCATGGTGCCTCTTGCCACCGAGATCATCACCGATGAGTTCACCGGCAAGGAATCCCCCCTGAAGGGTCTCCGGGATCATGTCATCCCCCACTACGGCGTTAAAGAGGCCGTCTTCCCCTTCAATATGTTCCCCGAGGTGGACCCGCTGCTGGGACCGGAAATGCGTTCCACCGGCGAGGTTCTCGGCATCGCCGACACGGTGGGCGAGGCCTACTTCAAGGCCCAGGAGGCCACCAAGAGCCCCCTGCCCACCGAGGGTACCGTCCTGATCACCGTCAACGACAAGGACAAGGCCGAAGCGGTGGAGGCTGCCGCGGACTTCGTAAAGGCAGGCTTCCGGCTTCTGGCCACCCGTGGCACCGCCGCCCTGCTCCGGGCCAACGGCATCCCCGTGGAGGAGGTCCACAAGATCAACGAAGGCCGTCCGGACTGCTACGACCTCATCACCAACGGCAAGGTCCAGCTGGTGGTGAACACCCCCATCGGCAGCGGCAACGGCCCGGATGACAGCTACATCCGCAAGGCCTGCGTCAAGAGCCGCGTTCCCTACCTGACCACCATCGCCGCCGCGCTGGCCAGCGCCAAGGGCATCCTGCAGGTGGGCCAGGGCAGCACCGAGGTCATCTCGCTCCAGGAACGCCACAAACGGATCCGGGACTGATGCAGTACACAGCGGCCGTTCCGCAGGGAACGGCCGCTGTTTTCCCCTGCGTCGGCGAAAAGAACCTGAATATGAAATGAGGAATTGACCAATGGACAAACTGTATTTTGCCTCGGACTATCAGGAGGGCGCCCACCCCGCGATCCTGCAGCGTCTGACAGAGACGAATCTGGAAAAGAGCGAGGGCTACGGCACCGACGCCTTCTGCGCCTCCGCCCGGGAGAAGATCCGCCGGGCCTGCCGCTGTCCGGAGGCGGAGGTCCGCTTTCTGGTGGGCGGGACCCAGACCAACGCCACGGTGATCGACAGCCTTCTCCGGTCCTATCAGGGCGTCCTCGCCGCGGAGACCGGCCACATCAGCACCCACGAGGCAGGCGCCATTGAATTCGGCGGCCACAAGGTCCTGACGCTGCCCCATCAATTCGGAAAGATCTCCGCAGACGATCTCCGGGACTACTGCCGGAGCTTCTGGAGCGACGGGAACCACGACCACATGGTCATGCCCGGCATGGTGTACCTGTCCCAGCCCACGGAATACGGCACACTTTACAGCCGGGCGGAGCTGGAGGCGATCCGGCAGGTCTGCAACGATTACCGGCTTGCGCTCTATGTGGACGGCGCGCGGCTGGCCTACGCGCTGGCCTGTCCGGAAAACGACGTTTCCCTTTCGGATCTGGCCCGTCTGTGCGACGTCTTTTACATCGGCGGCACCAAGTGCGGCGCGCTGTTCGGAGAGGCTGTGGTGATCCCCGATCCCGGCCTGATTCCCCACTTCTTCACCATCGTCAAGCAGCACGGCGCTCTGCTGGCCAAGGGGCGGCTCCTGGGGCTTCAGTTCGACACCCTGTTCACCGACGATTTGTACCTGCAGATTGGCCGAAACGCCATCGCTGCGGCCGACGCCATCCGGGAGGCGCTGCGGGCCATGGGCTGCAGCCTTGCGTTTCCGGCTCCCACCAACCAGGTGTTCCTGTGTCTGGAGGACGGCGCGCTGGCCCGGCTCGATGAGCAGGTGGTATACAGCTTCTGGGAGAAGCCGGACGAGGGCCACACGGTGATCCGTCTGGCCTCCAGCTGGGCCACCAATGCCGGGGAAACGGATCAGCTCATCCGGGTCCTGACCCAAATCATTTCCGCCCCCTGAACCATTCCGCACAAGGCCGCGTCATGCCCTGTCCGGAGGGAGATCCCCCTCCGGACAGGGTTCTTTTTTCATTATTTATTTACATTCTGTAACTTGTGTTACAAAGGATCCTGTGTTATAATGACAAAAAACAAACGATCGGAGGGATTTCCATGAAGCGCAAACCGATCAGGGCGCTGATCAGTCTGCTGCTGGTACAAACCCGGACGCCATGACCGATATCGCCGGGCACTGGGCAAGGGAGGACATCCGTTACTGTCTGGAAAACAATCTGTTCAACGGCACCTCCGCCACCACATTCACGCCGAATGATGAGATGACCCGCGGCATGTTCGTCACCGTTCTGGGGCGGATCGCCGGGATTAAGGCATCAGCCTATCCCGCCGCCTATACCGCTAACCTCTATACTGATGTTGACTCAAAGAAATACTATGCATCATCTATTGTGTGGGCAAGTGCATATGGAATAGTTAACGGTGTCGGCAATCGGCTTTTCAAACCGGATTTGCCAATCACCCGAGAGCAAATGGCTACAATGGTCAACCGATACCTTGATGTATACGGCTATTCATTGAAGAAGTCTACTACCGCAATCCCAGGTCGCTTTACTGATTCTGCCACAATTTCCGGATGGGCTGTCGACTCCGTTGATTATATGCGCCTCACTGGCATTCTCAATGGATATCCAGATGGTCGTTTTGCCCCTAAAGATACTGCAACTCGCGCTATGTGCGCCAAAATGTTTCATCTGGTAAAGGAATCCTTATATCAAAGCAGTACACCAGTTCTTCCCACCGGGGTTGCTATATCCCAATCTTCACTGGAATTAAAAGTCGGTGCAAGCGCATCTTTAACAGCCACTGTGTCCCCTTCTTATGCTACAGTAAAGCACATTACTTGGACTTCCTCGGATACTTCAATTGCTACCGTTGAAGACGGAAAAGTCGTGGCAAAAGCATCTGGTTCTGCTAAGATATATGCCACGACTTGTAATGGATATAGTCAATACTGTACCGTGACCGTGCAGCCCGACGCATCGCTGGCATATGCAGGAGATAGCACTGTGCAAAAATACATCTGGTTATTTGGTTATGATGTTGGCGATCATCATGGATACTATTTAAACAGAGGTGGCCCCCCGACTACAACAATATCTGTTCCGATTTGGCAATTTACGGATTCAGCCCACACATCAAAGCGCAGAATAGATGTACCTTTGGAGGTTCACACTAAATTGGCCGCAACTTTTAAAGCTATTTTCAACGAAATTTTTTATGGGCCTGAGAAATTTCCGATTTATGCTGTTCATTGCTATAGGAGTGGTGAAACAGGCGAGCACGGCCTTGCTACCGCAGTCGACATAAACCCCGATGAAAACTATGAATGCTATAATGATGGAACTCCAATGACTGGAAGCTACTGGCGACCAGGGGTTGACCCTTATTCTATTTTGCCTAACGGAGATGTTGTTAAAGCGTTCTATAAATACGGATTTGGTTGGGGTGGTAATTTTAACAGAAAAAAAGACTACATGCATTTTAGCTACTTTAAAACTTAGTTCATCTTCCCGGGACGCCCCTGCGGCGTCCCGGATTTCAACAGCTTTTTCGGAAAGGAACCTGCACCCATGGGAAAAGAGCGTAACCCGGTGACCATCCGGCGCGCAAAACAGAATATTCCGGTCTGCAGTCCTTCCTATACCGCGGGACTGGACGCGGAAGCGGTCCGCCTGCGGCACCTTTGCGGCCTGACCAACACGCCGGTGGAGTCCCCCACCAAGACCGAGGGCCAGATCATCCGGGAGAAGTGTCTGACCTTCTTCAACCTGATCTTTGTGGTGCTGGCGGTCCTTTTGATGCTGGTGGGTTCCTTCGGCGATATGCTGTTCCTGGGCATCGCCATCGCCAACACCGCCATCGGCATTTTTCAGGAGATCCGCTCCAAGCGCACCATCGACAAGCTGACGCTGATGAACGCCCGGAAGGTCCCCACCACCCGGGACGGGAAAAAGATCCTGGTGCCCTCGGATCAGCTGGTCCGGGACGACATCGTGGAATTCGCCGCCGGAGATCAGATCTGCGCCGACGCGGTGGTCCGCATCGGTCAGCTCCAGGTCAACGAGTCCCTGATCACCGGCGAGGAGGACGCCATCCTGAAGCATCCGGGGGACGAGCTGCTCTCCGGCAGCTTTGTGGTGTCCGGCCGCTGCAAGGCCCAGCTCACCAAGGTCGGCGCGGAAAGCTACGCCGCCCGGCTGACCTTAGAAGCCAAAAAGGACGTGAAAGCCGGCGCCTCGGAAATGATGGCCGCCCTGGACAAGGTGATCCGGGTCATCGGCATTCTGATGGTGCCTCTGGGGGTGGCGCTGTTTTTCAAGCAGTACCGGGTCCTGGAGATGGGCCTGCAGGCGTCGGTCAAGGCCACGGTGGCGGCCCTCATCGGCATGATCCCCGAGGGCCTGTATCTGCTGACCAGCGTGGCGCTGGCGGTGAGCGTCCTGCGGCTGGCCCGGAAACGGGTTCTGACCCAGGACATGAACTGCATCGAGAATCTGGCCCGGGTGGACGTCCTCTGCGTGGACAAGACCGGCACCATCACAGAGGCGGTCATGGAGGCCGGCGATCCGATCCTTCTGGCCGGGGACGAATGCCCTCTGCCGGACGTCACAAAGATCCTCTCCGCGATCTATCAGGCCGCTCCGCCGGACAACGACACCGGCCGCGCCATGGCCGCGCGATTCCGGGAGGAGGTTCCGTGGACAGTGCAGAAGGTCATTCCCTTCTCCTCCGCCTCCAAGTGGATCGGGGCGGTATTTGAAGCGCAGGGAACCTATCTGGCCGGCGCCCCGGAATTCATCATGGGCGCCCGATACGACGAGGTGGCCGAAGAAGTCCGGGAATGGAGCCTGCGGGGCTACCGGGTTCTGATGCTGGCGGCCTACGACGGCATTCCGGAGCCGGAGGCGCTCCGGAAAGAGGCCGTGACGCCGCTGGCGCTGGTGCCGCTGACCAACCGGATCCGTCCGGAGGCGCCGGAGACCTTCCGGTTCTTCACCCAGCAGGGCGTGGCGGTGAAGGTGATCTCCGGAGACAATCCGGTGACGGTTTCCGAGGTGGCCCGGCAGGCCGGCATTCCCAATGCGGACCTGTATGTGGACGCCCGGGAGCTGAAAGAGGACGAGGACTACGGGGAGGCGGCGGAGCATTACGCCGTGTTCGGCCGGGTGACGCCGGATCAGAAGCGAAAGCTCATCCGCGCGCTGAAGGCTGCGGGCCACACGGTGGCCATGACCGGCGACGGCGTCAACGACGTGCTGGCGCTGAAGGACGCGGACTGCGGCGTGGCCATGGCCTCCGGCAGCGACGCCGCCTGTCAGGTATCCCAGCTGGTGCTGCTGGACTCCGACTTCTCCACCATGCCCGAGGTGGTGGCGGAGGGTCGCCGGGTCATCAACAACATTCAGCGCGCCGCGTCCCTGTTCTTCGTGAAGAATATCTTTTCCTTCCTGATCACGGTGATCTCCCTGTTTGTGGACATGCCCTATCCCCTGGTTCCCCTGCACCTGAGCGTGATCAGCGGCCTGACCATCGGCGTTCCCGCCTTTTTCCTGGCGCTGGAGCCCAACCACGACCGGGTCAAGGGCAAATTCATCACCAACGTGCTGCTGCGGGCGCTGCCCGGCGGCATCACCGACGTGGTGCTGATCCTGCTGATCGAGGCGTTTATCGCGGTCTTCGCCTTCCCCATCGAGCAGCTCTATACCATGAGCGCCGTGGTCATGGCGGTGATCGGCCTCAGAGTGCTGTACCAGTCCGCCCAGCCCATCGGGGAGTGGAAGCACTGGGGGTTGATCCTGGCCATGGGTCTGGCGGAGCTGTTCGCCTTTACGGTGCTGTCGCCGGTCTTCGGCTTCACTGCGCCCACTCTGGAAACGGGACTGGTGCTGGCGGTGCTGATGATTTGCTCCTTCCAGGTCATGCGGACGGTGCTGAAGGTATTCGAGGGCACCGGAGAGCTGATCCGGAAAGCCAGAGAACGGCGGTGGCAGCGCGGTATGTATCTGCCGCCGAAATAGAGAAAAACATCCCGGCTCCTCGGAGCCGGGATGTCTGTTTTACGGAAGATCAGGGCCGGACCACAATGTCGCCCACATAGCTGCCGGGAGCCTCCACCACGGTGCCGCTGACCGTGATGGTGCCGTTTACCTTCGAGTCCTTGTCAAAGGCCAGGCCGCTTAAGTAGCTCACGCCGGTGGGTGTCCAGACGGATGACTCCAGCGTCAGCTTCACCGGGTTGTTCACCGGGGCGGAGGGGGTGTTCTTCAGCCGTCCGGCGTAGAGATACGCCTCCGGGTCGATGACCTTGTAGTCCGCCGTGGTCTTGGCGTCCCAGTGGTTGTCCATTTCGAACACATGGCCGCCGGGGGCCACGGTGCCGTCCGC
>CACYXZ010000014.1 GCA_902778525.1 Oscillospiraceae bacterium | reverse complement strand
TTGTCAAACAGCAGTTTGCCAGCCGGCGCAGGGTGCTTGAGAACGAGATCAAGCTGGTTTGGTTCAAATACGCCCCCTGGCCCCTCAAGCGCCTGACCCGGGTGGAGATGAACCGTTTCAACCAGCTCTTAAAGCTGCCGGAGGATGTTTCCCTGTTCCACGCCAACAACCTTGACTTCTATACGGACCTCAAAAACACCCCGGTGGAAACCGTTTCGGAGCCCTGCTTCCGCTTTATTCATATTGAGGGCGCCCATGTCCCCTTCCGCTACGACGAGAACGTAAACCTCATCGATGAATCCGAAGGCAGCTATCCCCGGAATATGGCCTGTGCCATGACCATTGTGCGCGACTATCTGGACAAGCTGAAGGAGGCCGGTGTCTACGACAACACCGCCATCATTCTCCTGGCCGATCACGGATACGGATATGAGCGGGAGATCCCCATTGTGGGCCGGGGCAATCCGGTTCTGGCTGTCAAGGGACGCGGGGAACAGCATCCTGCCATGGCACGCAGCGAAGCGCCCATCTCCTATGAGGATCTGCAGGAGGCATATCAGCGGCTGCTGCAGGGCAAGGCCTCCGGAGAAGTGTTCGACGCAAAGGAGGGCCAGAACCGCCCCCGCCGGATCCTGCTCTATCCCTACATGAAGGAACACGTCATGGCAGAATTCATGCAGACCGGCCATGCCTTTGACATTGAAACCATGATCCCCACCGGCAGGGAATTCCATGCGAAATAACGAAGGCCCTCTGAACGAAAGCCGTTCAGAGGGTCCTTTCTGTCTCCCAGTATCCGTGAATCTCCCACAGCTGTGTTTCCGTCGGCAGGATCCGGATCCGGCGCAGCCCCAGCTCCCGCTGCAGCTGAATCAGGTTGCACCGCTTTTGCCCCGCCATCACGGAGACCCGTTTGGGATGCACCGTCAGCACTGCAGTTTTTCCGCTTCCCGGTCCGAGCAGTTCCCTTGCCCGACGCAGATACAGCTCTGACAGAACAAGTTCGCCCAGGGCCGGATGGTAGGCCCCGGCCACCGCTTCCCCGCCGGAGAGGTCCTCCGTGGGGTTCAGACCCAGACGGATCACCGGGATCTCCGCCGACAGAAACCGGGAATAGAGATCCGCACAGAGGGCAACCGCCTCCTCCACCGACTGGGGCTGATACCGTCCCGCTTCCATCTGCCGCTCCAGCTCCGTTCCCCGAAGCACCACCGTCGGATAGATCCGGACGCCGTTCGGCCGGAGCCGGATGATCTCCTCTGCTGTTTTCATGGACTCCGCGCCGCTGTCCCCGGGCAGTCCGGTCATCATCTGAAGCACCACGGAGAATCCCCACTGCCGCAATACGGCCACTGCCCGCACCGTGTCCTCCGGCGAATGGCCCCGTCTGGACAGCGCCAGTACGCGCGGATCCATGGACTGGCAGCCAAGCTCCACCGTGGTCACATGATATGCCCGGAGAAGCTCACAGATCCGGTCGTCGATGGCGTCCGGCCGGGTGGAGAGGCGGATGGAATCCACCGCTCCAGAAGCCAAAAACGGAGCAACAGCGGCCAGCAATTCCCGCTGCGTCTCCACGGGCAGGGCCGTGAAGCTGCCGCCGTAGAACGCGATTTCGCAGCCTGAGCCTGCCGCCGGAAGGGATGAAAGAATCTGTTCCCGGACCTGTTCCGGCGTCACCGGGGTTGTCTTTCCGGAGATCTTCCGCTGGTCACAGAAAACGCACTGGTTCGGACAGCCCTCATGGGGAATGAACAGCGGGATGATTCGTCGTCTGGCCATAAGCGCTCCTTTCAACGCATCACAGGCGGCCTGACGGCCGCCTGTTTTTTATGCCTGTTCTTCCGGGAACAGCCGGATCATGGCCGCTTTGGCCGCCTCCTGCTCCGCCCGTTTTTTGCTGCTGCCCGCGCCGGACCCCACCACCTGCCCGTTGAGGCTGACCTCTACGGTAAAGGATTTGTTGTGATCCGGGCCGGAGGATCCCGTCAGCGTATAGGAGATCACCTGATCCCGGCTGCGCTGCACCAGTTCCTGGAACCTTGTCTTGTAATCCCGGTTTCCGGATGTCACAGGCTCCTTCTCCAGAATGAACCGCCGGATGATGTCCCGGGGGACGTCCATTCCGCCGTCGAGATAGGAGGCCGCCAGCACCGCCTCCACCGCGTCGGCAAGCATGGAAGGCCGGTGGCTGCCGCCGCCGTGGCTTTCCCCGTGACCGAGGCGGAGCACCTCGCCGAGGCGAAGCCGCGCCGCCACCTCCGCCAGACTCTTTTCACAGACCAGCTCCGCCCGGATCTTTGTCAGCTCTCCCTCCGGCTTATCCGGATGGGTGGTATACAGGTGTTCCGCCACCACCACGCCGAGGATTGCGTCCCCGAGGAACTCCAGCCGTTCGTTGCTGGTCTCTCCCTCCCGCCTGTGCTCATTGGCATAGGAACTGTGTGTCAGTGCGTTGAGAAGCAGGTCCTTATTTTGAAAAGTATACCCAAGTCTCGCTTCAAACGCTGAATACAAATCACTCTCTCCTTTACGCTTCATCCGCCGTCTTGGGAATCGTCATCTTGTCCATGTTGGCTGCGATGGCGTCACAGACGCCGGTCTCCACACAGATCTTTGCCTGCCGGATGGCGTTCATCATGGCGTAATCATCCGAGGAGCCATGGGCTTTGACCACAGGCTTCTGCACACCCAGGAACATAGAACCGCCCACCTCCCGGGAATCCAGGACCTTCTTGAAGTCGTTGACGCCGCTCTTGCAGAGCAGATAGCCGATCTTGGTGCCAAGGTTCTTTTGGAACATAGCCTTGAGCTGATGGGCCATAAAGATCGCGGTGCCCTCGATGCTCTTGATCATGATATTGCCGGTATATCCGTCGCAGACCACCACGTCCGCGCCGCCCAGCGGCACGTCCCGGGCCTCGATATTGCCGATGAAATTCAGATGGCCGCTTTCGCCCGCCTTCTTGAGCAGCTGATGGGTCTGTTTCTGAAGCTCCGGCCCCTTCTCCTCCTCGGCGCCGTTGTTGAGCAGTCCCACCCGGGGATTCTCGATCCCGAGATACTTCTCCGCGTAGAAAGAGCCCATAAATGCAAACTGCAGCAGATATTCCGGCGTGCACTCATTGTTCGCGCCCGCGTCCACGATCACGCACTGCCCCTTTTCCGTGGGGCAGACCGGCGACAGCGCCGCCCGGCGGATGCCCTTGATCCGGCCAGCCACCACGGAGGCCACCGTCAGAAGGGCTCCGGTATTGCCGGCGGATACGAATGCGTCCCCTCCGTTCCCAAGGAGCTTTGCACCAACCATCATGGAGGTATCCTTGGCCCGAAGCACCTTGGCGGGAGGTTCGCTCATGCCGTATACCTCCGACGCGAACGCGATCTCCACGCCCGGGGGAAGCGTATCGATCCCCTCCTCCCGGAGACACTCGAGAATGCGGTCGCTCTGGCCCACCAGAACGATCTCCACACCGTAATTCTGCGCTGCGGCAATGGCACCGAGCACCGGAGCCTTGGGGGCATTGTCGCCGCCCATGGCGTCTACAATGATCTTCATAGGTCGCTCCTTCCGCGGTCCCGAAGCCGGGCCGCAATTTGATCAACGGTCTCCAGAGACCGTCGGGAAACCGCTAAATACCGATCGTGCTTTTTTCCTTTGAATTTATAATTCAGCTGGTCAATGATTCCGAAGTTCACGTTCATGGGCTGGAACTTCATGACCGTCGGATCAGAGATGTACGCCGCCAGAGCGCCGATGGCCGTCCAGGTGGGGAACGCGGCGGGAGGCTCTTTGAGGATCCGCAGTCCCAGTTCTGTTGCCGCGAGAAATCCCGAAGCGGCGGATTCCACATATCCCTCCACGCCGGTCATCTGCCCGGCAAAGGCGATCATGGGATCCTTCTTCGCCGCATAGGTGCTGTCCAGCAGCCGGGGCGAATCCAGATAGGTGTTCCGGTGCATCACGCCGTAGCGCAGATACTCCGCATGCCGGAGGGCGGGAATCATGGAAAACACCCGCTTCTGTTCCGGCCATTTCAAATGCGTCTGGAATCCGACGATGTTATAGATGCTGCCCTGGGCGTTGTCCTTGCGGAGCTGCACCACCGCATAAGGTTCTTTTCCGGTCTTGGGATCCTTCAGCCCCACCGGCTTCAGCGGCCCGTAGCGCAGCGTGTCGATCCCCCGGCGGGCCATGACCTCCACGGGCATGCAGCCTTCAAAGACCATCTTGTCCTCGAAGCCGTGGACCTCCGCCTCTTCCGCGGACGCCAGCTCCTGCACGAAGGCAAGATACTCCGCTTCGTTCATGGAACAGTTTACATAATCTGCCGTCCCCTTGTCGTACCGGGAGGCAAACCAGCAATGGTCCATATCCAGCGACTCAAAGCTCACCAGCGGGGCGGCAGCATCGAAAAAGTTCAGTCCTTTGGATCCCCCGAAGTATTCCACAATGGCGTCGGCCATGGCGTCGGAGGTCAGCGGGCCGGTGGCGATCACTGCGGGTCCCTGCGGCACGGACGTGCGTTCCTCATGGACCACCGTGATGTTGGGGTGAGACTCCAGCGCCTCCGTGATCGTTCTGGCAAAGGCCACCCGATCCACCGCCAGGGCGCCGCCGGCTTCCACGCGGTTTTTCTCCGCGCTGTCCATGATAAGGCTCCCCAGATGACGGAGCTCCTCCTTCAGAAGCCCTACTGCGTTGGCCAGCGAGTCTCCCCGCAGAGAATTGGAGCAGACCAGTTCCCCAAAGAGATCCGAGCTGTGGGCCGGCGTCTTTTTATCCGGCTTCATCTCCACCAGAAGGACTTTCAAGCCGAGCTTTGCAAGCTGCCATGCGGCTTCACTGCCGGCCAGTCCGGCGCCGATGACGGTCACATCATGGTTCATGACCTCTCCTCCGCTTTCTTTTTCGCAGCGGTTTTTTTCGTGGTTTTCGTGTTTTTTCTGGCTGTTTTTCCGGCGGGCGCTTTTTTAGACGCGCTCTTTTTGTCCTCCGTCTTATCCGCAGGCTCGGCCGCCCCGTCCTCCTGTTTCTTCTTGTGGTAGCCCGGGCGCTTCTCCTCCGGCGTGAAGTTTTCGCACTGCTCATTGATGCAGAAGGTCCGCTTCTGGCCCTTGCCGGATTTCTTGAACATGGTCTGGCCGCAGTAGGGGCAGTCCTCCGCCGTGGGAACATCCCAGGTCATAAAGCCGCAGTCCTTGCCCTTCTCGCAGGCGTAATAGGCATATCCCTTCTGGCTCTTACGCTTGAGCATGCCGCTGCCGCACTTGGGGCACCGGCCGGGCATCCGCTCCGCCAGAGGCTTGGTGTTTTTGCACTCAGGGAATCCCGGGCACGCCAGGAACCGGCCAAACCGGCCGATCTTAATGACCATATTCCGGCCGCAGACCTCACAGATCTCATCTGTAACCTCGTCAGGTACCTTCAGGCGGACGCCCTCCAGGGCAGTTTCCGCCTCCTCCAGCTCCCGGTGGAAATCCCGGTAGAAGTCGGACAGCACGTCTTTCCAGTAGGCTTTGCCCTCTTCCACCTGATCCAGACGCTCCTCCATATGGGCGGTAAAAGTCACGTCGATGACGTCGGTAAACCGATCCTTCATCAGTCCTGTGACCACCTCTCCCAAAGGCGTGGGACTCAGACGCTTGTCCTGCTTGATCACATATTCCCGGTCCAGGATCGTAGAAACGGTCGCCGCATAGGTGCTGGGCCGTCCCACGCCCTTCTCCTCCATGGCCTTGACCAGCGTGGCCTCGGTGAATCTGGCGGGGGGCTGGGTAAAGTGCTGGAGCTTTTCCCGTCCGGTACACTGGAGGGTTTCATCCTCCTTTAGATCGGGAAGCGGTGTGCTTTTCTCCTCCTCCTCGTCATCCCGACCCTCTTCATAGACCGCCAGGAATCCGGGGAACCTCACCGCCTGATGATTTGCCCGGAACACGTGTCCTGCCGCTGTCACGTCAATGGACAGCGAATCGTATACCGCATTGGCCATCTGAGAAGCCACAAAACGGCTCCAGACCAGCCGGTAGAGCTTATACTGTTCCGCCGTGAGACTGCCGCGGATGGAGTCCGGATCCAGATTCACATTGCTGGGCCGGATCGCTTCATGGGCGTCCTGGGCGGCGTTCTTTGTCTTGTAGCGCCGGGGCGAAGAATAGTAATCCCTGCCGTACCGGTTTGAAATGAAGCTGCCTGCGGCAGCCAGCGCCTCTTCCGACAGGCGCAGGGAGTCGGTACGCATATAGGTGATGAGGCCGACGGTTCCCTCTCCGGCCACGTCGATGCCCTCATAGAGCTGCTGGGCGACCGCCATGGTGCGGCGAGGCGTCATGCCCAGCTTCCGCGACGCCTCCTGCTGCAGCGTAGAGGTGATAAACGGAGGCGCGGGCGAACGCTTTTTCTCCGTGCGTTTGACCGCACTCACCCGGAATGAGGCGCCGGAAATGTCCGACAGCACCTGATCCACCTGTTTTTCATTATGAAGGTCCCGCTTCCGGGTATCTCCAAAATAGCGGGCCGTAAACTTTCCCGGTCCGGCCAGCCGCTGGAGCTCCACGTCGATCGTCCAGTACTCCTCCGGCTGGAAGGCGCGGATCTCCTCTTCCCGGTCCACCACCAGACGGGTGGCCACAGACTGGACCCGGCCGGCGCTCAGGCCCCGGCGCACCTTCTTCCACAGCAGCGGAGACAGCTGGTATCCCACGATCCGGTCCAGAATCCGCCGGGCCTGCTGTGCGTCCACCAGATCCATATCGATGGAACGGGGCGCCTGGATGCTGTTGCTGACCACGTTTTTGGTGATCTCATTGAAGGTCACCCGGTGCGTGGTCTCATCCGGCAGATCCAGCAGATATTTCAGATGCCAGGAGATGGCCTCGCCCTCCCGGTCCGGGTCAGTGGCGAGAAATACTTCCCGGCTGTTTTTCGCCGCGGCCTTCAACTCGGAGATAATGCTCTCCTTTCCCTTCATGGGAACGTACTGGGGCTCAAAGTCGTGCTCGATGTCCACGCCCAGCTTGCTCTTGGGAAGGTCCCGCAGATGGCCCATGCAGGCCTTGACCGTATAATCCGATCCCAGGTATTTTCCAATGGTCTTTGCTTTTGCCGGTGACTCGACAATGACAAGGTTCTTCGCCATGTTGTTCCTCCGATGTAATTACTCGATATTCAGATCAAAGCGTTTGCCGGGCTGTTGGACCACAAAGCCCTTGACCTCCAGCAGCGTCAGAGACGCCAGGACCCGTGCCGCCGGCATCCCGCTCTCGGCGATGATGTCATCCACGTGCTTCTGTCCCGGACGGAGCAGTTCCACCAATACCATCTCATCCTCCGTCAGTTGATCTTTGATCCGCTGTAGGTCAATATAATTCCTCTTTCCGGCATTGTCAATTCTTTTTTCCGAATTTGATTCGGCTGAACCTGCTTCGGAGGAAGTTATTTCCTGTTTTTCCGGTTTATAAATGTACTTCGCGTCCTGGGGCGAAAGGGTGAGCTGCTCTCCGGCATTTGCGCGGCGGATCCGGTCCGGGAACCGGGCCTGATAACACTGTACCACGTCCCAGCCGCAGGTGGCCAGCATGGCCCCTTCCTGCAGCAGGAGGTTGCTCCCTTCACAGGCCTCCAGGCCAACATTCCCCGGCACCGCAAACACGTCCCGCCCCTGCTCCATGGCGAGATCCGCCGTGATCAGGCTGCCGCTTTTCTTTGCGGCCTCCACCACCAGGACCGCCAGACTCAGGCCGCTCATGATCCGGTTTCTGCGTGGAAAGTTGGTGCCAAGGGGCTTTGTCCCGGGTACGAATTCACTGATCAGGCAGCCCTGCCGGATCACGTCCGCATAGAGATTCTTCGCCTCATAAGGGTAGACAATATCCAGACCGTTTCCAAGCACAGCCGCCACCGGAGCGCCGGTGCTCAGCGCACCCTCCAGGGCGAGGGAATCGATCCCTCTGGCGGCGCCGGAAATCACCACGCCGCCGCAGGCGCCGATCTGGCATCCCATTTTCTTGGCCGTGGCCAGGCCGTAGGCGCTGGCCTTTCTGGATCCGACCACCGCAACGGCAGGCAGTTGGTCGAAGGGCAGCAGCGTACCTTTATAATATAGTACCGGAGGGGGATTCTCAATGGACAGCAGCCGTCTCGGATAGGCGGCATCCTGCATGGTCAGGATTCGGATTTGCAGCCTTGCGCAGTCCTCAAGCACCTGATCCGCTCTTCTCAGATCCCGCTTTTCCAGCGCGTCCAGCTCCTGCCGGTTCAGTCCGCCTACCCGGCCCAGGGCCTCCCGATCCGCCAGAAAGACCTCCTCCGGACCTTCAAATCCGCGGATCAGACGGAGCTGAGACGTCAGCGATAACCCGGGGATATTTGTCAGCCAGATCCAATATCGCAGCTGAGACATAATTGCCGCCTCCTTGGTTTACAGTTCTGTCATCTGCCAGAGCACGATGGCCGCTGCCGCTGCGGCGTTGAGGGATTCACAGCGGCTGTGCATAGGAATAATGATCTGTCCGTCCGACGCCTCCAGCAGAGACGGGCTGACTCCTCGGCCCTCGCTGCCGATCACCACCGCCGCCTGTCTTAAGTCCTTCCGGCGGAGATCCACCGCCTGTTCCGACAGGGCGGCGGCATACAGGGGCACACCCTTGGCGCGGCACCGGTCCAGAAGCTCCTGCCGGCCAAGCGTTCCCGGCGGGGTCCGGAACAGAGCGCCCATCGTCGCCCGGACCGTTTTGGGATTGTAGGGATCGACGCAGCCCTCCGTCAGGATCACCGGCACGTCCATTGCGTCCGCCGTCCGGAGGATCGTCCCCAGATTTCCGGGGTCCTGGATCCCGTCGAGCACCAGGGTACCGGGCCGGATCTCCGCCTTGCTTTCCCCAGGCATTTTCATCAGGAACAGGGCGCCCTCCGGAGCCTCCATATTGGAGATCTGCTCCATCAGCTGCCGGGGCACCGTCACCCGGCGAACCTGCTCCGGCAATTCCGGGCAGGATATACCCTCCTGAAGGATCACCGCATACAGGCGTTCCGGCGCCCATTTCACGGCCTCCTCCAGCAGCTTGGTGCCGTCCCCGGCAAAGAGGCCCTGATTCTTCCGGTGCTTCCGGGAGGACAGGAGCTTTGCCGTCAAAATCATCAGCGGGTTCTGCCGGCTGGTGATGTATTCCATCTCCATGTCAGGACCTCTGAAGCAGGGCGAGATCTTCGTTGTGTCCGATGATCATCACCGTGTCGCCTTCCCGGATCACATCCTCCGCCCCCGGCGTGATGTTCACCTTTTCCGAGGCGGCGTCTTTGAGCGCCAGCACGTTGACGTGATATTTGCCGCGGATATTCAGCGCGCGCAGAGATTTCCCGATCCAGCTCTTCGGCGGGGTGATCTCTGCGATCCCGTATTCGTCCGAGAACTCAATATAGTCCTGGAAGGAGGCCGGACCCAGATTGCGCACCAGCCGGACCGCCATCTCCTTTTCCGGGATCAGGACCCGGTCCGCGCCAACCCGCTCCAGCGCCCGCTTGTAGATCTCATTCTGCGCCTTGCAGATAATATAGGGGATCCCCATGTCCTTGAGGTTCATCGTAATGAGAATGCTGGCGGCCAGATCACTGCCGATGGCTACAATGGCGCAGTCGCAGTCCATGGCGCCCGCCGCCTTCAGCACCGCGGACTCCCGCGCGTCCCCGATGGCGGCATGGGTGGCCTGATCCGCCATCTGACGGACTACCTCCTCCTGCTCGTCGAGTACAATGACCTCCTCGCCCATATCAAAGAGCTCTTCCGCAGCGGCGGAGCCGAACCGGCCCAGACCGATCACCAGATATGTCTTCATCCTTCCGCTCCTTTCATCCCAGCAGCACCCGGGTCTCCGGGCGGCCTATGGCGTTATCCGGAGGGTCTTTGACCATGAACGCAAAGCTGATGGTCATTATTCCCACCCGGCCGAAAAACATGTAAACGATCAGCAGCAGCTTGGACCCCAGATTCAGCGCCGGGGTGATTCCGGTGCTCAGTCCCACCGTACAGATGGCAGACGCTGTCTCATACAGGGCGTCGATCAGCCGGATTCCATTGGTAGCGGACACGATGACCGCCCCGATCAGCGCCAGTCCCACCACCAGGAAACAGATGGCTCCTGCAATATTGACCTGCTCCTGCGGGATTTTCCGTCCGAACACCACAATGTCCCTGTGGTTTCTGGCCACCTGAACCGCCATCAGGAACAGCAGCGCTACGGTGGCTGTTTTGATGCCGCCGGCGGTGGATCCGCTGGATCCGCCCACCAGCATCAAAAGAATAGAAGCCAGCTTCCCGCTGTCGGTGAGGGCTCCCTGATCCACCGCGAAAAACCCGGCCGTCCTGGTGGTCACCGACTGGAACATGGCCGCAAGGAGTTTGCCTCCTGCAGAAAGATCTCCCAGAGTGGCAGGATTTCCCCACTCCAGTGCTAGGATCACCAGAAAACCGCCGATGATCAGCACCGCCGTAGCGGTCAGGACCAGCTTCGTATACACGGCCAGATACCGCCACCGCATCCGGTGCATCAGAAGATCGTTCCAGACGAAAAAGCCGAGGCCGCCCAGAATGATCAGCGCCATCACAGTGACGTTGACCACCACGTCGCCGGAAAACAGGCTCAGGCTGCTGCCGGGCCGAAAAGCGCCCATCAGGTCAAAGCCCGCGTTGCAGTAGGCGGACACCGCGTGAAACACGCCCATAAAGACCGCCTGTCCGGCGGGCATCAGGAACGCAAAACGCACCGACAGGATCAGCGCGCCGGTCCCCTCAATGACAAAAGTTCCGAGCAGCACCAGCCGCAGAAGCCGGAGTACGCCGTCCAGCTCATTGAGGGCCATGGCCTGCTGCAGGATCAGCCGCTCCCGCAGACCGATCTTCCGCCGGAGCATAAAGAACATGACCGACACAAAGGTCATGTAGCCCAGACCGCCGGTCTGGATCAGGAGCAGCAATACCACCTGGCCAAAGGGAGACCACTGACTGTAGGTATCCACAAGCGACAGGCCGGTGACGCAGGCGGAGGAGGTCGCCGTGAACACCGCCGTCAGGCCGCCGCAGCTTCTCCCGTCCGCCGAGGCGGCAGGCAGGGCCAGAAGCCCGGTGCCCACAGCAATGACAATCAGAAAGAAGATCAGAAGGATCCGGGTGGTCCGGTCTGTTTTCTTGCGCAGCTCCTGGCGCATCCAGGCGCGCCTCAGCCATTGCCTCATGGTCCCTTCCCTCCTCTTATTTTTATGGAAAAAGGTGCTGCGAAGAGTATTCACAGCACCCGGTCCATCCACTCAGCCGGCATCTACCAGGGCATGGGCCATGGCTACAGCAGCGTCCAGGGTCTCCTCCGCAGTGGAAGAGCCGCTGACAGTGGTAAAGTCCATAATGGACAGATAGATATTCTCCATACCGCACCGGGCCAGCGTCTGATTGCCTGTCAGGCTTGTCCGTACGGGGTTTTCGGGATCCGGCTCCAGATCATACTGTCCGACCTCATCGGTAAAGAACTCCAGCTCCGGATCCGTATAGGCGTCGGAAATCTCCCGGCTCATCAGATACAGGCCCACATCCTCCTGCGTCATATACAGATACATGCGCTCCTGATTCTGCCGGCCGAGCTCTGTGTTGCCCACGTATAAAACGGCATAGCAGATATTGACCCGGCCGTTTCCGTCCAGATCGGGCACAACAGGCTTCAGCACCGCATCCAGCGCCGCCAGTTCTTCTTCCTTCACGCTGTAGTCGGTAGCGATGACCACCGTGGTGTCATAGCGCACCTGCCGCAGCGAATCTACGGTTATAAACGCAATAATCCCAAGGAGTACAAAGCACGCAAGCACCGGCCATTTGTAGTGATACCAGAACACATTGACAAACCAGTGCCTGAACCCGCCGTTTTCCCGGATGGAGTTCGTCAGCTTGCTCATATCAAATCCTCAGGTCAGCCTTCCAGCGGCTTCATGGTGGGGAACAGAATTACGTCCCGAATCGACGCGGCGCCGGTCAGGAGCATGACGCAGCGGTCGATGCCGATGCCCATGCCTCCTGTAGGAGGCATACCGTACATCAGTGCGTTCAGGAAGTCCTCGTCCAGCATTTCCGCTTCCTCGTCGCCCCGGTCCCGAAGCTCCAGCTGCTTCAAAAAGCGTTCCCGCTGGTCGATGGGATCGTTCAGCTCCGAGTAGGCGTTGCCCATCTCACCGCCGCAGATGAAGAACTCGAATCGTTCCGTAAGCCGGGGATCCTCCGGACTCTTCTTGGTCAGCGGAGAGACCTCGACGGGATACATGGTGATAAACGTGGGCTGGATCAGATGCTCCTCCACCTTCTGGTCAAAACAGGCGTAAAGGGCGTTGCCCCAGGTCGGATCAGCGGTTTCAGCCAACTCTACGCCCTTCTCCTTCGCGGCAGCCACCGCCTCGGCGTCGTCGGAGATCGCGTCGAAGTCGATCCCCACGTATTCTCTGACCGCTTCCACCATGGTCATCCGCTTCCAGCCGGGAGCCAGATCCACCGTGTGACCCAGCCACTCCACCTGATAGGTGCCGAGGATCTCCTTCGCCGCGCCGGAAAGCACGCCCTCGGCGATCTCCATCATCCCGTGGAAATCCGTATAGGCTTCATACAGCTCCACCGTGGTGAACTCCGGATTGTGCTTGGGATCCATGCCCTCGTTGCGGAAGATACGGCCCACCTCGTAGACCCGCTCCATTCCGCCGACGATCAGGCGCTTGAGCGGGAGCTCCGTGGCGATCCGCATATACATGGTCAGGTCGAGAGTATTGTGATGGGTGATAAACGGCCGGGCCGCAGCGCCGCCGGCAATGGTGCCTAAAACAGGCGTCTCCACCTCGATATATCCCCGGTCGTCAAGATAGTTCCGCAGGTACTTGATGAATTTGGAACGGATCTCAAAATTCCTGCGGACCTCCGGGTTCATGATCAGATCCACATACCGCTGACGGTACCGCAGCTCGGTGTTGGTCAGGCCGTGGAACTTCTCCGGCAGCGGAATCAGGGACTTGGACAGGAGCGTGACCTTGCCGGCACGGACGGAAATCTCTCCCCGCTGGGTCTTGAATACCACGCCCTCCACGCCGACGATGTCGCCGATGTCGTACTTCTTGAAGACTTTGTAGGGTTCCTCGCCCACCTCGTCCCGGCGGACATAGAGCTGGATCCGTCCATCCCGATCCTGGAGATCGCAGAAGGTGACCTTGCCCATCACGCGCTTGCTCATCAGGCGCCCGGCCACAGAAACGGGCTGCTCCTCCAGCGCGTCAAAGTTGGCGCGGATCTCCTCCGTCGTATTCTTCTTGTCAAACTTGGTAATTTCAAAAGGATTCTCTCCGGCCTCCTGCAGTGCCGCGAGCTTTTCCCGGCGGACCTTCAGCAGATCCCCCAGGTTTTCCGTTTCATTTCTGATCTCAGCCAAAATATCCTCCGTTCAGCGTGTGATACTGATCACTTCGTATTCGATCGTGCCCATGGGTGCATCCACCACAACATGCTCGCCGACGTGCTTGCCCAGCATGGCGCGGCCCAGCGGCGCATCATCGGAGACGCGGCCCTTCATGGGATTGGCCTCCTGAGAACCCACCAGTTCATAGGTGATCTCGTCGCCGCCGGCCATGTCCTTCACGGTAAAGGTGCAGCCCAGGCCGATGTGATCCGTTCCGCCTTCCTCCGAGCTGATGATCACCGCGTTGGCCAGGATCTCCTCCACCTCGGCGATCCGGGCATAGAGTTTGGCCTGCTCGTTTTTCGCGTCGTCATATTCGCTGTTTTCAGACAGGTCGCCGTATCCGCGGGCCACCTTGATCATTTCCGTGACTTCTTTATCCCGGTCTGTCTTCAGGTAATTCAGCTCCGCTTCCAGTTCCTGGAGGCGTTCTGCGCTCAGTTTATACTCTTTAGCCATAATAATCTCCAATCTGCCGGATACGCTCCGGCCGTTAATCGATACAGTTATTCCGTCTCGGACGGAAGGGTTCCCAGCGCTGCCTGCAGCTGCGGATCATCCGCCGGATCCAGCTTTCTCTGGGCCAGCAGCCGCTGCGCTTCCTCATCCAGCAGGACCTCCACGTCCGGGGTGACTCCCACGTCAATGAGGCTCTCCCCGTTGGGCGTGAAGTACTTGCCGATGGACAGGTTCACACAGGAACCGTCGCTGAGCTGAAGCCCCACCTGATAGTATCCCTTTCCAAAGGTGTGCTCGCCGACCACCGCGCCCTTGCCGTACTCCTGCAGGGCACAGGCGAAGTATTCGGCCGCGCTGTAGCTGGAGGCGTTCACCAGAACTGCCATAGGCATATCCACGCAGGAGGCGTCAGAGGTCACGATGTCCTCCTCGCCGGCGTAGTTGATCGTATGGAACACCACGCCCTCCGGCAGCAGATAGTCCAGAAGATCCGTCAGTTCCGCCTTCAGGCCGCCGGGATTGTTCCGCACGTCAAACAGCAGGGACCGGGCGCCCTGGGCCCGCAGATCCTCCACAAGGCCCTGCACCGTTTCCGAGCAGCCTGCGTCGAAGTTGTCGATCACGATATATCCGACGCCGCCCTCCAGCAGCCGGCCCGAAGCCGGGATCACCGTCAGGGCGCGGCGCTCCACGTCCATGCTGATCTCCTCGCCGTTACGCAGGAACGTCAGATGGACGGTGGTGCCCTCTTCGCCGGTCACAAGGGTCTTGACCTCCGTGACGCTGCTCTGGGTCACGTCCGTGCCATCCACCCGGATCAGGATATCCCCGGCAAGGACGCCCTTGCCTTCCGCGGGGCCGTCCTTGCTCACGTCCGTGATTTCAAAGCCGATCTGTTCGCCGTCCTCATTGAGCTTGGCCATGATGGTGACGCCGATCCCCACATAGGAGTTGTTGATTCCGGAGATATAGTTCTGGTATTCCTCGGCGCTCACATAATAGCTCCAGCGGTCGCCCAGTCCGGCGATCATCCCCGCGGCCATGCCGTCGTCCACGGCCGTCATGTCCACGTCGTCGCCGATAAAATACTGGTCCACCAGATCCATGATTTCGTTATATTTTTCGCTTCCCTGCCGTTCGGCCGCCGTCTGCTGCGTCCGATTGAACGCGCCCGTGGCAGTGCACCAGGTCACAACCACCCCGACGGCACATCCCATAAGCAGGCACACCGCGGCAGTAAGTACACGTCTTGCTGTTTCACTCATTTTCTGTTAAAACCCCGCAAAAATACTGGCAATGGTGGGTACGATGATCAGCAGTGCCAGCAAAGTTGCCAGCACCGCCGTAAAAACTTTTCTCTGTTTTGGTGACATGATCTCCTCCGTAATCAGCCCAGACGCACCGGGCCCTCTCTGGAATCCAGGTATTTCTTGACCATCAGGGCGACCTTGAAGATGATCGCGTGATCGAACTCCCGCAGGTCAAGTCCGGTGATCTTCTTGATCTTCTCCAGCCGGTACACCAGCGTATTCCGGTGCACGAACAGCTTCCGGGAGGTCTCGGAGACGTTCAGATTGTTCTCAAAGAACTTGTTGATCGTATACAGCGTCTCCTGATCCAGAGAGTCAATGGAATTCTTTTTGAAGACCTCGGAAAGGAAAATCTCGCACAGGGTGGTGGGAAGCTGATAGATCAGCCGGCCCAGACCCAGGTTCTCATAGTTGATAACACTCTTCTCTGTGTCAAAGACCTTGCCCACCTCGATGGCGGTCTGGGCTTCCTTATAGGAATCCGCAAGCTCCCGGATATGGTTGGCCACCGTGCCGATGCCGATAACCGTTTTGATGAACAGCTCTGATTTCAGGGTCTCCTCGATGGCCTTGGCCACGTTCTGAAGCTCCTTGCCGTCGGAGCCGGGCTGAACCTGCCGCACCAGAACGATATCCGTCTCGTTGACGGAGATCACGAAGTCCTGCTGCTTTTCGGCGAACATGTTCTGAAGAACATCCATGGCCGCCACGTCCACCTTGTCCACCTGTCGGATCAGGAACACCGCCCGGGGCACATCCGTCACAAAATGCAGTTCCTTGGCGTGGATATAGATATCGCCGGGCAGGATATTGTCGGTGATGATATTCTTGACAAAGGTCGCGCGGTCGTGCTTTTCCTCGTAGTTGGTCTTTGCGCCGTTGAGCGCTACACAGGCCATGATGCACAGGCTTTTTGCAAGATCGTCCTCGCCGTCCACAAAAACGGCATAGTCAAACCGGGCGCTCCAGTTGGTCAGCGCCTTGAAGGTTTTTCCGCCGGTGACCGTCACCATTTCGTTGGCAGAATTAAGCCGGTGCGCCGCATCCTCCCACCGGTCGCCGAGCCCGGAGGGTTCGCTGGCGGCGATCACGTTGCCCTCGCCGTCAATGACGCCGATCAGCCGGTTGCTGGCCTCTTTCATCTGCATGATTACACTCTGAAACATTCTGCTGGACATGGCAGTTTCCTCCTTCAGGGGACGCCCGGCGCCCCGCCGCGTTCATTCTTCCCGTCCTAATTCCAGGCATTCCGCTGCCTTTGCGATCGGATTGCTTTTAATATAAACTTTTTTTGTTCATAATGCAAGTACTCTTTGACGATTTGCACAAGAATTTCCTGAAAAATCGCTTTGGAATGGGGCGCATCCAGCATTTTTTTACGGATTTTGCACAAAAAGACGAAAATACGGAGCCTGAAAGTCAGGCTCCGTATTCATTCTTAACTTAGAGGTCGATGCACTTCTCGGTCTCAGGATCAAACAGATGCACGCGATCCGCTTCGAAGGTAACTTCGATTCTGTCGCCCATTTTTGCCGTGGTGGTGGGGTCAACAACGGCAGTGGCCTGCTGATCGCCGATGAGCAGGAACAGGTTGGTCTGAGCGCCAAGAGGCTCCACGTTATCCACCGTCGCGGTGAACTTGTACTGAGGATAGTTCTTGAGGTAGATATCCTCGTCATGGATGTGCTCGGGGCGGATGCCCAGAACGACTTCCTTGCCGATATGCTCCAGAACAGCGGGCTTGCGGCCAATCTCGTCGGGCAGCTGCACGGTGGCATTCTCAGTCTCGTTGCCGAAGGTGATATAGGTGTGGCCGTCCTTCTCGGTGAGCTTGGAGCCCTCCAGCTTGTTCATGGAGGGAGAGCCGATGAAGGTGGCGACGAACAGGTTCACGGGGTTCTGATACAGATCCTGAGGCGTGGAAACCTGCTGCATGATGCCGTCCTTCATAACAACGATCCGGGAGCCCATGGTCATGGCCTCGGTCTGGTCATGGGTAACGTAGATGAACGTGGTGTCCAGTCTCTTGTGGAGCTTGGTCAGCTCGGAACGCATCTGGGTACGGAGCTTGGCGTCCAGGTTGGACAGGGGCTCGTCGAGCAGGAAGACCTTGGGGTTCCGGACGATCGCACGGCCCAAGGCGACACGCTGACGCTGGCCGCCGGACAGCGCGGCAGGCTTACGGTCGAGCAGATGCTCGATCTCCAGGATCTGGGCAGCCTCTTCCACGCGGCGCTTGATCTCGTCCTTCGGGGTCTTGCGGAGCTTCAGGCCGAAGCTCATGTTCTCATAAACGGTCATATGCGGATAAAGCGCATAGTTCTGGAACACCATGGCGATGTCTCTCTCCTTGGGAGGAACATCGTTGCAGAGCTTGCCGTCGATATAAAGCTCGCCCTCGGAGATCTCTTCCAAACCGGCGATCATACGCAGGGTGGTGGACTTACCGCAGCCGGAAGGACCGACGAGGATGATAAATTCCTTGTCTTCAACATCGAGGTTGAAATCGGTAACGGCAATGACGCCGCCTGCATATTTCTTATAAATATGCTTCATGGTTACGCTGGACATTATAAAATACCCCCATCTATTGCTATTTTTTGATGGATTCATTCTAACACACGAAAGTTCCCGTGTATAGTATCCGATTCACCAAAGGTTTGGAAATTGCTTTGGTGAATCTGACCACCGTGCGAAAAAAAAGTCAAATCTCCGTTGTTTTTTATAGCAAATTGCCCATTTCCTCCGGGGTTACATGTCTCCATTTTCCGGGTTCCAGCGTGCCAAGGCGCAGCTCTCCCTCCCGGATCCTGCGCAGGTAGGTCACGGGCTTTCCCCGAGAGGCCAGCATTCGCCGCACCTGATGGTACTTCCCCTCCCGGACCACCACGTAGCATCCGCCGTCCCCGGCGCGAAGTTCCGCCGGCAGGCAGCGGGTCCCGTCCCGCAGAACGATTCCCGCCGCGAAGGCCTCGACGTCCGATGCGTCGACAGTCCCCTCGGTCTCGGCGAAGTATTCCTTCTCCACCTGCTGTCTGGGAGATGTGAGCCGATGGCACAGCGGGCCGTCATTGGTCAGAAGCAATAATCCCTCCGTGTCTTTGTCCAGTCTGCCCACCGGGAACAGATCTCTGTATTCCTCGGGCAGCAGTTCCATTACCGTCCGGTCTCTGGGGTCCTCCGTGGAGGTCACATAGCCGGCCGGTTTATGGAGCATCAGAACGACCGTACCCCGCAGCACAACCGGCCTGTCGTCCAGTTTTACTACGGCGTCCTCCCCGATCTTCTGCTCCGGACTTTTGACGGTTTCGCCGTTTACGGTGACTCTGCCCGCTCTGATGATGGATTTCAGCTCCCGCCGGGAGGCCGCTCCCGCCTCGGAGAGGTATTTGTCCAGCCGCATCATAGAATTCTTCCTTCCGGTTCTTATTTGTCCCCTTCCGCCATAGGTTGTTGTGAACACATCATCCGCAACGGGAGGTCCTATTATTATGGTCATTGTCACCGCGAAGCTCAACAAAGTCAAGATTGCAGGCGTTTTTCTCGCGGCCGCCGCCGTGATCCTGCTGGTCATTCTGCTGGCCAACCGGAGCGGTCCGGACACGGAGGCCGCCGGGAGGCGAAAGCTGGATACGCCGGAATCCAAGGTGGAATTTCTGGCATCCTGCGGATATACGGTCAAGCCTGACCCGGCCCGGGTCCAGGAGGTCCGGATCCCGGAGGACTGGAACGAAGTCTACACCCAGTACAACGCACTGCAGAAATCCCAGGGATTCGATCTGTCCAGGTACAAGGGCAAGACCGTGATGCAGTATGTCTATCAGGTGGAAAACTACCCGGGAGACAACGGGGATCCGGTCTGGGCCACCATGCTGCTCTACAAGAACAAGCTCATCGGCGCGGATCTGAGCCGCGGCGGCGCAGAGAGCTTCCTCCGGCCCCTGCTGGCCGCTTAACGCCAGAGGGAGACGATCCGAAGGCCTCTGCTTCTGGCATAGCGCACCGTGGCGGCAGTTCCGCCGGGACTGCCGTCAAACACGGTCATCAGGATGTCCGCATGCTCCACCATGTACCGGTTTCTTCGGAGCATGCAACCGTCGGAGTAGCGCTCCTCCAGGACGATGGTCCGGTCGCAGACGTCAAGCCCCCGGAGATAGCGGAGCTGTATCTCCCGGGGCCAGGCGCTGCTCTGACTGGGACAGGGCACCACAGCCTCAATGGTCAGCGGATACTCTTCCCGGAGAGACTTGAGCGCCTCCAGATAGTACAGGTCCGTCCCCCGGGCCATGCCGCACAGATACCGAAGGCAGCCCTCTTCGCACAGCGCCCGAAGCTGCCGCTCCATCTGAATTTTCAGCGCCAGGCAGCGGGGATCTGATTCGTCCTCCCGCCAGGGCAGCTTCTCCGGACGGTGGCCGGAGAACGCGCACGTCAGCGTCATGGTTTCCACTCCTCTCCCGGACAGTATAGCATACTGCGGAACTTTTTGAAAGAAGGCATTGACATTTCGAAATGAAATCGTTATACTGAAGACAACAGAATATCTGATGAACCATGTTTTCAGGGCAGGGTGCGCAGCGAAGGCTGCAATTCCCGACCGGCGGTGATGGCCATTGGCACGAGTCCGCGCGCGCTTCTTCCGAAGTGCTGAACCGGTGCGATTCCGGTACCGACAGTATAGTCTGGATGAAAGAAGATGTGTCTCACACCTCCCTATGATTTTGTGACACCTGACTGCACGGCTGCAATCGGGTGTTCTTGATTTTAAGGAGGTCTTTTTTATGACAAACAATCCAACCGCCGCAAAAACCCTGTCCACCCGCAAGATCGTGGTCACGGCCATGCTCTCTGCCGTGGCCTTTGCCCTGCAGTTCATCGAATTCCCGATCCCGATGCTGATCCCGTCCTTCGTGAAGATGGACGTCTCCGATCTGCCGGAGCTGCTGGGCGCTTTCGCCCTCGGCCCCGTGTACGGCGCCGTCATCGCCCTGCTGAAAAACCTGCTGCATATCGTGATCAAGGGCACCTCTTCCGGCGGCGTCGGGGAGCTGTGCAATTTCCTGCTGGGCGTATTCTTTGTCGTGCCTGCCGGCGCCATCTATCAGGCCATGAAGCCCAAGGACACCGCCGGCATGAGCCGTCAGGACATCAAAAAGCAGGGCTTAAAGGCCGCCATCATCGGTTCTCTTGCGGGTGCTGTGCTGATGGCCGTCTGCTCTGTGCCGCTGAACTACTTCCTGACCTATCCCATCTACACCAAGTTCATGCCCATGGAGGCCATCATCGGCATGTATCAGGCCATTCTCCCCTCGGTCAAGGGTCTGCTGCAGTGCCTGATCATCTTCAATATGCCCTTCACCTTTGTCAAGGGTCTTTTGGACGTGGTGATCTGCTTCCTGATCTACAAACCCCTGAGCCCCATCCTGCATGGGAAATAATCCCGCAGAACAGCTTCGCCTCCGCCGGATTCGGCGGAGGCGATTTTTATTTCAGTTCCTGAACCCACTGATCCCCAATTTGCCGATAAAAGTGTTCACTGAGATCATCCTCCAGGAACACCCGGAGCATGGTGTCCATGTCATTCGCCATGGTCATATTCGGGAGGCTGCTCACCGGCTCCCACCAGACTTCGCCCTCATTCGAGGAATGGAGCTCACCGGAAAAACGGTCTGCCCTGTAAAACAGCACCACATAGCGATAATCGTCGCCGTACCAGTCCTTCACACCGACGAGCTTCGGTGCGGAAATCGTCAACCCGGTTTCCTCCAAGACCTCCCGAACCACCGCATCTACAAAGGATTCTCCCTTCTCCACATGGCCGCCGGGGAAGGTTATGCCAGGCCATTTCGGGTCATTCCGGTTCTGAACCAAGACTTTGTCTCCGTCGCAGATCATGCACATATTGGTGAAGGTCACGGTTTCTGTACGTTTCATACGACTTCCTCCTGCCAGCGGGTCATATTCCGCTGAAACTTCTCTGTGTATGCCTGCTTCAATTCCTCCTGCGATATGTCAAAGCACAGCAGGATGTCGTTGTAGTACATCAGCACATCGGCCATTTCCTCCACGAAGTGGGCGCGGATAGCTGGATCCTCCATAATGGGGGCCGACCCGCTCTGCTTGATCACGTCAATGACCTCGCCGATCTCCCCGATCATCCACAGCAGCTTGTTCTGCCCGATTGTCGGAGCGACGCCCTCCCATTTGTCCCTGTATTTTTCCTGGAGCTGCCGCTGCATCTCCTTCATTTGATCAACGGTAAATCCCTCCACACTCATTCTCCTTCCGTTCCCAAGAGGTTCTCCGTTGGGGCATCCAGCTGCTGAACGGACCGGAGCTTCCGGTTGATGGCCCGGGTGCGGGTGCCCATCAGGTTCTCCAGATCATCGCTGGTCTGGCGGAGATGGTTCTGCATCTTCACCATCACGTCCTCGAACTTGCCGAACTCCGTCTTGACCTCCCCCAGCACCTGCCAGACCTCATTGGACCGTTTCTGGATCGCGAGAGTCCGGAATCCCATCTGCAGGGAGTTGAGCAGCGCCGCCATGGTGCTGGGCCCGGCCACATTGATGCTGTAGTCCCGCTGAAGAATTTCGATGAGGCCCATGTTCACAACCTCGGCGTAGAGCCCTTCAAAGGGCAGGAACAGGATGCCGAAGGTAGTAGTGTGGGGCGGCTCTACGTATTTGTCCCGGATGTCCTTGGCGCTGGCCTTGAGCATATTGACCAGGCCCTTCCGGGCCGTTTCCACCGCCGCCGGATCGCCCGCCGCCTGGGCGTCCTGCAGATGCATGAATGCGTCCGCCGGGAACTTTGAATCGATGGGAAGATATACGTGTCCCCCGTCGCTGCCGGGGAGCTTTACGGCAAACTCCACCCGCTCCCGGCTCCCCGGGATGGTGGCCACATTGGTCTCGTACTGCTCCGGGGACAGGATCTCCTCCAAAATGGCCCCAAGCTGGATCTCTCCCAGAATTCCCCGGGTCTTGACCCCGGAGAGCACCTGCTTCAGGCCGCCCACGTCCGAGGCAAGATTCTGCATCTCGCCCAGGCCGCGGTAGACCTGCTCCAGCTGATCGGATACCGTCTTAAAGGACTCGGTGATCTTCTTCTGGAGGGTGTCCTGGAGCTTTTCGTCCACGGTGCCCCGGATCTCGTCGAGCTTTCTGCTGTTGTCCTGCCGCATCTCCTGCATGGAGGCCTGCATGCTCTGACGCAGAGCCTCCAGCTTCTGCTCGTTCATCTTCTCCAGATTGGCCAGCCGCTGCTCCATGGCCTGCATCCGTTCCGTCACGGACTGATTCATGGCCTCCTGCCGGGCCATCACATGCCGGTCGATGATCTCGATCCGCTCATTCTGCGTCTCGGCGGCATCTTTCTGTCCCTCGGCTATGACCGTCCGCATGGTCTGGATGTTGGCGTTGATGTTTTGGCCCATTGCATTCAGGCCGGTATAGACCGCCTGTTGAGTTTCCGCGGAAGCCTTCTGCTGCATGTTCAGCATTTCTGTCCTGAAACGGCTGTCATCCCGCGGGGAAAACAGCTTCACCAACACCACCGCCAGCAGCACCACTGCCACAATCAGTAAAATCAAAATAGCAATATCCACGATTATCTCCTTTAAATGGAAAGTTGACGCGCATTCACGCAAAGCCCGGTCTCCGTATCCACGGTAAACACCGCGCCGCTCATCACGCAGGGGCCCTCCGCGGGCTTGTAACGGCTGTAAAGGCCGCCCCGGAACTTCTCGATGGAGAGCCGGGGCTCGATTCCGATGACGGAATACTTCGGGCCGGTCATGCCCAGATCGGTGATATAGCCGGTGCCGCCGGGCAGCACCATGGCGTCCGCCGTGGGCACGTGGGTGTGGGTCCCCCAGACAGCGGTGACCCTTCCGTCAAGCATATAGCCCATGGCCAGTTTTTCCGACGTAGCCTCCGCATGGAAATCCAGCAGCGTGAACTTCGCACCGCGGGTCTCCTCAAGAATCCGGTCGATCATCAGGAACGGATTATCCGGGCCATAGTCCATATTCACCCGCCCGATCAGGTTGATCACTGCAATATCACCAATTGGGGAATCAAAGACGCCGTATCCCCTGCCGGGGGTCTGGGGTGCATAATTGGCCGGCCGAAGAATATAGCGCGTATCGTCCAGATACTCATGGATCGCCCGCTGACGGAAGGCATGGTTGCCCAGGGTCACCACGTCGGCCCCGGCGTCGAACATGTCCTCCGCCTGATCGGGGGTCAGGCCCACGTTGGAGGCGTTCTCCCCGTTGACCACGGTGAACGCCGCCTCCGTCTCCCGGCGGAGCTGCGGCAGTCTTTTTTTCAGATATCGAAGGCCCACGGCGCCCACCACGTCGCCGATTGCCAGAATATTTGCCTGCATTATAATTCCTCCATGTCTATTCAAATCAGAGTTTGTAGGGGAGTTTTTGTCTCCGACGGCTCCATTTCTTGGCCAGCAAGAAATGGAGGAAAGAACCGGGCAAAGGGGGTTCCCCCTTTGCAATTCTCCCACGCCAACGGTAAACAATGCAAGATCGCACGCTCGACTGACAGCTTGCCTGCGGACGGCTCGCTACCGGCTCGCTCGCCGCCGCTACCGGCCTGTGCGCCGTTTTGTTCCCACGCTCGGGGTGCGGTCTAAGGCACGACGGCAGGCATCCATTGTCGGTCCTGCCCGAAACGGGGTGGAAACTGGCCCATAGCCGCTCACGAAGTCAAGCGGCGACCTGACGTATTCGTTCGAGCGCTCGACGGCGCAGGAGGTATCGCCACGCGGGCGGGATTCCTAAGGGAAGAGCCCTTAGGCGTGTCTTTTGTCCAGCCTTTTCTGCAAGAGCAGAAAAGGGCTGGCCGCCGGAGGCATATCCGATGGCGCCAGTTGGAATCCAAGAATAATCAAAATACCCTTACAAACTCCAATTTATCATTCTCTCTGAATTATACCAAATCCCAATCCGTTCCACAAGATACCGTAAGCATACGAAAAACCCGGTACCATAAAAGGTACCGGGCAAAACAAACTTATTTCGCATATTCAACGGCCTTGGTCTCCCGAATGAGGTTGACCTTGATCTGGCCGGGATATTCCAGTTCATTTTCAATTTTCCGCGCGATGTCGCGGGCCAGGATGATCATGTTGTCCTCGGTGACTTCCTCGGGCTTGACCATGATCCGCACCTCACGTCCGGCCTGGATGGCATAAGCCTTCTCCACGCCGTGGAAGGAGGACGTCAGTTCCTCCAGCTTCTCCAAACGCTTGACATAGTTTTCCACGTTCTCCCGACGGGCGCCGGGACGGGCCGCAGAAATCGCATCCGCCGCCTGCACGATACATGCAATGACGGTCTGGGGTTCCACATCGTTATGATGCGCTTCGATGGCATGGATCACCTGCGGGCTTTCCTTGTACTTCTTCGCAAGCTCCACACCAAGAGCCACATGGCTCCCTTCCATCTCGTGATCCACGGACTTTCCCAA
>CACYXZ010000013.1 GCA_902778525.1 Oscillospiraceae bacterium | reverse complement strand
TTTCCGGCTTTGCGTTCGCTCATGGCCTCGTTGATCTGGGAGACCCGGGTGATCCCCTGCTCCTCCAGCATGGCAAAGAACCGCTCGAGCATATAGCCCACCGTCATGGCGTCGTCCACGGCGCGGTGGTGGTTGAAATCCGGAAGACTCAGTGCGTCGGCAACGATATTGAGCTTGTATTTATTGAGGCCGGGCATCAGCCCCTGCGCCATGACCAGCGTATCAAGATAGGTCGGTTCAAAGGGAAGGCCCAGCTTTTGACAGGCTGCTTTTACAAAACTCACGTCAAAATCTGCGTTGTGGGCCGCCAACGGCCTTCCGCCGCAGAATTTAAGAAATTCCGGGATGGCTTCGGAGAGCTTGGGCGCGCCCCGGAGCATCTCATCGGTAATACCGGTCAGTTCCACGATTTTGGGCGGCAGTTTCCGTTCCGGATCGACAAAGGTCTGGAACTTTTCGGTCATCTTTCCGTCTTTGTAGATCGCAGCGCCGATCTCTGTAATGTGGTCTTCGGTGAAGCTCAGGCCTGTGGTCTCCAAATCAAATACCACATATTCCTGGTGGAAATCAAAGTCCTCATGACCTTTTACCGCAATTTTCGCGTCCACATCGTTGACGAAATATCCTTCGCAGCCATACAGGATCTTGATCTTTCCCTTTCCTGCCTTCATGGCGTCCGGGAATGCCTGCGCCACGCCGTGATCGGTAATGCCAATAGCCCGATGGCCCCATTTGGCCGCCAGATTCACAACTTCCGCCGTATCCGTGATTGCATCCATGGAGGACATCTTTGTATGCAGGTGCAGCTCCACGCGCTTTTCATCAGCTGTATCCTGCCGCTGGGGTTTTGTACCGCCCTTGACCGCATAAGGGGTCAGAACGATGTCATTTTCATACCGGTTGAACGTGATCTTACCCTGGATCCTGACCCACATTCCTTTGGAGATCTTCTCGAGAAGCGGATGGTTTTTCGTCTTTTCCTTCTCCACAAACAGGTTGACCCGAACCGATCCTGTGTAATCCGTTACGTCAAAGCAGGCGACGCTGGCGCCGGACCGGAGTTCCCGGTGCTCGACGGCGAACACTTCTCCCTCCACGGTCACGGAACCGGAATCCAGTCCCAGTTCTTTCATGGGGATCACGTTGCCCTTAAGAGATTTTCCGTAAATCATTTCCGACGCCGGAGCCGCGACTTTGCGTTTTTCAGCTACTGTTCCGGGCTGCGGCAGCGGCATTTTCTCCATGGCGCGAAGCCGCATCTGCTCCGTGGCGGCAAAGAGTGCTTCCCCCTCCATGTCCGGATTGGACTCCACATGAATCTCAACCGAAATACCGAACAGGTCAGACAGCCAGCGCTCCGCCTTCCCCAGATAGGGTTTGAGCATTTCTTTCCCGTTTCCCTTAAGGGAAACAGTCACGGTTTGATTCTGCAGGGTGTATTTACACCCCGCAAGAATGGACATGCTGGGGGCGAACAGTTCGCTGAGGTACACCCCGATCTCCGAACATGGAAATGCAGGAAGAAGCTCCGGACCGTAGACGGTCCGCAGCTCCATTTGACGGATGGCATAGGCGGCAGAAATCCCCTGCTCCGTTTTTCTGACCATCCGGAGCGGCAGGTATTCCTGCAGGTGAACCGTCACAACGGCCCGCCTGTTTTCCATGTCGATCTCCGCGCCGAAGACCCGTACGTCATCCAGACATCTTTTGATTTCTTCGTCAGGCTGATAGGCGCCGAACAGATCCAACAGCCTTACGGTATTCTCGTCCATCGTGGTTCCTCTCTTGTTATGTAAACCTATTACAATGTCTCAATATACTCCATCAACGCGTCCGCAAGCTGATCATAGGGCAGTGTTTTCAGCTTTTTTCCCTTAGCAAACAGAACGCCGCAGTCCTTGCCGCCGGCAATCCCCGCGTCTGCCTCCCGGGCTTCTCCCGGTCCGTTGACAATACAGCCCATAACCGCAACGGTGATGGGTTTGCTGACCTTTTTCATCCGGCGTTCCACTTCTTCTGCAAGACCGATGAGGTCGATTTGCGTCCGTCCGCAGGTGGGACAGGCGATCAGCTCCGGCCCGTTTTGACGAAGGCCGGATGCCTGCAGGATGTCTTTTGCTGCAAGGATTTCCTCGACCGGATCCGCTGTCAGGCTGACCCGAAGGGTGTTTCCGATGCCCAAACAGAGCAGTCCGCCGATTCCCATCGCGGATTTAATAATCCCCATGTGCCGGGTGCCTGTTTCTGTCACGCCCAAATGCAGCGGATAATCTGTCTTTTGGTCCATCAGCCGGTAAGCGGCCATGGTCACCGGCACAGAGGAGGACTTCATGGAGACACAGATATCGTGAAAATCCAGTTCTTCCAGCAGGCGGATATGTCCCATGGCACTTTCTACCAACGCCTCCGCAGTGGGATGGCCGTATTTCTCCAGGATCTCCTTCTCCAGAGAGCCTCCGTTGACGCCGATTCGGATCGGGATCTTCTTTTCCCTGCAGACGTCAACAACCGCCCTGACCCGATCCTCTCCGCCGATATTGCCGGGATTGATACGGATTTTAGAGGCGCCGCCCTCTGCCGCCGCAATGGCCAGACGGTAGTCAAAATGGATATCCGCCACCAGAGGGAGCGGCGATTCCGCTGCGATCTCCGAAAAACCCTTGGCCGCGTCCATATCCGGTACGGCCAGTCGGACAATTTGACAGCCGGCGGCACGAAGTGCCCGGATCTGATTCAGGGATCCTTCCACGTCCGTGGTCTTTGTGTTGAGCATGGACTGAATACTGACCGGCGCGTCTCCTCCCACAGGCACATTGCCAACCATGATCTGACGTTTCATTTCATCACCCCGTCACAAGACGTACAATATCGTTAAACGTAATGAGCAGCATGAAACCCAGGAGCACCACCAATCCCGCGGCATGCACGTAAGCTTCATACTTCGGATCGATTTTCTTCCCGGATATCAGCTCCAGGATCCAGGTTACCAGCAGCAGAAAGATATGTCCGCCATCCAGCGCCGGGATCGGAAGCATATTCATAAAAGACAGATTCACCGCAATGAACGCGCCGAAATACAGCACATTGAGAACACCGTCCATGGTATTGTCAGCGCTTTTACCGGTTTCCTGAACCGCATCCACGATCCCGACCGGGCCCGCCATGTCCTTAAGTCCGGCCCGACCAGTGATCAGATCCAGAAGCCCCATCTTTACCATCCGGCCGAAGTCGATCGCCGTCAGCCAGGTGTTTTTGAGCAGCGTTCCGGCTGTTTTTTCCTCTGTTCCGGCAAAGGTGATGCCGAAGATGTGAAGCGTCTGACCGTCAACGGTATAGTCCTGTTTTACCATGTTGAGGTCGTGCAATACCACAGAACGTCCGTCCCGCCGCACCGTGACATCCATGGTACCTTCCCCGGCCCGTTCCGTCAGCATGGAGAAATCAGAGAAGATATAGAGATTATCCCCGTTGATTTCTTCCACCACGTCGCCCACCTGCAGGGCGTTCTCCCCCTCCAGCGGACAGCCATCCAGGAAGCCGGTGATCTCCAGCGTCCGGAAGCCGGTAGCGGTGGCGTAAATAAAGAGCAGGATTACAATGCCCGTGAGAAAATTCATAAACGCACCGGCGGCCAGAATGATGATGCGTTTCCACGGCGCCTTGGCGGTAAAGGAACGGGGATCATCGCTCTCCCCGTCTTCTCCCTCCATGGCGCAGTATCCGCCGATGGGCAGAAGCCGGATCGAATACTCCGTCTCCCCCTTGCCCCAGTGCAGAAGTCTCGGTCCCATAAAAATCGAAAACTCATTGACCTTGACATCGAACAGCTTTGCAGCAAGAAAGTGTCCGAATTCGTGGATAAAAATCAAAAAGCTAAAAATCAGAATTGCTATGATGATAAACATAGAATAGCTCCAATCAAAAGAAAGTGCCCTTCCCTATCCGGCATATACCGAGTCCCGGGCCAAACGGTCCGCCGCCAGAATATCCTCCAGTCCGGGACGGTCCACAACAGCCACGGTATCCATGGCACGGCGCACCCGGCGCGGGATATCATTGAAGCCGATCCGGTCGTGCAGGAACAGATCTACCGCCGCCTCGTTGGCGCCGTTCATGATCGCACATGCGGTTCCGCCCCGCTGTGCCGCCTCCACAGCATAGGCCAAACAGGGGAAATTCACCGGATCCGGAGGCAGGAACGTGAGCTCGCCGCAGCTGAGAAGATCCAGAGCAGCGCAGGGCGCATCCATCCGGTTCGGATAGGTAAGCGCCAGCTGAATGGGGATCCGCATATCCGGCACGCCGAGCTGCGCCAGAATCGCTCCGTCCCGAAATTCCACAAGAGAATGTACGATGCTCTGCCGGTGGACGACGACGTCCACCTGGGATTTCGGCAGCCGGTAAAGACGCATGGCCTCAATGACCTCAAGCCCCTTATTCATCATGGTGGCGGAATCCACCGTGATCTTCGGTCCCATGGTCCAGTTGGGATGCCGCAGGGCGTCTTCTTTTGTTATTGTCTCCATTTCCTCAAATTTTTTTCCGTAAAAAGGCCCTCCGGAGGCCGTCAGGATCAAACGTTTGATCTCACTTCGATCCCGGCAGCCCATCAGGCATTGGAAAATCGCGCTGTGCTCGGAATCCACCGGAACAATCTCTGCTCCATAGCGGTCCGCCGCATCCATGACCAGTTCTCCGGCGCATACCAGGGTCTCTTTGTTCGCAAGACCGATGCGTTTCTTTGCATGGATGGCGGCGAGTGTGGGACGAAGGCCGATCATCCCCATGACCGCCGTAACGACGACGTCCGCCTCCCGGATCGTCGCGGCCTCCATGAGTCCCTCCATGCCGCATTTTACCGGAATGAAAAGATCAGAGATCCGCATCCGCAGCGCCTCCGCCGCCTGCTCGCTTCCCATGACACACAGCTTGGGGCGGTATTTTCTTGCCTGCTCCGCCATCCGGTCCACGTTTTCATTGGCCGTCAGGGCGGCGATTTTCAATCCGAGGTGTTCCGCCACGTCCAGCGTCTGGCGGCCGATGGAGCCGGTGCTCCCCAAAATAGAAATCGATTGAACTTTCATATTATGCACACTTTCTACAAAAACCGGGTCTCGGTTTTCGCACCGAGTAATTACGACAGCACCGGAAGGAGGATCATCAGAAGCTCCACCACGGGAGCCGCAAATATCACGCTGTCAAACCGGTCCAGTACGCCTCCATGGGCGCGGAAGATCGTTCCGTAATCCTTAATGCCGGTTTCCCGCTTGATCATGGAAAAGCTGAGATCTCCGACAATAGACACAAGGGATCCGAGCAGTCCGTAAAGCGCGGCGGCCAGGAACCGGTAGTTCAGTCCAAAAGCAAATCGCATCACAAGACCGTAGATCATCATGGATACGATGCCGGTAATTACGCCTCCCACAGCTCCCTCAACCGTCTTATGCGGCGACAGAACCGGGGCCAGCTTTTTCTTTCCGAAAAATCTTCCGGCGAAATATGCGCCGGCATCCGCAATAAAAGGGATCATGATCGGGATCAGGACCAGGAACCGGCCGCGATCCTGCATCAGAATGCGGAGAATGCTGCTCAGGCAGAGCGGAATCACAATCCCGGCGAACAGCGCGCCGGTCACGCTTTCAAACCTGACGTGCGGATATGCCAGCAACGATTCGGTGAACAGCAGAAGCGCAAATATCACCGTTCCGATCACAAAGGGCAGCAGCGGAGAACCGAAGTAACTCCAGATGGGAACCAAAAACGCGAAAAGCATGCTGTATCCGATCATGCGGGCGTGATCAAGGATCCCTGTGGTTTTCAGCATTTCCCTCGCACCGACAGCACAGAGAAACGATAATGTCAGTGCGGTTACAATGGCCGGACAGACCAGAAGAATCACCAGCAGCAGCGGAACGCCGACTGCGGCCACAAGCAGTCTTGATTTCATTCAGATACCTCCATACCTACGATTTCTGGCCTGAAACGCTTCAATCGCTTTGTCGAGCTCCCTCTCATCGAAGTCCGGCCAAAGCACATCGGTGAAATATAGTTCAGCATAGGCTGCCTGCCAGAGCAGGAAGTTGGAGATTCGAAGCTCGCCGCCCGGCCGGATGATCAGATCGGGATCCGGGATATCACCGGAATACAGCAGACGGGAAAAACTGTCGGCGGTCAGCGAATCCGGATCCTCTCCGGTCTGGGCGCAATGGGACGCCCATTTTCTGGCGGCCCGGAGGATCTCGTCCCGGCTGCCATAATTGATGCACATATTCACCTGAGAATCCGCATAGATTTCGGATTCTTTTCCAGCCTCAGCGGCAAGCGCCTGCAGTTCCGGGCTCAAAGCAGACAGGTCTCCGAAGAAATTGATCCGCACGTGGTTTTTCTGCATGTCCCGGATGGCTTCAAGAAGATAGTCTTTCATCAGAGACATGATTTTAGAGACTTCTTCCTGAGGCCGCTTCCAGTTCTCTGTGGAAAAAGCGTAGACGGTAAGATATTTTACGCCGATCTCTCTGCAGTAGAGCGCAATCTTCCGAAACGTCTCCGCACCGGCTGCGTGACCCGCAGTCCGGGGCAGCAGTCTCTTTTTTGCCCACCGTCCGTTGCCGTCCATGATAATGGCAATATGCTGCGGCATCGGATTATCCTGCTTTGCGTGTAAAGCCATGCTTTCTGTTCTCCTCTTGTGAAAACTTGGGAAAGGGTCTCCCCTTTCCCAAGGCGGTTTTTCGTATGATCAGAGCTCCATCAGTTCCTTTTCCTTTTTGGCGCACTGCTCGTCTACTTTCTTGATATACTCGTCCGTGACCTTCTGCAGATCCTTTTCCGCTTCCTTCTGGTCATCCTCGGTGATCTCGGATTTCTTCTGCATTTTCTTGATGGCGTCCATGGCATCCCGGCGGACGTTGCGGATGGCCACCTTGCTCTCTTCCCCATACTTTTTGACCTGCTTGGTCAGATCTTTCCGGCGCTCCTCCGTCAGCTGCGGGAAAATCAGTCGGATGACCTGGCCGTCATTCTGGGGATTGATGCCGAGATCGCTGACCTGAATGGCCTTCTCGATAGGCCGAAGCAGGGTTTTGTCCCAGGGCTGGATCAACAGCGTTCTGGGATCGGGAGATGTGATGGAACCCACCTGATTGATGGGAGTGTCCACACCATAATACTCCACCGAGATGCGATCGAGAACCGAGGCGTTGGCCCGGCCTGCGCGAACAGAAGCGAACTGTCCCTGAAGCACTTCGATGGTCTTGTCCATTTTCCTGGAATAGGGTGACAAATCAACTTTCATCTAAAACGCCTCCTAAACGTATTTCATCCGTGAACATAGGTGCCGATATTCTCGCCCATCGCCGCCTTGAGAATATTTTCAGGCTGCTTGAGCGCAAAAACAAAGACAGGAATATTGTTGTCCATGCAGAGACTTGTAGCGGTGGAGTCCATCACCTGAAGCTGCTTGGCAAGGACTTGCGCATAAGTGATATCGTCGTACTTCTTTGCATCGGGATTCTTTGCGGGATCGGAGTCATAGACGCCGTCAATGTTCTTCGCGAGAAGGATCACGTCCGCGTCGATCTCCGCAGCCCGAAGCGCCGCTCCGGTATCGGTAGAGAAATACGGATTGCCTGTTCCGCAGCCGAAGATCACAACCCGGCCCTTTTCCAAATGCCTGCAGGCGCGGGAACGAATATAGGGTTCGGCGATGGAGCGCATCTCAATGGCAGTCTGTACCCGAACCTCCACGTCGCGCTGCTCCAGACAGTCGGCGATGGCAAGGGCGTTAATGGTGGTGGCAAGCATTCCCATATGGTCGGCACGGACGCGCTGCATCCGGTCACCGCCGTCCTTGAGGCCGCGCCAGAAATTGCCGCCGCCGACCACGATTCCGACCTGGACTCCTGCCTCCACGCACTGTTTGACAACGTCGCAGACCTTTCCGATCACATCAAAATCCAGCCCGCGCTTGGCGTCGCCCGCCAGAGCTTCTCCGCTGATTTTCAGCAGTACCCGTTTATACTGCGGCTCACTCATAATTTTCGCTCTCCTTTATGTTGCGCCCCCGAATCCGGGGCGTTCTCATGTTCGTTCCTATTCTACCCCAACAGGCGGCAAAAGGAAAGAACAAAAGCAGGTATTTCCAAAATTATTTACGCTTTGTTCATCGTTTGAGAATGCCGAGCAGTCCACGCACAAAGCTCTTGCCGAGCTCCCGGCCTACGGTGCCGGCGGCGGTAGAAACCACTTTTCCGGCCGTCTTGGAGGCTGCGCTCTGCTTTTTCCGGCTCTTGGCACGCTCCCGTTCTTTTTCCGCTTTGGCCTCGGCTCTTGCCTTTTCTTTCTCCTCTTTTTCCGATTCCTTATCCGTCTTGGACTGCGACTGCTCCGCTTTGGCAGCCTTCTCCCTGGCAAGCTGCTCTTCCATCAGTTCCGTCTTTGTCTTCGGACGGCCGGGATTTGCCGACGATTCTGTATCGGCAGGCGCAGCTTCTCCGTTCTCCTCCTCGTCGTTCTGCGCACTGAGCGTCTCATAGGCGGAAATGCGATCCACGGACTTGTCGTACTTTTCCCGAAGGGGGCTGCCGGCGATCACCTGGGCGACAACGCTTTCATCCGCAATGCTCATGGAGCTGCGGGGCGGGAGAATTCCTGCCCGTTCCACAATGGTAGGCACACCCTTGGGATCCAGTACAGAGACCAAAGCCTGGCCGGTTTCCAGCTGCTGGAGAACCGTTTCCGTGTCAAACTCCGGATTCACCCGGAAGGATTTCGCCGCATAACGGAGCGCCTTCTGCTCGTTGGGCGTATAGGCCCGGAGCGCATGCTGGACACGGTTGCCGATCTGACTCAGAACGATCTCCGGAATGTCCGAGGGGTTCTGGGAGATAAACCAGACGCTGACGCCCTTGGAACGGATCAGACGAACGACCTGCTCCACCTTCTCCAGGAGCGCCTTCGGCGCGTCCTTGAAGAGCAGGTGCGCTTCATCAAAGAAGAACGCAATCTTCGGCTTGTCCAGATCGCCCACTTCCGGCAGGAGCTCATAGAGCTCGGTGAGCATCCACAGAAGGAACGTACCGTAAAGCAAGGGATGCTGGAACAGCTCCTGGCACTCCAGGATATTCATAACGCCGCGGCCCTGATCATCCCAGTCAAACCAGTCTTTGATGTCCAGATCCGGTTCTCCGAAAAACTGATCTCCACCTTCATCCTCAAGCATCAGGAGGGACCGCTGAATGGCGCCCACGGACTGAGGCGCAATATTGCCATACTGCAGCTTATATTCCTTGGCATTGTCACCCACATACTGAACCATGCTGCGAAGATCCTTCAAATCCAGAAGCAAAAGGCCCCGGTCATCGGCAATCTTGAACACGATGCGCAGAACGCCGCTCTGAGTATCGTTAAGACCGAGCAACCGGCTGAGCAGTTCCGGTCCCATATCGGAAATCGTTGTTCGAACCGGGTGTCCCTTTTTCCCGTAGACATCGAAAAACCGGGCCGGGTAGGTAGTATAATCAAAGTTTTCGATATGCATCGTGTCGATGCTGCGGCGGATATGTTTATTCTCAACGCCGGGCACACACATGCCCGTCAGGTCTCCCTTGATATCCGCGAGAAATACCGGAACGCCCATATCGCTGAAGGACTCCGCAATGACCTTGAGCGTGACAGTTTTTCCGGTACCGGTCGCTCCGGCGATGAGCCCGTGGCGGTTGCACATGGAGGGCTCTAAATAAACCCTCTCGCTGCCGGTGGCCAGCCAGATCTTCCCCTCTTCCTGCAAATACATAGCGGTTCCTCCTCTGTATAGAACGAGCCGTCTACCGGGGTAGACGGCTGTTCGTCCGCGGGCATTACCCGTCTGTCTGTATTATATCACGGTCTTGTATCCTGTCAATCAAAACTTTACCATATATGGGGCTCGGTTCAGGGATTACAGGCGCCGCAGGGGCGGTATCCCTGCGCGATCAGTTCCTCTCTTGTCGCTTTGGAATCCTCCCGGTTCGAAGGACTCATCTGCCGGACGCTGTCGCAATCCGGGCGATGAAACCGCATGGAACGTTTGTTGAGAACATACCCGCCGGCAGCAGAAGACGCTGCCGGGAGGGGATTTCCGGGAGACCAGTCCTGACACGGATCCACGCTGAACCATGTCTGAGTGCCGTCTGAATATGCCGTTACGCCTCCCTGCCGGTCTGTTCGGAAGATCTCGGCTCCGGCATCCTGCACGGTCTGAAGTGTTTTAGCTGAGGGATGACCATAGGCGTTCCCCTCTCCGCAGCTGAAAAACACATAACGGGGTGACACGGACCGGATAAAGGCCGGCGTGCTGGCGGAAGCGCTTCCATGATGACCTGCCACATACAGGTCCGCGGAAAGATCCCGTCCGGATACCACAAGGTTAGCCTCCTCCTGCTGTTCCGCGTCTCCAGTGATCAGGCACCGGAATGCGCCATATGACAGCATCACCGCAATCGAACGGTTGTTTTCCACCGGATCATCGTATTGTTCCGGTCCCAGGATCAGGATCTCGCCGCTGCCAAGGGGAAAACTCGATCCGGGATCGGGGGAATCCGGTTCCAGTCCGCATTCCAGGACCTTTTCATGAAAAGAACGGAAGATCTTTGTGTCCGCTTCATAATCCGGCGCGAGGACGTGTCCGACCTCAAACGCAGAGAGAACTCCGACCAGGCCGCTGATATGGTCTTCGTCGTAATGGGAGGCGATCATATAGTTCAGCTCCCGGATCCCCAGATCCCTGAGATGCCGGACCACATAGGAGGAGGTTTCCCGGCCGCCGCCATCATAAAGAAGGTACTCCCCGTCCATCTGCACCAGAATGCAAAGGCCCTGTCCTACATCCAGCATTTCGACTGTACAGGGTGCTGTCTGTGCAGGAGGTTTTTCCTGATTTGGGAAAAAGGCGCATCCCGTCATGATCAGACAGGCAAGCAGGATCATGATCCCGATTCTCTTCATTTCTGCACCTCCCAACCGTCTCATTGTAGCATAAAACGGGAGCCGCCGCAATTCCGGTGGCTCCCGCAGGGTTATTATTCACCAAATAATTCAGAGAGTGTTTTTGCGTACTCCGGGTTTTTGAAAATCTCCAGCAGGGCCGGATTCCAGTGCCTTGCATCCTGCTCGCTACTGCCGAAAACATAGTCCTCCTGGCCGTAATCAATTACATCAAAACCGGGAACCGCCTTCATAGCGCCGGAATTCCGATAGGCGAGCGCATCCGCAAGAGAAAACGTCACATGGCTAAGATCCTCGCAGCTGACCCAACCGGTCAGATCTTTTCCGGACGGAGCATCGCTGTCGCCATTTGTCGTGATCGGGTCCGGATCAGGCTTCACCGTCTCCACGCCGGAGACATATTTGCCGTACATTTGATCCACATATAGGGCCAGAGATTCTCCCAGCACTTCGTTGGGCACATGACCGCCATCCCACTGCCATTCGATCACCGCGTCGGTTCCGGCGTTCAGCCAGGAGATCTGCATGTTAAGGGAAGCCATCATGGGCATATCGCCCTCTACTGCGCCCATCACAACTCTGGTCCAGACCGGATTATCGGTTCCCTCAGCGCCGATATAGTTGAGCGGATTATAGAGATCGACAATATTCTTGCCGAACCGGTCGCCGGCCTGGATCGCGGCGATGTCCGCTTCATAGGCGGATACCATGTCGTCGAATGTCGCGTAATTGTTTGAGTTCAATCCGCTTCCGGAGGCGTTGCTGGATCCTGCCGCAGGTCCTCCGTCCCTAATATCTCCTCCAAACAGATCTGCCGCATCGTCGCCGAACATCGCCATCAGATCCGGAGGAGGTCCCATCATCCCGCCGGGAGGAGGTCCGCCGGGACCGCCCAACCCGCCCCCGGCCTTAGCGTAGCGTCCCTCCAGGAACGCGGTCGCCAGATCTTCTCCGGTCATTGCCGCGACTTCTTCATCAGAAAGCGCATTGCCATCGCCGTCAAACCAGGTCCAGTCGGAGGCGTACGGAAGATTGTTAAGGTACCACTGCAGATTCTCGGTGAACTCGCACAGGTAGAGATCGAGGTAGGTTCCGCCGTATCCATTGGTGTCGGGATACTTGGCGGCGTCATATTCGATGGTCAGATCCACATGGTCATCCATGTCCCCGTCTTTATTGATGTCAAAGCCCACACCCGATTCATCCACGGCATATCCGCGGGTGTTGATTTCATCCATATAGGCCTTTGACAGATACTCGGCCAGCTTAGCCTGGAACTCCGTGCTAAACGAGAAAGTTGGATCCAAATAATACTCGAAAGCCTGTGCCATATCCGCCTCATACAAGGAAGTGATTGCGCTGTACGGTACTGCACCCCAGGCTCCGTCTGAAATCTCCACCTGCTCTCCATCGATGGTTACGCAAGTGGAATAGCTTCCGTCGGAGTTCTGATAGACACCGACCGCGCCCGCTTCGATCTGGTAATCATAGAAATCCGGGTGGTTTGAGGTCGCCGCAAACATGGCAGCGTGGGCGGCCCCGCCGGATCCGCCGGTAGAGACAAAATAGTCCACACATCCGGGGAGATTACCCAGCAGCATATTATACTTGACAAAACGGGTCGCCGCTTTCTGATCCACCAGGCAGCAGGGCGCGTCGCCGGTATAATAGAGGACATTGCCTGCGTCATCGCTAACGTAGTCCTGTTTTCCCCGGTTGCCGCATCCTACAGACACATAGCCGTCTCCGCAATAGGACGCTGAAGCTGAGCTGTTCCACTGGGAGCCGTAACCGGCCGCGCCGGTGGTCAGAATAACGGGGCAGGTATCGGCAGTGTAAGTTTGTCCGTTTGCGCTGACGATCGAGGCATCGTGGTCAATGACAAGACCGCCGGAGACAGACGCTTCTCCGTCTGCTGCGGTGACGTCCGCAGTTCCGTCTCCATCTGTGTCTATCCCGGTTACATATGCGCCGGGGACTGCGACAGATACGCCCTGCTGATCCGGAAGCTCCGGATTCACCACATCCACAACCACGCTGAGCGTCCAGGCGTCATAGCTTTGGCTGTAGGTCCACTCCTGGTCCATATTACGGAGGTCGAGCGCCTGTTCTATCGACGCGCGTTCAGCCAGTTCCTCTTCCGTCGGAACATATTCCGTTTCCTCCAGAGGAGCTTCCGGCGGTTCAGACGCAGAAACCGCTTCAGAAGAATCCGCGATTTCACTATTTTTTTCGTTTTCCGCATCGGGAATGTCCGCTTCCTGCACCTGTTCCGTATCTTCAGAAGCAGCAGCACTTTCTGCGGGAACCGAAGAAACAGTATCTTCAGCGCCGCAGGCGGAAACACCCAAGAGCATCAAAAGCGTAAGAATTAAAGCAGTAATTCGTTTCAATGGCCATCTCCCCTTCTTCTTTTTTCGTTATCATATCAAATCCTTTTTCATCGCTCAATTCTATTTTTTTTCGGTTCATTTCCAGAATGGAATGAAGAAATCTGATAATTCGCAGATTGGGAATTGAAAAAGCGGTTTAAAACGGATATAATAGATTAACTTGTATGGAATATTACATTCAGAAAGGATGTTTCGCTTATGGCAGAGATTTTTGAGGAATCCTCCAATTTCATCCACAATTTTGTTACCGAGGATATTGGCCCCGGCGGTCAGTACGAGGGTATGACGGTGCATACGCGATTCCCGCCCGAGCCAAACGGCTACCTGCATATCGGACACTGCAAGGCGCTGATCATTGATTTCGGTACCGCGGTGAAATTCGGCGGCCTGTGCAATCTCCGCATGGATGATACCAACCCGGCCAAGGAGGACACCGAATATGTGGACGCCATTCAGGAGGATATCCATTGGCTTGGCTTTGACTGGGGCGACCGGTTCTTCTACGGTTCAGATTATTTTGAGCAGACGTATCAGTATGCCGAAGAGCTGATCCAGAAAGGACTTGCCTACGTCTGCGAGTTGACTCCGGAGCAGTTCAAGGAATATCGGGGCGATCTGACCCACCCTGCCGTCTCTCCTTACCGGGATCGTCCCATGGAGGAGAGTCTGGATCTGTTCCGCCGGATGCGGGCCGGGGAATTCCCCGAAGGAAAATACACGCTCCGGGCCAAAATCGATCTGGAGTCCGGAAACATCAACATGCGGGATCCTGTGCTCTACCGGATCCGGTATATCGAGCATCACAGACAGGGAACCAAGTGGTGCATCTTCCCCATGTATGACTTCGCCCATCCCATTCAGGACGCGCTGGAAGGCATCACCCATTCCCTCTGCTCGCTGGAATACGAAAACCACCGTCCCCTGTACAACTGGGTCGTGGAACACGTGTCCATCCCCTACCACAAGCCCCGGCAGATTGAATTTGCCCGGCTGAACATCAATTATACCGTCATGTCCAAGCGGAAGCTCCGCCAGCTGGTGGAGGAGGGGCGGGTCTCCGGATGGGACGATCCCCGGATGCCCACGCTCTGCGGTCTGCGCCGCCGGGGCTATACTCCCAAGTCCATTCGGAACTTCTGCGAGCGGATCGGTGTATCCAAGGTCTATTCCGTGGTGGAGTATTCCTTCCTGGAGCACTGCCTGCGGGAGGATCTCAACGAGACGGCCAAACGTGTGATGGCAGTCACGCACCCTGTCCGTCTCACTGTTACCAATTATCCCGAAGGACAGACGGAACAGTTTGAGATTGAAAACAATCCCGGACATCCCGAGGACGGGACCCGTATGGTTTCTTTTTCCAGGAATCTATTTGTGGAAGCGGATGATTTCCTGGAGGAGCCGGTTCCCAAATACAAGCGCCTGTATCCGGGCGGTCCGGAATGCCGTCTGAAGGGCGCGTATCTGATCCGCTGCACCGGCTGCGTCAAAGACGAAAACGGCAGCATTACCGAAATCCTCTGCACTTACGATCCCGACTCCCGTGGCGGCGACCCTGCCGACGGACGGAAGGTCAAGGGCGCAACGATCCACTGGGTGGATGCGGATACGGCGGTGGACGCTGAAGTCAGGCTCTATGACAATCTGTTCCTGGATCCCGATCCGGACGGTGCGGACAAGAATTTCCTGGATTGCCTGAATCCCAATTCCCTGACGGTTGTTGAAGGGGCGAAGGTCGAGGCTTCCTTAGCATCTGCCATGCCCGGCGACAGCTATCAGTTCATGCGTCTCGGGTATTTCTGTGCAGACAAGGATTCCACGGCCGAACATCTGGTATTCAACCGCTCTGTCAGTCTCAAGGACAGTTTTAAGGTGAAGAAATAAATCAAAAAAATGCGCGTCCGATTTGGACGCGCATTTTTTCTGTATCAGTTTCGGATTACTCCGGAGATGTCTCGCCATCCTCGGTTTCCTGCTGAACTTCATCCGCTTCGGGATTCAGTTCCTGAACCTCTGCATTGGGATCGTAGTCGTCTTCGGCTTCTTCAGCTGCCTCCTGCGCGGCTTTTTCCGCGGCGTCAGCCTCTTCCCGTTTCTTGGCACGGATATCAGCAGAAGATACTTCTCCCTCCGCAATCGCTTTTTCAACGATCCGGCGATCCTGATCCGCAGGACCGATATCCAGTTCCTCCCCGCCGTAGTTGTGCATGGTATCTACCGTATCGAGAAGCTGATTGAACAGTTCCGCCTGCTCAGAGGTCATATCAACCCGCTTCAGCTCCGCCATATTGCGGTAAACGTCCAACAGTTCAAATGTCCGCACCCCGTTATTCATGTGGATATAGTTGTAAATCGGGACATAATTGGCATCTGTGATGGTGACGTTCCCATCCTCGCCTCTGGCAAAGGTCAGATTGAGGATCATGGATTGCTGGGCCGTCGGCTGCTCCGGATCGGTATAGAAATCTCCAAGGCCATAGGCGACGAAACAGTTTTTTAACGTGCCGTCATTGGTCTCCACCGTTTCAAAGCCCATCTTGCTCACCAGATGAGAATGGGTCCCGATGATCACATCCACTCCGTTGCTCAGGAGCAGGTCCGCCACCTCTTTCTGCGGTTCAGAGACCGTCCGGCTGTACTCACTGCCCCAGTGGACCAGTGCTATGATCACTTCCGCGCCGGCATCCTTCGCCGCCTGTACGTCGCTACGAATGCGGCTGCTGCGCAGATCCGACCAGTAGTCCGAATAATCCGTATACAACGTGTTCAGGGCGTATTCACACCCCTCCGGCATCGTTACGGAATCGGTTCCCTTGGTGTAGGAAAGAAACGCAAATTTGATCTTGTGGATATTGCGGATATAGGCGCCGCCATTTTCATCCCGGTCAGCCTGGGAAAGATACGTCCCAACGGAACGGAGCTTGGCAATGGTGAGATAGTTTTTTGTAGAAACCAGGCCTTCGATACCGTTGTTGAGCGCGTAGGTGTTGGCTGTGGACATGAGCCGGAAGCCGAGACCTCTGAGGGAGCCGGCAAGCTCAATAGGCGCATTGTAATAGGGTTCGCCGCCAAAAGGCTGATTGTCAACCATTGTGGTCTCAAAATCACCGACCGCATACGCGATGTTATCGGTGGAGAAATAGTCGGCAATATCCGCAAAGGGCGCGTTAAAATCAAAGGTACCGTCCGCTTTGGTCACGGCCCGGACCTGATCTGCCGATGCGGAAATATCCCCAACAAACGCGATGGTAGCAACAGGCGGGCCGTCATAGAGCTTCTCCTCGGCCTCGTCATCGAGCTCCTCCAGATTCATATCCAGCTCGTCGAGACCCTGATCGGCAGCCTGTCCATAGGATCCGTTAAGAATGGTGATCAGAACAAACGCGATCACCAGAAGCAGAAGAAAGCCAATGCCGATCAGGGCTCCGCGCCGTCTGCGCTGGCGGCGCCGCTTCTGCTGAAGCTTTCTGGCCTGGATCTGTCTTTTCCTCTGTGCCCGCTGCTGCGCTTCGATCTGGGCGCTGTTATCAATATATTCTACCCGGCGGAACCTCTGAGCATCCTGCTGAAACGGATCCCGGGGATCATTTTGATTTGCATTCGGCGGCTGGGTTCCGCCATACTGCTGTGCCATAATCTGGCTCCTCTCTGGAAAAATGCGTTATCATATTTTACACCATTCTACACGGGAAAACAATGAATATTTTTTGAATTATCGAAAATTAGCTTGCCAATTCGCGTCTGATATGGTATCAAATAGTCAATTCCTTTGGAATCATCCGTAACAGAAAGGATTCGAAATGGGAAATACCAGGAAAAAAAGCCGCAGAAAAAAAAGAAACATCAGCACTGCGGCGATTATCATAATCGGCATTGCGCTGCTCATCGTTTTGTTTCTATTGACCCGAATGCTGCTCCAGGGGCTCGGGAGCGAGCGGGAGCCTGCCGGAAATGTGACCGCAATCCCGGAAAAAACACTGCCGCCGTCCCTGCTGGACGCTGCCTGCTTTGGCTCGGAAAATGGGTTTAAAACCTATCAGTCCGATGATTTGAAAGCCAGGCTCGGTATTGACGTCTCAGTATACCAGGGAGAAATTGACTGGGAAGCAGTTGCCCAAAGCGATGTGGACTTCGCCATTCTTCGGGCTGGTTATCGCGGTTATGAGGAAGGTGAAACGGGCGTAGACGAGTATTTTACATATAATCTGGAGCAGGCCTCCGCCTGCGGCGTGGATCTCGGGGTCTATTTCTTCTCTCAGGCGCTGACGGAGGAGGAAGCCAGAAATGAGGCGCTGACTGTTTTGGAGCTGGTCAAGGGTTATGAACTGAAATATCCCATCTACTTTGACTGGGAACCCGTCTCGGACGGTGACGCACGAACTGCATCCATCAGCTCAACGGAACTCACACGGTGCGCGAGAGCGTTCTGCTATACCATCGAATCGGCGGGATACAGGGCGGGAATATACTTCAATCTGGATCTTGCGTCCCATTACTATCATCTCAAAGATCTGTCGGACTATTCCTTCTGGCTTGCGGAATATCAGGATACCCCTTCCTTTCCCTACGCCTTCGACATGTGGCAGTACACAAATCAGGGAGACGTCCCGGGAATCGACACGATCGTTGACATGAATCTCAGCTTTATCAAGGATGAATGACTCTGACCTCTTGATCTTCGCTGCACAGCGCGCAGATCAGGAGGTTTTCCTGATACACTTCAAAATGCAGCGGACTGCCCTTCAGCGTCCAGCGACCGTTTTCCAGGACAAACTCCGTTTCGTTTGGGAATCCGGGAAGTCCGGTCCCCAAATACTTATAGTAAGCCTCCTTCAGGGTCCAGAACATAAAAAACAATTCAGGAGACTCCCCTGCTTCCTGATATGCCCGGTATTCTTCGGGGCTCAACACCCGAGCCGGTAAATTCTTCCGAACCGTCCGGATCTGTTCAATGTCAACTCCGACGGGCCGGTCGGAAATCACAACCGCGGCTGCTCCTGCCGCATGGCTGATGCTCACCTCTACCCCTCCCGGCAAAAGAGGTTTTCCGAGAGAATCATGGGTCAGTATATTATCTATGTTATGATCCCGGCAGGCGTGTTCCAGCAGGACTCTGGAGCCGTCTTTCCCGCTCGCAAACAATCCAATGTATAAAGAAACCATATGCACCTCAAAAAATCAGCCGGCCTCTGAAGAGACCGGCTGAGCTTAATCGTTATTACTCCTGACGCATCCGCGCGAAGCAGTCAGAGCAGTAAACAGGTCTGTCAGACTTGGGCTCGAAAGGAACCTTTGCCTCGCCGCCGCAGGCAGCGCAGACCGCGGTGAAATACTGTCTGGGGCCGCGAAGGGCATTCTTGCGGGCATCACGGCAGGCCTTGCAGCGCTGGGGCTCGTTCTGGAAGCCGCGCTCGGCATAGAACTCCTGCTCGCCGGCGGTAAAGGTAAACTCATTGCCGCACTCTTTGCAGACCAAAATCTTGTCTTCGTACATAGTTTTTCCCTCTCTTTTACAGATTAGATTTGCCCTATGTTCCAGAAACAATCTTGGTGCAAAGGGCTTTTGTATATGCAAGCGGCCAGGGAAGCCGGACTCGCCAGAACAATGGGGACATACAAGCCGAACCTTGCCGGACAAATCTAAAAAGAGTGGGCGCGGAAAGGGCACTATATATATCCAAACACGCTTAAAGACAAATTGTACTGTCTCAGCAAATTTTATTATAGCACAATAGGGTAAAATGTCAATAGTTTATAATATTTATTTTGTTTTTAACACTATTTTTGTATATTTTTAATGACCTCTGCCAGATCATTTGCGACAGTTTGCGCAGTTTCTTCCGTGCCGGCCTCCACCATGACGCGAAGCAGGGCCTCCGTGCCGGAGGGACGGACAAGGATTCTTCCGTCCCCTGCAAGCCTTTTCTCCTGCTCCCGGATCGCAGTCTGAACCGCATCCGAGGCAATCAGCGCAGCCTTTGCAGCGCTCTCATGGGGACCGGGAACATTGATCAGGACCTGGGGATAGCGTTTGATTTCCTCTACCAGGCTGCTGACCGGGATGCCGTACTTCGTGATAATGCTCAGGAAATGCAGCGCCGTGAGCTGACCATCTCCCGTGGGCATGTGATTCAGGAAAATAATATGTCCCGACTGTTCTCCGCCCAGAACCATCCCCTGTTTCACCATCATCTCCCGGACATTGCGATCTCCCACATCTGCACAGAGGACTGTGAATCCGTTGGCCTGCGCGTATTTGTGCAGGCCCATATTGCTCATGACGGTTGCAACAAAACCGTCTCCCTGCAGATCTCCGGCGTCCTTCATGGCTCTGGCGATCAGCGCCATGATCTTGTCTCCGTCGATCTCGTTTCCCTTTTCATCCACGGCAAGGCAGCGGTCCGCGTCACCGTCGAAGGCAATGCCCACGTCGTAGCAGCCCTGGGCGACCAGTTTCCCGAGCTCCTCCAGATGGGTGGAACCGCATCCGGCATTGATATTGACGCCGTTGGGCTTATCGTTGATATACGTCACATCAAGATCGTAGCGCGCAAAGATGCGCTGCGCCGTCACAGAGGCGGCTCCGTTGGCGCAGTCCACAAGCACACGAAGCTCGTGAGGGTCTCCTTTCACTGTGGAGACCAGATACCGGATATATGCGTCCATGGCATGCCGGTCATCGTAAGTGATGCCGATGTCGCCGTTTTCACACATCGGAAGCGGATCCTTGGAAAGGATCAGGTTTTCGATGGCATTTTCCACTTCATCCGGCAGTTTCGAGCCATCCGGACCGAAGAACTTGATGCCGTTATATTCATAGGGGTTGTGAGAGGCGGAGATCACGATACCGGCAGCCGCACCGCTGCGGACTGTGATGAGCGCCACCGCAGGAGTCGATATCACACCAAGCGTATGGACATTGACTCCGCAGGCGGTGAGACCTGCCGTTATCGCACCCTCCAGCATATCCGAGGAGATGCGGGTATCCTTTCCGATCACCACGACAGGCTTTCCTTCGTAGTCCCGGCGCAGCACCAGAGCAGCGGCCTGACCGACCCGATAGGCCAGTTCCGGCGTGAGCTGCCGGTTTGCAATTCCCCGAATGCCATCAGTGCCAAATAGTTTTCCCATGATTCTCTCTCCTTTTTTATTCGATCCGAAGCTGCCCGTCGTCGCTGGCGATGTGTTCGATCCCAAGATGACGGTAGGCAAGCTGTGTCACGCAGCGTCCCCGTGGGGTGCGCGTCAGGAACCCGATCTGCATCAGATACGGTTCGTAAACATCCTCAAGTGTAATCGCTTCTTCTCCGATGGTTGCGGCAAGGGTCTCAAGTCCTACAGGACCGCCTCCGTAATTCTGGATAATACTCATCAGCATCCGGCGGTCTGTATCGTCCAGGCCGAGATGATCCACCTCCAGACGGTTGAGTGCGTCATTGGCCGCCTCTTTCGTGATCACACCGTCATGGTCAATCAGGGCGAAATCCCTGACTCGCCGAAGCATCCGGTTTGCAAGCCGGGGCGTCCCGCGGCTGCGGGATGCAATCTCAAATGCGCCGTCCGGATCGATTTCCGTGCCAAGCAGCGCCGCGCTTCGGAGAACGATCTTTTGCAGCTCCTCCGGCTGATAGAGCTCCAGCCGCAGAGAGACCCCAAACCGGTCCCGAAGCGGAGAAGAAAGCTGCCCGGCCCGGGTTGTGGCGCCGATCAGAGTGAATTTCGGCAGGTCCAGCCGAATAGAATTGGCGGAAGGTCCTTTGCCGATGATAATGTCGATGGCATAGTCCTCCATGGCGGGATAGAGCAGTTCCTCCACCACGCGGTTGAGACGATGGATCTCGTCGATAAACAGGATGTCCCCTTCGCTCAGGTTCGTCAGAAGCGCTGCCAGATCTCCGGTTTTTTCGATGGCGGGACCGGAGGTGACCCGTAGGTTCACGCCCATTTCATTGGCGATCACACCTGCAAGGGTGGTCTTGCCAAGTCCCGGCGGACCGTAGAGCAGCACATGATCCAGCGGTTCGTTCCTGCGTCTGGCCGCTTCAATATAAACAGAGAGATTCCCTTTCGCCTTCTCCTGTCCGGTGTACTCAGAGAGCGTCTGGGGCCGGAGATTGACCTCCCCGCTGTCGCCCGGGATCAGAGACGTTGTGATCAGGGGCGCCTCCATCTCCTGAGAAAATTCCAGTGCCATATGCTCCCTCCTACTTTGTGGTCATGGCCCGGAGGGCCTGCTTGATGATATCCTGCAGTTCCAGTTTTTCCACATCGATACCCTTCATGGCCGCGGAAATGCTGTTCTGATCGTATCCCAGTACCTGCAGCGCCTGAACGGCCTCCGTAGCTTTGGAGCCCGGCTGAAGGAGCGGCGCTGTGACGCCATCTCCGGAGGAAAAGTCAAATTCAGACTGGGCGCCCAGTTTATCCTTCAGCTCAAGAAGGATCCTCTGTGCAAGTTTTTTCCCCACTCCGGGAGCAGCGGTCAAAGATTTTTCGTTCTGCGTTACTACGGCCATATTGAGTCCGTCCGGAGTTACTGTCGACAGAATTGCCAGCGCGGCTTTTGGCCCGACCCCATTGACGCCAATCAGAAACCGGAACGTATCAAGCTCCCGCTTGGTGGCAAATCCGTAGATGTCAAAAGCGTCTTCCCGGATTGCACAATGGGTGTAGAGCCGGCAAGACTCTCCCAGCTTCAGTTTCGCCATGGTAGTAGTCGTCGTATTCACAGAAAATCCGACGCCGCCGCACTCCAGGACCACCACGCCAAGATCAATCAGGGCAACCGTGCCGTGCAGATAATAAAACATAAGCCATCTCCTTTTAGACACCGGACAGCAGCGACGTAGAGCTTCTGGCATGACACAGAGCCAGCGCAAGCCCGTCGGCTGCGTCATCCGGTTTGGGGATCTCCGTCAGATGCAGGATCCTTCTGGTCATGTCCATGACCTGTCGTTTTTCCGCTTTCCCATAGCCGACCACGGCCTGCTTGACCTGGGAAGGCGTATACTCAAAAATCGGAACGCCATATTGCTGGCAGGCCAGAAGTATAATCCCGCGGCCGTGAGCAACCTGGATTCCGGTGGTGATATTGGTGTTGAAAAACAGTTCTTCAATGCTGACTGCGTCCGGCTTTGTCAGTTTAAGGAGCTGATTCATATCCTCAAAGATCTGTCCAAGCCGCTGAGAGAACGGAGCGCCGGCAGGCGTTGTAATGGCCCCGTAGCGCAGCATCTGTACGCTGCCCCGATCCGCCGAAATCAGGCCGAAGCCAATGGTTGCAAATCCGGGATCGATTCCAAGGATCCGTTTCATAGTCCCATCACCAGTCCTGCCGCCGCACCCAAACCGATAAACAGGATGGGATGCGCTTTTTTTCCAAACACCGCATAGAGGCCTGCCAGAACAAGCCCGGTGCCGAGTGCTTTCCAGGAAATCCACATATCAGCGCCGGGATCAATCTGCAGCGCAAGCTTCAGAATGCCGAAACCGGCAGCCGCAATCAGCCCCACTGAGGCCGGGCGAAGTCCGGAGAGGATTCGCTTGACCAGAACGCTGTCCTGAAACCGCTGAAGAAATCGGGAGACGATCAGGATCACGAGAATACTCGGAAGGACCAGGGAGAACGTGGCAAGCACGGCTCCCGGCACGCCGAAGGCAGTATAACCCGCATAGGTGGCCATATTGACCCCCATCGGCCCGGGCGTGGATTCGCTGACCGCAATCATATCGCCAAGCTGCGCCCGGGTAAACCAGGGATAGCGATCTGCCATTTCATAGAGAAACGGCAGCGTAGCCAAACCGCCGCCCACACTGAGAAGCCCGGTTTTGAAGAACTCCAGACACATGAGCAGAATCGTCACGTTTTACCGCTCCTCTCCCGAAGAAATCCCGACAGCAGTCCGGCAGCGGCGGAAATCAGCACCAGAGGAACCGGAGCAATTCCGAAAAAGGCGGATGCAAGAAACACCAAGACAAACATGCACCAACCGAATCCGTCCCGGACGCCGGAACGAAGCAGCTTCCAAACAGAAAAACCCACCAGAACCACAACGGCTACGCGGATCCCGGCCAGCGCATGCTGCACAGCGGGGATTTCCGCAAAATTCGTTAGGACCGCGGCGATTACCGTAATGATAATCAGGCTGGGAAGAACCACACCAAGCGTTGCCAGGAAGCCTCCGGCAATCCCCTTTCGGCGCGCTCCGATAAAGGTTGCGGTATTGACAGCGATGACCCCCGGTGTGCATTGACCAATTGCGTAATAGTTGAGGATCTCCTCCTCCGTGGCCCATCCGCGCCGCTCCACGATCTCCCGTTGGATCATTGGAAGCATTGCATATCCGCCGCCGAAAGTCAGGATTCCGATTTTAAAGAAGCTCCAGACAAGCTGAAGATATTCCATGGTCACGCATCCTTTTCCGCCAAAAACTGTACCAGCGGTTCCGACTGAAACCGCTTAAGGACAGCCCTCTGTTCTTTCCAGTCCGGCATTGCGGCGGAAACGATCCGCCAAAATGCAGAGCTGTGGTCAAACTGCCTGCGATGAGCCAGTTCATGAATCAGCACATAGTCGATTGCACGTGCAGGCGCAAAAAGCAGGAAGACACTGATCCGGATCACACCGTCCCGGCTGCAGCTGCCCCATCGGTTCCGGGCAGTTGAGATTTTTACGTCCTGATAGGATATTCCCATCCTGGAAGCCCAAAAACCAAGCCTCGCATGGAGGAATGGCATTCCGTGTTTCTTTGCTAAACTCAAAACCGCCTTGCGTGTGCGGCTCCGATCCACGGATGGAAGGATGATTTGATCCCGTAAGACAGCCGCAGAAAGTCCCGGTACGATCCGGATCACATAATCGCTGCCGCATAGCGAGATATGATCCCCTTGGGAAAGGCAAAACTGATCCCGGCCTGCATTTCGTGATTGAACGATCTTCTGATTGCGAAGGATCCATGCCAAGTGATCCTCTACAAATCCGCGGATATAAGCTTCCGAGCACCGCCGGGGCGCGCGGACAACGACTTCCCCGTCCGGCGTGATCTTCAGGCAGATCGTCTTCCGGTCAGATCGGACCACCTGGTAGTTCATCCGAGATATTTCCAGAACGCACAGGCTACCGTTCCCGCGACGATCAGTGCGATAAACAGGAATGCGGCGATCCTCTGCCACACAGGACGGGGCCGGTAGCTCTCGCTGGGGTTGATTTCCAGCGCAGGGATCTTCGGTTCTTGTTCCTTGTTTTCCATGAAGATTCTCCGATCTGATTTGTTCTTAACTATAATAATATACCATGTTTCATCGCTGTTTTACAAGCATTATATTCTACAAAAAGAGCCTCCGTGCTTCGGAGGCTCTTACTCTGCTATTTCAGGATCTCACGATACACACGCAGGACGTTTTCGCTGAACACCGCTTCGATTTCCCGTTCGTTGAATCCGGCCCGTTTCATTGCTGCGGCCAGCGTCTGCATCATTCCCGCATTCTCCACCTCCGGGGTGTTTTCAATTCCGTCAAAGTCGGAACCGAGTCCCAGGACTCCGATCCCGCCCACATTTTTGATGTGTTTCATATGACGGATCATATCGTCAATGGTTCCTCCGTTTTTTTCTTTTAAAAA
>CACYXZ010000012.1 GCA_902778525.1 Oscillospiraceae bacterium | reverse complement strand
TTCCGACATGGGAGAAATACCTGCTGACCGTCCGTGAGGCGTCAAAGTATTTTCATATCGGCGAGAAGAAACTGCGCATGATGATTGAAGAAAACAGCTGTGCAGACTGGTTTTTGATGAATGGCAACCGGGTCATGATTAAGCGCAAGGCGTTTGAAATGTATCTGAATGAGGCAACCGCGGTCTAACTCTGCCGTAGAAAGCTGGTAGTATTTAGATTACGGTAGTAAAAGAAGCCTCAGTGTGATATGATAACCGTGTCATACTGAGGCTCTCTTTTAGAAAGGAGAGACGTTATGAGCGAGAAAAGGCGCGACAAGAAGCGCCGTATTCTGCGCAGTGGGGAGAGCCAACGGCAGGATGGACGTTATGTGTATAAGTATAAGGATAATCAAGGCAACGTGCATTTTGCATATAGCTGGAGGTTGGACAAGAATGACCCGGTGCCTGCCGGGAAAAAACGAGATCTCTCACTGCGTGAGAAAGAGAAGCTGATACTCCAGGATTTGTTTGATGGAATTATCTCAGATGGCGGAAATATGACAGTTTTGGAACTTGTTAAAAAAAATATTGCGACAAAGACCGGGGTCCGGCACAACACGCTCGCGAACTACATTTTTATAATCAATATTATTAAGGCTGAAGCATTCGGGCAGATGCGGATTAATAAGGTTAAAATGTCAGATGCTAAGACATGGTTGATTAATCTGCAGAAGGATGGCCGCGGATACAGCACGATCCATGCGGTACGCGGTGTGGTGCGGCCTGCATTTGAGATGGCAGTTGCAGATGATTTGATCCGGAAAAATCCATTTTCATTTCAACTCGCATCTGTTGTTGTGAATGACAGCGTAACGAGAGATGCTATCTCTCGTAAAGAGGAACGAGCCTTTTTGCTGTTCATCCATTCAGACAAGCATTTTTGTCAATACTATGACGGAATCTATATTCTGTTTCATACGGGACTCCGCATCTCTGAGTTTTGCGGTTTGACGGTTTCAGATGTAGATTTTAGCAAAATGCAAATTCGGGTCGATCATCAGCTCCAGCGGACACGAAACATGGAGTATATGATCGAGGATACCAAAACGGAAAGCGGAGAGCGGTTCGTTCCCATGACCCAGGAGGTGGCTGCCTGCTTTCGCCGTGTGATTGCAAACCGCAGGGCGCCTGATGTGGAGCCTATGATTGACGGGCGTGTTGGATTCCTGTTTCTGGACAAAAACAATATGCCTACGGTAGCATTGCATTGGGAGCACTACTTTAAGCGTATTCTGGATAAGTACAACTCCATCTACAAGGTTCAGATGCCGAAAGTTACTCCCCATGTTTGCCGCCATACCTTTTGTTCTAATATGGCAAAAAGCGGCATGAACCCCAAGACGCTGCAGTATATCATGGGCCACTCCGACATTAGTGTGACGCTTAATGTCTATTCTCACGTGGACTTTGAGGACGCACAAGCGGAGATGGAACGCATCTCCAAGCTCAAAATAGCCGAGTAGTAAAATCGTTTATTTTACTACCAGATTTACTACCGTTGATGGATACGATAGGCCCTGAAAGACTATGATAAGCGGAAATGTTCTTGGGGCCTGCCTCCTCAAAAGTCTTGCAACATCAACAAAAACCACGATAAGCGAGGATAAAAATAAGATGATAAAAATACTGTTCGTCTGCCACGGCAATATCTGCCGCAGCCCCATGGCGGAGTTTGTGATGAAGGATCTGGCCGGCCGGGCAGGACTGTCGGACCGGATCCGGGTGGCGTCGGCCGCCACAAGCAGGGAAGAACTTGGCAACCCGGTCTATCCGCAAGCCAGACGGAAGCTTCTGGAGCATGGGATCCGATGCGACGGGAAAACGGCTCGTCAGATGCTGAAGTCGGACTATGAAGCGTTTGACCTTCTGATCGGCATGGATCAGGCGAACCTGAGAAACATGAAGCGGATCTGCGGCGGCGATCCGGAGGGGAAAATGCGGCTCTTGATGGAGTATACAGACCGTCCCGGAGAGGTTGCCGATCCCTGGTACACCGGCGATTTTGATGCCACGTGGCGGGATGTGCTGGAGGGATGCCGGGGCCTGCTCGAGCATATTGCCGGTTTTGGTTGACTTCATGATTTGTCGTGATAAAATATCAGCGGGAGGAGAGAGAATATGAATGCATTGGATCGATTTTTAAACTATATCACGGTGGAGACTACATCCAGCGAGAAAGAAATGACGCGTCCTTCCACACCCGGACAGCGGAATCTGACGGAACAGCTCGCCCGGGAAATGCGGGAGCTTGGTCTGACGGACGTGTATATCTCCGATGCGGACGGCGCAGCGTTTGGAACGATTCCGGCCAACACGGACAGGGCGCTGCCGGCCATCGGCTTCCTGGCTCACGTGGATACGTCTGAGGCCGCTTCCGGAAAAAATGTCCGCGCCAGGATCGTAGAAAACTATGACGGCGGCAGGATCATGCTCAGCGACACCGTTTCCATGTCTCCGGAGGACGGTTTTACCGGACTTCTGGACGTGATCGGAGAAGATCTGATCGTGACGGACGGGACCACGCTCCTTGGTGCGGACGACAAGGCCGGCGTTGCGGAGATCATGACGATGGCGGAGCTTCTGCTGAAGTCAGACCGGCCCCACGGGACAGTCAAGGTGGCCTTCACCACGGATGAGGAGATCGGCGCAGGTCCGGATCTGTTTGATGTGAAGCGCTTCGGCTGTGACTTCGCCTATACGGTGGACGGCGGCCCGCTGGGAGAGCTGGAGTATGAGAACTTCAACGCCGCCTCTGCGGAGATCCGCTTCCGCGGCGTGGGGGTCCATCCCGGCGACGCCAAAAATAAAATGAAGAATGCGGCTGCCATCGCGACGGAGTATCAGATGCTGCTGCCCGGGGAACAGGTCCCGGAGCATACGGAGGGGTACGAAGGGTTTATCCACCTGACGGAAATGTCCGGAGACGTGGTGTCGGCGCAGCTGCGGTATATCCTGCGGGATCATGATCTGGACAAGCTCCGGAATAAGGAAAAGCTGATGGAGGATGCCGCAGCATATCTGAACCGGAAGTACGGACCGGACACCGTGGAGACAGAACTGAAAGAGACCTACTACAATATGCGGGAGATGGTGGAACCGCACCGGCACCTGATCGAAACAGCGCAGCAGGCGTTTGTTTCACAGGGCGTGGAACCGAAAACGGTCCCGATCCGGGGCGGTACGGACGGCGCGAGGCTGAGCTTCATGGGACTGCCCTGCCCGAACCTCTCCACCGGCGGATACCAATTCCATGGGATCTATGAATTCATCCCGGTCCGGGCGTTGGAAACCATGCCGAAGGTGCTGCTGGAAATCGTTTACGCGTATGGAGGTGCGGAGAAATATGTATCAGAAACAAATTGAGCAGTGGGTGGAGGCCCACCGCGGGGAACTGATCGAGGATATCAAGACGCTGGTACGAATCAGAAGTGACAAAGGGGACGCGCTTCCGGGCAAGCCCTACGGGGAGGGACCTGCCGCCGCTTTGGATCAGGCCCTCCGGATCGCGGAATCCTACGGCTTCCGCGTGAAAAACTACGACAATTACGTGGGTACGGTGGACTTTCTCCCGGAGAACGACCACCATCTTGACATTCTGAGTCATCTGGACGTGGTTCCCGTGGCGGACGGATGGACCGTCACCGCCCCCTTTGATCCCGTTGAGCGGGACGGCAGGCTGTATGGGCGCGGGACGGCGGACGATAAAGGCCCCAGTATTGCGGCCCTGTATGCGGCCCGATGCGTCAGAGAGCTTGGAATTCCGCTCCGGCACAATGTAAGACTGATCTGGGGCTGTGACGAGGAGTGCGGCAGCAGCGATATCGAGCACTACTTCCGCTTGGAGCCGCAGGCACAATATACTTTCACGCCGGACGCGGAGTTTCCGCTGATCAATCTGGAGAAGGGCGGCCTGAACGGTACCATCACAGGGGAATATAAAAAAACAGACACGCTTCCGCGGGTCTGCTCCATAGACGCAGGCCTTAAGATCAACGTGGTTCCGGATCAGTGCCGGATGGTGATCGAAGGGATGCGGAAGGGCGTTGCGGAGATCTACTGCGCCTCTGCGAAGGAAAAGACCGGGGTATCCTTCCGGGTTCGGGATCTGGGCGAAAACCGGATCGAGATCCAGGCACAGGGGACAGGCGCCCATGCGGCGTCCCCGGAAATGGGAAACAACGCGATCACCGCAACGCTGGAGCTGGTATCCTTGATGCATTTTCCGGCTTCGGAACAGAATGAAAAGCTCTGTGCGCTCTCCAAACTGCTGCCCCACGGTGACTTCCTGGGGGAAGGACTTGGGGTTGCAATGTCCGATGAGATCTCGGGTCAGCTGACCCTGAGCCTCAATATCATCCACGTCACGGAAACAGGTCTTCGCGCCCAGTTTGATTCCCGCACCCCCGTCTGCGCCACGGAAGAGAATATGAAGCGGGTTGTGGCCGAGCGCTGCGCGGCAGCGGGACTTGCGCTGGAGGATTCGCCCATGCGGCCGCCGCATCACGTGCCTGCGGAAAGCCCTTTTATTCAGACGCTGCTGGACGCCTATGTGAAATTTACCGGCGACGCTGATGCCAAACCCATTGCCATTGGCGGAGGCACCTACTGTCATGAGATTGAGAATGGAGTCGCGTTTGGCTGCACCATGCCGGGAACGGACAACCGAATGCATGGAAATGATGAATTTGCCGTCATTGAGGAACTGGTCACGTCGGTCAAGATCTTCGCGTACGTGATCATCCGTCTCTGCGGATAACAAAACGGTCCGGAGCGGTCAGCTCCGGGCCGTTTTTCTTTGCAGCACCAGATGAATCAGCCAATCGGTATCCGTTTTGTCGAGTGCGCCGCTCAGTCGGATCAGAAGCAAATACAGCGCCAGGAATGCTGCTGCCTTCCACACTGTCGTCACTAGGCCGTATCCCGGCGGCAGCAGTCTGACTGCCATCAGGGATAAAACACAGCAAAAAGCGGTGAGAAGGGTAGCGTCAAATCTGGGGCGGTACCGGGTGACGAGAAGCAGCCTGCGAATGGAGAGAAAGAAATTCAATGCGTGAGACACGGTAAATGCCGTCAAAAACCCCTGCATGCCATATCGGGGAAGCAGGAGAAAAATCATAGTCACATCCAACAGGGATGTCAGCGTATTATAGCGGACGGAGTGGATCTGCTGAGACAGTCCTTTCAGCATCCCGTCTGTGATCGTATCCAGATAAAGGATCGGGATCAAAGGTGCGTAGATTTGGATATGGATGCCGGCGTCCAAACTGTGAAACAGCAGTTCCCCCAGATCGTTCCCCAGATAAAAACAGAGTCCTGCCGCTGCCGCAGAAAACACGACGGTGAAACGAAGACACCTGCCCGTCAGCGTCTGGATCCGCGGGAGCTGGTCTCTGGCGCGGCACCGGGCCAGTTCCGGAATCAGAACATCGCTCAGGGAGTAAAGGATCACATTGGGAAAGGTGATGACCGGAAAAACCATAGCGCTGACGGTCCCGTAGGCGGCGAGGGAGTCTGTTTCAGACGCTCCGTGCTTTTTCAGCCCATGGGGGATCAGCATATGCTCGATGGTGCCAAGTCCGCTGCGAAGCACGTCGTTGAAGCCCAGAGGAAGCGTGAACCGAAGCAGGCGTTTCATCATCGGCAGGATCGGCCCACAGACCGCGCCGCGCATGAAGCGGCGAAACCGGTACAGCAAAAACAGAAGGCTTGTCAGGGATGCCAGGGAAGAGCCGAGGAAAACAGCGGTACGTGGATCTGCGCTCCCGGACCTTATCAGGATATATACCAGTCCCACCGATAAGATACGTTCAAACAGTTCCACGGAAACGAGTTCCGTGATCCGGCCGGCAGCGGTATAATACCCGGCCAGTACCGCAGAGGCACAGGTCACGGGAAGAAACACGGCCACGATCCGGAGAGGACCGCCGGCTTCCGCGCCGGAAATCCATCGCTGGGCAATGGGGTCGGACAAAGCGAACAACAGGAAAGACACCATCAGACTCAGGCCTATGCCGTATAGCAGACAGCACCGTACCGCGGCGCGAACGCCGGAGGCAGATTCCAAACCGGCTTCTTCCGCGATCAGGCACGTGGCTGCGATCCGGACGCCGCCGGAAGCCAGAACAGCGGCGAGGGCGCCGACCGTGGTAATCAGATGCATGATGCCCAGACCGTCCGCGCCCATGACACCGGAGATATAGACATGGAAGCCCATCTGGACGATACGCAGCGCGATCGTTCCGCCGGACAGGAACAGCGTACTGTAAAACATGGAATTCCCGCGGACAAACGGGGAAGGGTTGTCTCCCAAACAGAACACCTCCCCTTCAGGGTATTCGGCCATGAGACCGAATATGCCGGAGGGGAGGTGGTTGTTATTCTTCTGAAGGATCGTCGGATTCCGGTTCGTCCGGCTCCGGGCCGTCCATGATCTCACGGAAAGCTTCGCCGGACATGGTCTCATGTTCCAGCAGATAATCGGATACACGCTGCAGCTGTTCCATATTATCCTTGAGGATCTGCTCGCAGACCTTATAAGCGTTCTGAAGCGTTTCCTGGACCTCCAGATCGATATGCGCTGCGAACTCTTCGGAGTAGCTCTTGGTGTGTCCGTAGTCCCGTCCGATAAAGACCTGACCGTCCGAGTCAAAGGAGACAGGGCCGAGCTTCTGACTCATGCCATACTTGGTGATCATCTGCTTGGCGATGGAAGTGGCGCGCTGGATGTCGTTGGAGGCGCCGGTGGAGATATCGTCGAGCATCAGCGATTCCGCCACGCGTCCACCCAGCAGAGAGACGATCTGCTCGAGCATCTCGTTCCGGCTCATATAACTGTGATCCTCTGTGGGAAGGGAGATGGTCATGCCGCCTGCCATGCCTCTGGGCACGATGGTGATCTGATGGACAGGATCATGGTGGGGCAGCTTGTGCATGACGATGGCGTGTCCCGCCTCGTGTACCGCAGTGAGCTTTCGCTCTCTTTCCGGCACCACACGGCTGCGCTTTTCCGGTCCGGCGATCACTTTGATCATGGAGGCCTCAATGTCTTCCATCGTAATGACGGGGCGGCCCGCCTTTGCTGCGCGCAGGGCGGACTCGTTCATCAGGTTCTGCAGGTCTGCGCCGGTGAATCCGGCGGTCTGCTTTGCGATCACGCCAAGCTGCACGTCGTCGGAGAGGGGCTTGTTCCTGGAGTGAACCTTCAAAATCGCCTCCCGCCCTCTGGTGTCCGGTGTACCCACATAGATCTGCCGGTCAAAGCGCCCGGGGCGAAGCAGCGCGCTGTCCAAAATGTCGACACGGTTCGTGGCGGCCATCACAATGACGCCCTCGTTGTTGTTGAAGCCGTCCATTTCGACCAGCAGCTGGTTCAGGGTCTGCTCCCGTTCGTCGTGTCCACCGCCAAGTCCGGCGCCGCGCTGACGTCCCACCGCGTCGATCTCGTCGATGAAAACAATGGCGGGCGCGGTTTTTTTGGCCTGGTCAAACAGGTCCCTGACGCGGCTGGCGCCAACGCCCACATAGAGCTCCACGAAGTCGGATCCGGAGATCGAAAGGAACTGTACACCCGCTTCACCGGCAACAGCTTTTGCAATGAGCGTCTTGCCGGTTCCCGGTGGGCCCACAAGCAGGATGCCCTTGGGAATTTTCGCGCCGAGCCGGGTGTATTTTTCCGGGTTCTGGAGGAAATCCACTACTTCCTGCAGCTCGGCCTTTTCTTCATCCGCGCCGGCCACGTCGTCAAACGTCACCTTGTCCTTCTCGCTGATGCCGACTGTGGTGCGAGCTTTTGCGAATTTCATTGTGGTCCGGTCGCCGCCGGGCGTGCCGCCGGACATCCGGTTGACCATGAAAAGCCAAACGCCCAATACCAGCAGCGCAATGATGACATAGGGGATAAACATGATCCACCAGGGCGTCCCGGAAACGGCGGGATAGTCATAGGACTCCAGAATCCCGTCTTCGTATTGCCGGGTGATCAGTTCATTGAAATCCTCATAAAAGACGGAAAAACTGGCGATCTGAAATACTTTCTTGTCGTTTCCGTTTTCGTCAGGTTTCCGGAGCGTCAGAGTCAGGGTGTTATCTGCCAGGGTGAAGGATTTGACCTGTTCTTCCTCAAACAGATCCCGGATTGCGCTGTAGGTTTCTTTTTCCGCCGCGGCCCGGGGCATACGCATGGCCCAGATCGCCACTCCCACGATGATCAGGATCAGGAAAAGAAACGCAAAGTTGTTTTTGCGTGAATTCATGGGGTCACTTCCTTGGGGTGAAAATCAACTGTAAATGCTGGGCTTCAGAACGCCGATGCAGGGGAGGTTCCGGTATTTCTGATTGTAGTCCAGGCCGTAACCGACCACAAACTCGTCCGGAACCGTAAAGCCTACGACGTCGGCCTCCACAGCAGCTTCCCGGCGGCTGGGTTTGTCCAGAAGTACGACCAGCTTCAGGGAAGCTGGGTTCTGCGCTTTCAAAAGGCCCATCACATAACTCAGGGTCCTGCCGGTATCGAGGATGTCCTCGATCACGATGACGTCACGGCCGGAAACATCCACTTCAAAGGGTGTGGTCAGAGAAAGATCGCCGGGGATGGTGGCCGCGGCCCGGTAAGAGGACAGGGTGATGGATTCCAGCGTACAGGGAAGATCCAGGCAGCGCATCAGATCGGCGGTAAACACCAGGCTTCCTTTCATGATGCACAGCAGCATCGGTTCCCTGTCCCGGTATTCTTCAGTCAGGGCCAGTCCGATTTCCCTGACCCGGCTGCGAATCTCCTCTTCGGAAATCATTACGTAGGCGAGATCCTGATTCATATTTCTTCCTCCATTCGTTTTGCAGACAGCACGACGCTGTCATTTCCTTCTCTTTTTCGGAATGCGGCCGCAGCCTTGAAAGGGATCACGGCGGCCACCTCGTCGCCAGACATGAGGATGGGAAGCGATGGGCGCTGAGTCTTCGGCACCTTGAGATCGATCAGCAAGCGGCTGATTTTACGCGTGCCGCCCGTCAGATGGATCCGGTCCCCGGGCTGCATGCAGCGAAGCGTCATCGGACGATCCAGAACGGAACGGTCCAGAATCAGATACTCCCGATCCGGCGTATACTGCCCGGTATCCGGGAGACACTGAATCAGCCATGACCCAAATCGCACAGCTTGCCCCGGTTCAATCGCCGTTGGACCCGGCAGGGGAGCGGCCGCAAAGTGCTGCTCCAAAACCAGATCCTGATAGCTTCTGCGGAGCCGGAAATCTCCGGGGAGATCCAGCGCGGCGGATGGGTTCTCTGCGCGGATCAGGGAGAGGGCGGACCGGATATGGACGCGGCTTAATTCCGGGACGTTCTCAAGAAAAAGGGTCAGAACTCTGGGCTGCAGAGCCTCGGGAAGCTCGAGAAAGGCAGCACGGTCCAAAGCGCTGCCGGAACAAACACGGGCCAGAGCCAGAGCAGACTGCTCCCGCAGGAAACGGTCCTCCGATCGGAGGATCCGGCAGAGCTCCGCTGTGCTCTCCACGATGTGGGGGTTTTCCTCGCGCAGGAGCGGAATGATGGCCCTGCGTATCCGATTCCGGAAAAACTGATCCGTCTCATTGCTGGAATCTGTGACGAAAGGAACCTGCCGCGCAGAGGCATACTGCGCAATTTCGGCCCGCGGAATCTGAAGCATCGGCCGAAGGATCCGATCTCGTACCGGGGGAATCCCGCTTAGTCCATGCAGGCCTGACCCGCGGACCAGATGCATGAGCATGGTCTCCAGATTGTCGTCCCCGTTGTGCGCGGTCACGATCCAGTCAATGTCGGGAACGGAAGTAAGGAAGCTGTAACGGAGCATCCGGGCCGCTTCCTCCAGGCCAACATGGTTTTCATTTGCGTATCTGTTTACATCACCGCTTGACACAACCAGCGGAATCTGGTTTTTTTCGCAGAAATCGCGCACAAACAGTTCATCCCGCCGGGATTCCTCCCCCCGAAGCTGATGATTGAAGTGGGCGCAGGTAATATCATAGCGGTCGGAAACCGAGATCAGGACATCCAGCAGAACCATGGAATCCATCCCGCCGGAAACTGCGGCCAGCAGCCGGCTGCCCGGCGCGGCGAATTCCCGCAAAACAGACAGGACCTTACTCTTCACTGTGGCGCCACTCCCGGTCTGAGAACGTGGTGAACTGCGGCAGCCACTGGAGCTTGACCGTTCCGGTTTCCCCATGGCGGTTTTTCGCCACAATGCACTCTGCCACATTCTTTTCTTCACTGTCCGGATTATAGTAGTCGTCCCGGTACAGGAACAGCACCTCATCCGCGTCCTGTTCGATGGAGCCGGATTCGCGCAGGTCTGAAAGCATCGGACGCTTGTCCGCACGGGACTCGTTGGCACGGTTCAGCTGGCTCAGGCAGATCACCGGGACATTGAGTTCTTTCGCCATGATCTTCAGCGCCCGGGAGATTTCGCCCACCGCCGTGACGCGGTTGTCGCTGACTTTCCCGGTGGCGGAGGTCATCAGCTGGAGATAGTCGATGATGATCAGGCCGAGATTGTCCACCCGGCGGCATTTTGCGTTCATTTCCGTCACCGTGATGGAGGGGTTGTCGTCCACAAGAATATCCGTCTGACTCAGCGCGTAGGCGGCCAGACCCAGCTTCCCCCATTCTTCCTCCGAGAGCTTTCCGGTCAAAAGCAGCTGGCTGTCCACAAAGCTTTCGTTCGACAGCAGCCTGGAGGCGAGCTGCTCCCGGCTCATTTCCAGAGAGAAGATCACCACGGCCTTTTTACTCTTTTTCGCCACGGAAAGAGCGATGTTCAGGGCAATGGAGGTTTTTCCCATGCCGGGACGGGCGGCGATCAGCAGAAGGTCAGATTTGTTGAGTCCGTTGATCTTGCTGTCCAGATCCCGAAGACCGGTGGAAAGACCGGGGATCGCGCTGTCGGAATGGGCGCGCTCGGCCAGCTGTTCGTAGACCGAAAGCAGTACGGTGCTGATGGGAGTCAGATCCTGATTGCTCCGCCCGTTCCGGATCGCGTAGATCTTCTGTTCTGCGGCGTCCATGATGCTCTGGGCGGTGCCGACCTCGTCGGAAACGATCTGGGAGATGTCGGTCGCGGCGTTGGCGATCTGCCGCAGCAGAGATTTATCCGCGACGATCTGGGCGTACTGCTTGGCGTTGGCCGCGGTGGGGGTAACATCAAGGACCTGCAGCAGATAATCCCGGGTTTTCTCCTCATCGTAGAGGCCGGACTGCTTCATCTGCTCCATGACCGTAACGGGATCGATGTTCATGGAGTAGCTGAACATGCTGTATATGGTCGTAAAAATATCTCTGTTTTCCTGAAGGTAGAAATCCTCCGGCTTCAGGATCCCCACAATGTCCGAAACGCAGCGGCTGTCGATCAGCATGGAGCCGATCACGGAACGCTCCGCGTCCAGGGAATACGGCGGTTGACGCAGTGCAAGCTCGTCCATACATTCACCCCCTACGAAAAGTGATTTGCGGTTCAGCCTTCGCTGACGTGTACAGAGATTGTGGCTGTGATCTCATAGCCGAGCTTGGCCTTCATGGAGAACGTGCCATAGGATTTGATGGGCTCGTCCTGGACGATCTTCTTTTTATCGATGGTGATGCCGTGCTGCTGCTTCAGCGCGTCAGAGACCTCGGCAGAGGTAATGGCACCGAAGAGCCGTCCGCCGGAGCCTGCCTTGGCGTGGATCTCTACGGTGATCTCTTTGAGCTTCTCCGCGAATTCCTGGGCCTGGGCTTTTTCCCGCGCGGCCTGCTCGGCCTTGGCCTTGTCGTTCATTTTCATGGTGTTGATGTTGTCGGCAGTGGCCTCGATCGCCATCTTGCGGGGGAGAAGATAGTTTCTGGCGTATCCGTCGGAAGCCTCGATCATCTGTCCTTTTTTGCCTTTGCCTCTTATATCCTGCAGCAGAATTACCTTCATTCTAAAAATCTCCTTTCAACCGGTTATTCACTGAAAAAATTGTCGATGGAACGCTTGAGCGCCTCGCGGACCTCCTCCGGCGTCATCCCCTTGATCTGGGCGCCTGCCGTAGCCTGGTTTCCGCCGCCGCCGAGGGGCTCCAGGATCATCTGGACATTGGCCTCGCCGATGGAGCGGGCGGAGCAGATCACCTGGTCGCCGTCGGGATAGAATACAAAGCTCGCCTGAATGCCGGAGATGTTCAGCAGTTCGTCTGCCGCCTGGGCGGCGATGATCCGGTCAGCCGGGTGATCCAGACAGCACAGCGCGATGTCCTTTCGGTACAGTTCCGCATGCTGGAGGATCTCATAGCGGGAAAGCGTTGCGCTCAGATCGTTCTGGAACAGCAGCTTCACCGCAACTGTGTCGGCACCGTGCTTGCGCAGCCATGCCGCCGCCTCGAAGGTCCTGGTGCCGGTCCGAACCGAGAAACTCTTGGTATCGAGCACGATTCCCGCCAGAAGCGCCATGGTTTCCTCGGGGAGCAGGTCCTCCCGTTCCAGCAGATTCTGGACCAGCTCCGTGACCAGCTCGGAGGCGGAGGATGCATAGGGCTCATGGAAGTTCAGCAGTGCGTTTTCGATATAATCCGCGGCCCTGCGGTGATGGTCGATGACGGCGACCCGCTTCGCGTAGTTCAGGAACACGCGGGACTCCACCTGATCCGGCCGGTTGGTGTCTACCACAACCAGTAGACTGTTCTCGTCCGCGTCCAGAAGCGCGTCGTCTCCGCTGATAAAACGGCCCGCGTAATCTCCCAGCGGTACCAGCTTGGCCAAAAGCGCCTTGGAGGAATTGTTGGCCAGATCAATGATGATCTTGGCTGGGACGTTCAGCTTGCGGCAGATGGACATGACGCCCACGGCCGCGCCCACTGCGTCCAGGTCGGCGTTGCGGTGGCCCATTATGAACACGGAGGAGGACTGGGAAATCAGCTCGGCCAAAGACCCGGCCATAACCCTGGATTTCACCTTGGTGCGGCGCTCGGCCTCCTGGGCCCGGCCGCCGTAGAACGCGAAATTGTACCGGTCTTTGATGACGGCCTGATCGCCCCCACGGGAGAGGCTCATTTCCACCGCCAGCGTCGCAAAATCATAGTTCTCCTGAAGCGTTTGTCCGTCTTTGCCGACACCGATGGTCAAAGTGGCAGGAGCTCCGTAATCGTTCGTGATCTCGTGCACGGTGTCCAGAATAGAGAATTTATCTTCAATAAAATGGGGCAGATCTCTCTGTTCAAACAGGAACAGATAGCGGTTGCGCTCAAGCTTGCGGAGAATGCCGCCGCCGGAAGCCCATGCGGTTATGGCATCGTCCAGACGGGCGGAGAGATTGGATATGGCGCGGTCCGGCAGGTTTGCGGTGAGCTCGTCATAGTTGTCCACGAAAATGGTCGCCACTACCGGCTTGGACAGCTCAAATTCGTCCTTGAGATTCAGCAGCTCCGTCAGATCCACCCAGTAGAGCATGGCGGCGATGTAGGGGGAGTTTTCCTGGGTGCGGATCAGGTCTCCGTAGACCCGGTACCGGTTTTCACCGATGGTGATGGGGTCGGGGCACTCAGATCTGCCCTCCAGCAGCCAATCCAGATGCATCTCCGGAGCCAGCGTGGAAATCTGCTCTTCAAACAGGGATTCCTCCGCATTGCAGATCTTCATAAAGGCCTCGTTGCACCACATGATCTCCCCGCCGGAAATATTGAGGATCAGGGCGGGAAGCGGGAGCCGCATTCTCTCGTTGGATACCGAATCTACAGAGAAATTGGCGTCCTGGAGATATTGGGTCAGCTTTTTGCGCTGATGCCGCCCCCGGACCAGATAATATATCAGGACGCCGGCCACGGCGGCGGTTTCGATCACCGCCACCGGTTTTGGCAGCGCGATCCACCCGATCAGACAAAACACCGCCAGAATAACAAAATAAATTGTCATACCCGGAGAAAACAGCCGGGACAGCTTCTTATTCAAAGAGATCTTCTCCCTTCCGCGTCTAAGAAATACCGGAAACATCCGCCTGCACGGAATGTTTTATTATTATATCATAGATCAGGACAGAAACACAAGAAAAACCGATGACAGAGGACGAAAAAAGGATCAGGATTTGATCCGGTTCTATCCCCGGGAAAAAACCTGTATACTTTTTATTGAGAATGTGTTATAATAACCTTTAGTGAACTCCCAGGCAAGCTTTACATTTGTTGTTTTATGTACGGAAAAGTGCATGGTATATATCTTTTCTAACGGACCGGAAAGACGGGTGCTGTCCAGTCGTTTTCTGCGTGACAGGGCTGAAAATGCGGGCGTACTGTTTCGGTTCGGGTCATAAGCAAATCAGGTGTTTCCATGGGAACATCTGCGGGTTCTTGCGCGCTTCAGACTTTTCCCTGGCGGCAATGCGGCCCATACATCAAAATTTGAGGGGACAGACCCGGCTCAGCCGCCGGCTGTCCTGATTGGAGTAGTGATTGAATTTGGCTGAAAAACTGAAAATAATCTCTTTAGGCGGTCTCAATGAGATCGGAAAAAACATCACCGTACTGGAATACGGCAACGACATGATCGTGGTGGACTGCGGTCTCGGATTCCCGGAGGATGATATGTACGGGGTGGATCTGGTGGTCCCGGATGTGACCTATCTGGTCAAGAACCAGCATAGACTCCGCGGATTCTTCTTCACCCACGGCCATGAGGACCACATCGGCGGCGTACCCTATGTGCTCAAGCAGGTCAATGCTCCGCTGCATACCACCCGACTGACCGCCGGCTTGATCCAGATCAAGCTGGAGGAGCACGGTCTGCTGGAAACCACCTCGATCTTCACCCATGAGGCCGGGGACACCGTGAAGGCGGGATGCTTTAAGGTGGAGTTTATCCACATGAACCACTCCATTGCCGACGCGGTTGCGTTCGCCATCCACACTCCGGTGGGAACTGTCATTATGACAGGAGACTTTAAGATCGATCCCACGCCGATCACCGGCAGCATCACGGACCTGGCCCGGCTGGGAGCGCTGGGAAACAAGGGAGTTCTGGCGCTTCTGTGCGATTCCACTAATGTGGAGCGGGAAGGGTATTCCACTTCCGAACGGAAGGTTGCCCATACGTTTGACGAGATGTTCAAGGGCTGCGACCAAAGGATCATCGTCACCACCTTCGCGTCCAATGTGGACCGCATCCAGACGGTGATCAACACGGCGGCCCGGTACGGCCGCAAAGTCGCGATCACGGGCCGGAGCATGGAGAATATGCTTCGGGTGTCCACGGAGCTCGGGTACATGGAGATCCCGAAAAACACCCTGGTGGACATCAACGCCATCAAGTCCGTTCCCAGAGACAAGCAGGTGATCATCACCACCGGTTCTCAGGGAGAAAACATGTCGGCGCTGTACCGGATGGCCTTCTCCGGCCACCGTCAAGTGGAGATCACCGCAGGAGACCGGGTACTGATCTCCGCCTCAGCGATTCCCGGCAACGAAAAGACCATTTCCGCGGTCATCAATGAGCTGTACCGCAAGGGCGCGGAGGTCATCTACGACAAACTGGCGGATCTGCATGTGTCCGGACATGCCTGCCAGGAGGAGCTGAAAATCATCCATGCGCTGGTGAAGCCGAAGTTCTTCATTCCGGTCCACGGCGAGCAGCGGCACCTCAAGCGCCATGCACAGCTGGCCCGGGAGATGGGGATGGATCCCAGCCATATCATCATCTCCGACATCGGCCGGGTGATCGAGTTGTCGAGAAACAAGGCGAAGATCAACGGCACGGTCCCTGCGGGAAAAATGCTGGTGGACGGTCTGGGCGTGGGAGACGTGGGCAGCGTGGTTCTGCGGGACCGGAAGCATCTGGCGGAGGACGGCATGATCGTTGTCGTCGTGAATCTGTCCGGAGAGGATGGATCTCTGCTGTCCGGACCGGATATCATCACGCGCGGCTTTGTTTATGTGAAGGAATCCGGAGACCTGATGGAGGAGCTGCATGACATCGCAGAAAAGGCGGTTTCCGACTGTGTGGATCAGGGCATCACTGATTGGTCCACGGTCAAGGCGAGCATCAAGTCCAGCATGTCAAACTATCTGTTCCGGCATACAAAAAGAAACCCCATGATCCTGCCTGTGATCATGGAGATCTAATTGGAAATGCGCCCCGGGGATTTTTGGATCCCCGGGGCGCTGTGTTATTCTGATATGAGGAAAGCGCGGCAGGGCGCACCATCGCACCCGGCAAGATTCAGCGGCGCGGCACAGAGGAAATACCTTCCTTCTCCCAGGTGCCCGAGCCGGATCCCCTCCAGCAGAACGACCTCTGCCCCGAGCAGGATCTTGTGGACCTCCGCAGGCGCGTGAAGCGGCCCGACCGACTGGGATTCGACACCGAGGAGGCAAACGTTCCTCCTGGCAAAAACGGCGGCGGCTTCTGCGGTGACGACAGCTTCGCCGGCGATCAGAATCCGTTCCGGGGCGTTTTCGCCGACGGCTCGTATGCAGATTTCTTCCGCGTCCCCGGCGGCGAGCTCCCCGGATTGACGGGTTACATAGGCAGGTCCGGCAAAAACCGACGTCGGGATCTGATCCACGGTTTTCCCTTCGTTTATAAAATGGAACGGCGCGTCAATGTGGGTACCGTTGTGGGCGCACATGGAAAGCGCGGTCAGATTGCAGGGGTCTCCGTCTGCAATGGAAAGCAGCCGCTTCTTCTCCGGAGCGGGATCGCCGGGATAAACCCGGCACGAAAAGACCTCCTGTGATATGTCGATGATCATGGATTCAGACCGTATTCGGCGGCGAGGGCCCGGAAGTGGGGCAGGGACCGCACGATGGTGTCGTGGCTGACGCAGTACGCGATCCGGACGTAGCCCGGGCAGGCAAAGCTGGAGCCGGGAACCAGAAGGATGTGATACTTCTTTGCCCGCTGTACGAATTCCTTTTCGTCGGGCACAGGTGCTTTGACAAAGAGGTAGAAAGCGCCCTGGGGCTTGATGCACTCGAACCCGCATTCCTTCAGTCCGTTGTACAGCGTTTCACGGTTGCGGTTGTAGGCCGCCACGTCCGTCTGCTCGTCCAGGCAGCGGGCCACGGCCTTTTGCAGCAGAGAGGGCGCGTTCACAAACCCGGACACCCGGGTAGCGATACCGGCCGCCGCGTAGATCAGCTCATAGTCGTCACACTCATTGGGGATCACCAGATATCCGATCCGCTCGCCGGGCAGCGACAGGGATTTGGACCAGCTGTAGCCCACGATGGTGTTTGCATAGTATTTGGTCAGGAAGGGCACTTCAACGCCGTCATAGGCCAGCTCCCGGTAGGGCTCGTCGGAGATCAGATAGATGGATGTGCCGTATTCCCGCTGCTTTTCCCGGAGAATCCGGGCCAGCTCCATGCAGGTCTCATGGGAATAGACCACGCCGGTGGGGTTGTTGGGGTTGTTGATGATTACCGCCTTAGTGACCGGTGTGATCTTCTCCGCAAATTCCTTCAGATTCGGCTGGAAGGTCTGCGTATCGGGAGAGACCACCACAAGATTTCCGTCGTAGTTCATCACATAGTTGCCATACTCCGTGAAGTAGGGGGCGAAGGTGAGAACTTCGTCGCCGGGATTGAGCAGCGTTTTGAGGATCACGTTCAATCCGCCGGCGGCGCCCACGGTCATGATGATGTTGCCGGAGGAAAAATCGGTTCCGAACCGACGGTTCAGGTTTTCCGCGACAGCTGCCCGGACGTCCTCATAGCCCACGTTGGACATATACCCGTGAACTGAGAGCGGGTCTTCCTCCGCGAGTATGTCACAGATCGCCCGGTTGACGGCGGCAGGCGCAGGAACGGAGGGGTTTCCCAGCGAAAAATCATAGACGTTTTCCGCGCCGAATTCCCGGGCCATCTGCTGCCCTTCCTCGAACATGGCGCGAATGACGGAATTGTTTTCCGCGAGCTTTTTCATTTTTTCGGAGATCATGAGGTAACCTTCTTTCTTATTTTGCCATACGGCCCCACTGCCGGGAAAGCTCCACGGCGGTGTGCCAGTTGTGCGCGAGTGTCTGCCGGAGTTCGGGGGCCATATCCGGCCGGAAGATCCGGTCAGTGACCTGGAGCTTCGACAATTCCTCCGTTCCGCTCCATACGCCGGTGGCGAGGCCAGCCATGAAGGCAGCGCCTGCTGCGGTAGTTTCCACCATGGTCGGCCGGATTACGTTCAGATCCAGCAGGTCTGCCTGGAACTGCATCATAAAGTCGCTGACGCTGGCGCCGCCGTCCACCCGCAGCTCCCGGAGCTTTGTGCCGGACTCGGCCTCCATGGTCGTCACGAGATCCATGACCTCGTAGGCGATGGATTCCAGAACGGCGCGGCACATATGCGCTTTGCCGGTTCCGCGGGTCATGCCGAAAAAGCTGCCGCGGGCGCCGGTGTCCCAGTACGGTGCGCCGAGCCCGGTAAAGGCCGGGACAAAGTAGACCCCGTCGTTGTGCGAAAGCGTTTCGGCAAGAATGTCGCATTCGTGGGCGGCGGCGATGATCTTGCATTCATCCCGCAGCCACTGGATGGCGGATCCGGCGTTGAAGGCGCTGCCCTCAATGGCGTAGGAGACTTTGCCGCCGAGGCTCCAGCCGACGCTGGTGACCATGCCCTGATGGGACCGGGCGCTCTGGGAGCCGATATTGAGCAGGGTAAAACATCCGGTACCGTAGGTGTTTTTCGCCTGGCCGGGCTGAAAACATCCCTGCCCGAACAGGGCGGCGGGCTGGTCTCCGATGGAGCCTGCGATGGGCGTTCCGGCGAGGGCGGTGAGTCCGCGCACTGCGGGCGACACGGTGCCGTAGACCATGGAGGAGGGGACGGGCGTGGGGAGCATGCACAGCGGAATGTTCAGAATCGAGCACAGCTCCTCGTCCCAGCACAGCTTGTCGATATCGAACAGCATGGTCCGGGAGGCGTTGGAGTAGTCCGTCACATGGGCCGCGCCGCCGGTCAGGTTCCAGATCAGCCAGCTTTCCACGTTGCCGAAGAGCAGCTCGCCCTGCTCGGCCCGGCGCTGCAGCGTCGGGTCCTGATCCAGGATCCAGCGGATCTTCGTTCCGGAAAAATAGGGGTCGATCAGCAGTCCAGTCTTTTGGAGAACCGTATCGGAGAGCCCGTCCGCCTTGAGCGTTTCACAGATGCCGGCTGTCCGGCGGCATTGCCAGACGATGGCGTTGCTGACCGGCTTTCCTGTGGCTTTGTCCCAGATGATGGTGGTCTCGCGCTGGTTCGTAATGCCAATGGCGGCAATATCCGTGGGACTCAGGCCGCTTTTTTCATAGACCTCTTCCATGGCCAGAAGCTCCGTAGAGAGGATTTCCATCGGATCGTGCTCGACCCAGCCGGGGGAGGGATAATGCTGCGTGATGGGATACTGAGCCATAGAGACGATATTGCCGAGTTTGTCAAACAGGATCGCACGGGATGAGGTGGTACCCTGATCCACTGCCAGTACATAACCGTTCATAGGAGCACTCCCTTGTTGTGTTTTTGTGATTATAGTTTCCATCAAATTCTCCGGAATGTCAATAATCTTTGGTCCATTTTTCGAGGAACAGACTGTTTATCTCTGAAAAACCGGGTTGTATCTTTTCTGTTTATCCGATATAATGTTACTTAATGCAAGTAGATCGGAGTGATGTCAGGTGTACAGATCATTGCGGAAGGAAAGCCTGAAAGCAGTTCTGCCGAGGATCATCGCCCTCGCGGTGCTGACGGTAATACTGTTAGGAGTCAGCGGCGGGAGCCTGATCAAAATGGCTTCCGGCCCGAAACCGCTGGATTCCGTGCCGGCAGATCGGCTGAAGGGCGCATATGTGGAATTTGACGCCAGCGAAATCATTGTGGCGTTTGCGTCGCTGACCTCCAAAGGAGACGGCGGGAGCAAGACCCTGGAGACCTATTATCTGCTTCCCCTGGGGGAGCAGCAGTATCTGGCCGTCATGGATCAAAAGGAACACAACGGCAATGTGATCGAACGGGCCATGGAACAGAGCCATGAATACTATATGGGCGATCTGGAATCTCTGACGAAGCTCGGGCCGCTCCACGGAACCGTGAGTGAACTGGATCAAGAGATGCTCTCTTATATGGCCGACTGCATCGACAATTACCAGCTGCCGGGATTTGAAGAAGGGAGAGACAGCCAGCGGCTGCTGCAGTCCTACCAGATCAATCTGGATCATGCCGGATTCCTGCCGGAGGGCGCGGCCCGGATCCTGGGGATCTGTGGCCTTGTCTGCCTGCTTCTTCTCGCAGCGCAGCTTGCCGTGGTATTCAGCGGCGTCTATCAAAGAAGCGTCCGGGCTGTAGTCGGGAAAGAGGAAGACGCAGGATTTGACCAGGCGCAGACCATTGAGCGTGTGCGGGTGGGCAAATATGTCTGGTATCCTCAGGGCCCGATCTCCCGCGCGCTGAAAACGGAAGACCTGATCTGGGGATATGTCATGCCGGAGCCGATGGTGGTGAGTAAATACCGCTGGCCTGTGGCGATGTATGACAGGGGGCAGAAGCTGACCAGGATCCAGTTCATGGATCAGAAGCACTGCCAGGATTTTCTGGACGCCATCGAGGCTCAGGGGCACCCCTTCCGGAAGGGGTATACCAGTGCGCTTGCAGAACAGTTCCAAAATGACCCGGAGGGATTCATCCGGGATGCGAAAGCATCCAGATAAAGGAGACTGCTATGAGATTTACCAAGATGCAGGGAATCGGAAACGATTATGTCTATGTTAACTGCATGGAGCAGCAGATCCCCGATGCGCCTGAGTTGGCAAGGAAGATCTCGGACCGGCACTTCGGCGTTGGTGCAGACGGCCTGATCCTGATCTGCCCGTCAGAAACGGCGGATTTTCAGATGGTCATGTACAATGCCGATGGTTCCCGGGCGCAGATGTGCGGCAACGGGATCCGCTGTGTTGGAAAGTATGTCCATGACCGGGGACTGACGGACCGGACGACCGTGACCGTCGAAACCCTTGCGGGCGTGAAAACCCTGCAGCTTCATCTGGAGGACGGGGTTGTCGCTTCTGTAACCGTGGATATGGGCGTCCCGATTCTCGATCCCCGATTCATCCCGGTACGTTCCGAAGAAGAACGCTTCATAGACCAGGTGGCTTCCGTTGACGGGATCGAATACCGCATTACTGCGGTATCGATGGGAAATCCCCACGCGGTTGTGTTTGTGGAGGATACGGAGTGCCTGGATCTTCCGGCAATCGGCCCGGCTTTTGAGCACCATCCGCTGTTCCCGGATCGAACCAATACGGAGTTCATTCAGGTGGTGGATCGCAGTACGATTAAAATGCGGGTCTGGGAACGGGGATCCGGCGAGACACTGGCCTGCGGAACCGGAGCCTGTGCAGCAGTGGTAGCGGCTTATCTGAACCAAAAGACGGGATCTGACGTGACGGTGAGACTCCTGGGCGGGGATCTGAACATCAGCTGGGACGAGGCCACGGCCCATGTGTTTATGACAGGGCCTGCCGCGTTTGTATTTGACGGTGAATTGGAAACTGACTGAAAGAATCAAGGAGTGTAAACTATGGCAAAAATCAATGAGAACTACTCCAAGCTGCCCGGCAGCTATCTGTTTGCGGAGATTGCCCGCCGTGTTGCGGCATTTTCCGCGGAGAATCCCGATGTAAAGCTCATCAAGCTCGGGATCGGAGACGTGACCTGGCCCCTTGCCCCTGCGGTCATCGAGGCCATGCATAAGGCGGTGGATGAAATGGGCCGGAAGGAGACCTTCCGTGGCTACGGCCCCGAGCAGGGCTATGACTTTCTCCGGAACGCCATCGTCGCCCACGACTTTAAGGCCCGGGGTGCGGAGATCACTGCGGACGAGATCTTCGTTTCCGACGGCGCCAAGAGCGACTGCGGCAATATCGGCGACATCTTCTCCGCGGACAACGTGGTGGCGGTGTGCGATCCGGTCTATCCGGTCTATGTGGACACCAACGCCATGGCCGGCCGGGCAGGGGAGTATCTGTCCGAATTGGAAAAATGGTCGAACATTTACTATATGCCTACTACGTCGGAAAACTCATTTGTTCCGGAACTGCCGAAAACCCATGTGGATCTGATTTATCTTTGCTTCCCCAATAATCCCACAGGCACGACGCTTACCAAAGATCAGCTCAGACAATGGGTGGACTATGCCAACGAGCACGATGCGGTGATCCTGTTTGACGCCGCTTATGAGGCGTTCATCACAGAGGACGACGTGCCGCATACCATCTATGAGATTCCCGGCGCCGAGACCTGCGCCATCGAATTCCACAGCTTTTCCAAGACGGCCGGCTTTACCGGCAACCGCTGCGCGTATACCGTGGTGCCCAAGGCGCTGATCCGTCAGGGGCAGAGCCTCAACGGCATGTGGAACCGCCGCCACACCACAAAGTTCAACGGCGTTCCCTATGTGGTCCAGAGAGGCGCAGAGGCTGTATACAGCGAGGAAGGCATGCAGCAGGTGAGACAGACCATCGCCTTCTATCAGGAGAACGCCCGGGTGATCCGGGAGGGCCTCAAAGAGGCGGGACTGGAAGTCTACGGCGGTGTGAACTCTCCCTACATCTGGTTCAAAACGCCGACGGATTCCTGGAGCTTCTTTGACCGGCTGCTGAAAGAGGCCCATGTTGTGACCACGCCCGGCGCCGGATTCGGCCCCAGCGGAGAGGGTTACATCCGGGTCACCGCCTTCGGCGACGCGGAGGACACCAAAGAAGCAGTGCGCCGGATTCTTGATCTGCTGAAATAAGAAAACAGGAGACCCGAAATCGGGTCTCCTGTATTTCGTCTCGGTTTAGATCCCGGCGGCGGATCTGCACATCTCACGGTACTGCTCCGCCACGGATTCCGGGCCCAGAATTTTGACCCGGCCGGAAAAACTGAATATCCAGGAAAAGAACACCGGGGACACATCCACATCCACCGTCAACGTGAACGTCCCGTCTGACTGGGGGATCATCATGATATCGTTTCCAAACCGGTCCGCGGCGCTGTCGGCAAGCTCATTCGGGAACTGCAGCCTCACCGATGCGGTCTTTCCGCCGAACATGCCGAAAACCTGCTTGGAATACTGCGCCATATTCAAATCCCGGTATGTTTCCGGAGATTTTCTGGGCGTGTCGAGCAGGCGGATATGCTCCATGCGGTCCACCCGGAAATGGGTGCGGCCCTTATCTTCCCGGTGGGCAATCAGATAGTAGTTTTCGCTGTCCCAGCACAGTCCGTAGGGGGAAGCGGTGTAAACGCCCCGCTTGGTCCGGCTGCCGTCCGGGCGGCGGGACATATAATCAAATTGGATCTCACAGTTGGAATTGATGGCCTCGTAAATGGCGTCGATGTTGTAGTAGATCTGCTCGTTGGAGGCCTTGGGACGTCCTACCAGAAATAACTGACGCCGGAGCTGGGAAGCGCGGTAACGGCTGGTCAGGGATTCCAGCTTTTCGATCAGCTCATAGGATTTCTTCTCGGTTATAAATCGGGAGCACTGGATCGTATCCACCAGCAGCTTCAGCTCGGCAAGCTCGAAAGTGTCGGAGGCGAGATAGTATCCCTTCCTGTCGTGCAGAATATCCCATCCGTACTCCTCCAGAATGGAGATGTCCCGGTAGAGGCTTTTCCGCTCGGCGGAGATGCCCTGCTGCCGGAGAAGATTAAGGATATCCTGTGCGCTGAGATGATGTTCCTCGTCGGTTTCCCGTCTGAGGATTGTCATCAGGGCCAGAAGCTTTTCTTTGGTTTGTTCCGTTTTTGGCATTTCCATCCCTCCGGAGAATAGTGTATCACAGCTTCCAGAAAAGTACAAATGCTTATCTTGAAATCTGTCGATCTTTTTGGTATACTCAAGTTGAGAATCCTAACTTTTGGGAGGCATCATGAAGATACTGGTTGTTTCCGATATAGAGAGCAAGTTTATCTGGGATCACTTTGACCCGGAGCGGTTTCGTGATGTCCGGCTGATCATTTCCTGCGGCGATCTGTCCGCCAGATACCTTTCTTTTCTTGTGACCATGATCCCGTGTCCGCTATTATACGTTCCGGGAAACCATGACAAGCGGTATGAGATCAATCCGCCTGAGGGATGCGTCAATATTGACGGGAAGGTCGTTGTCTATAAGGGGATCCGGATTATGGGCCTGGGCGGCTGTAAAAGCTCCCGGCCGACTACTTATGAATACTCCGAGGACCAGATGTGGCGCCGGGTCAGAAAGATCGAATCCCAGATCCGGCGCGCGAAGGGGCTGGACCTCTTTGTGACGCACGCGCCTGCAATCGGCCTCGGGGATGGACCGGATCTGTTCCATGAGGGGTTCCAGTCGTTCCGCTATATTGACGATATCTATAAGCCAGATATCCATTTCTACGGGCATCGCCATCTCGGAGAGAATCCCATGGACCGCAGGGCTATTTATCCTTACCACGACACGGTGATGATCAATGCGTGTGGATATAAGATCGTGGAATACGATCCCGGAATCCCGATGACAGCGCCTCTTGGCACACAATCCTTTGAGGAAATGCCGACGCCCGTTCCGCCCCGGCGGTTTCCCTTTCTGTTTTGAGCGTCGAGAACTGGAACCAGAAAAAATTTTCAGAAAAGAGAAAAAAGCACTTGCTTTTTTCCGGAAGCTGTAGTAATATATACGAGCGCTTGAGAGTGCGCTTTAGATTTCCGGGTGTGGCGAAGTTTGGTATCGCGCTTGAATGGGGTTCAAGAGGCCCCGAGTTCGAATCTCGGCACTCGGACCATACGAATGTTAACATTTCAGTTTGTAGTATTGTTTGTACGATAGGAAAAGTTATCATTCAAATGCTCGTGCTCTTAAGCTATGAGGATGCCTTGAAATCTTTGGATTTCAAGGCTTTTCTCTATTTTATCAGAACTTTTATTCCAAATGTTTTTTCGTGTTAATTCATGGGAACCATATCTGGACCAACTGTATATCCTAAGCTAAAATTGATATGCATATCGCAAGTACCGCTTGATTGGAAATCGGAAAAATGCGAGTAAATGCGAGTAAATGAGAGAGCTGTAGCAGACATTGTAGCAGACATTTTCAACGTCAAACACGATTTGTAATAGAGAATTTAATTTAATTCGGGGAAAATTCAGTAAAATATATATCACTGAATTTTCTTTAAAATCGGAATTGACAAAAAAGAGATAATGAATAATTAAGCATGGAAGTGTTCAGGCTTATCGATATGCCTGTTTTATATATTTTACTATTTGTTAATTTAACAAACAAGGAGCATTCTTAATGAACACAGCAATACAAATGGCACAAGCCCTACTGCCAAAAACAATATATTATATGGAAAAATGCAGTCCTCGCACAGTTGGTGAGTCAAGTCCGAATTTGTGTGTAAATTCCTTTAGGTAAAATATGTAAACAATTCTTGTAGCGTGCAAGGCAGGTCCCGGGTTTCTGAGCAGAGCACGC
>CACYXZ010000011.1:33000-35021 GCA_902778525.1 Oscillospiraceae bacterium | reverse complement strand
GACCTCGGCCACCAGAGCGGCCTGGGAGGCGATGACCTCGGAGACAGCGGTCTTGCAGCCGGTGTAGCTGTGGCGGTGGAAGTGGGCAAACATCAGGGCCAGGTAGCCGGCGTAGCGGCAGACGCCCTCCTGCTCCCGGCCGTTCATGAAGACGCGGCTGTAGGGCACGAACACATCGTCAAAGATGGTGAGGCTCTCCACGTCGCCGATGTTGGCGAAGGGAGCGTCGATGAAGTGGCGCTTGTGGTGCTGGCCGGGCAGAGCCATGAGCTTGATGCCCTCCCAGTCGGCGGGCAGCGCGAAGGCCACAGCGTAGTCCCGGTCCTCGCTGTCCATGAACTTGGTGGGCAGGGCGATGATCTCATCCACATAGGGAGCGCAGGAGTTGCAGATCTTGGCGCCCCGGACGATGATGCCCTTGGTGGGGGTGCCGTCGATGTCCACACCGTCCACGTCCGTCTCCACAATGTGGAAGAACTGGTCGGGATCGGGCTGCTGATGGGCTCTCTTGTACTTGGGGTTCCGGGAGCCCTTCACGTCGGTCTGGGCGCAGTTGCAGATCAGGTCCTTCTCCTGACAGTACTTGATGTACTTCTGGAGCCGCTGATGATACTCGGTGCCGCAGGCCTGGTCGCAGTCATAGGTGACGGAGAACAGGGCGTTAAGAGCGTCGGAGCCCATGCAGCGCTGCATGCAGCCGCCCACCCGATGACAGATCAGACGGGTCATGAGCTGCTTCTTCAGCAGATCCTCCACACTCTGGTGGATATGGGTGGAGCGGTTGTGGACGGAGCCATCGGCCTCTTCCACCACACACACGTCCCGATACTCGGGATCATTGGCGGTGTCGTAGCACTGCTTCATGACGTAGGTGCCGCCCACGATCCAGTCGGCCAGGTCGCGCTCGGCGCCCTCCTTGCCGTTGCTGCGGTCGATCTTCTTGCCGTTGAGATAGACGTTGGGCTTCATGGCCAGAAGACGCTCTTTATACTGTTCATAAGTTCCGATTGCCATTTCTGATTCCTCCTGTTTTCTTGATTTCTGTCTGTATTGTACCCGGCGGGCCGCACCGCGGTAAAGGCCATTTTGCACACTCTTTTTTGAAAACGTGCGCATTTTTGCACACCGGGAGAAACTGAACCGAAGCCGCTGGGGTAATCCCCACCCTTGGCGTTGAAAAACCCACAACCGAAGCTGCGGGTTTTTTCTTTGAGGAAAACCGTTGGGGTAATCCCCGGCCTTGGCGTCGAAAAAACCCACAACCAGAGTTGTGGGTTTTTTCTTTGAGGAAAATGTAAGGAGTAAAAAAGAGGAGAAAAAGGAAGGGTATCAAACAAACTGTGGAGGTTTTGTTTGATGGTTACATCTTACCGGGTACTTGTGGATATTTTATAACGAAAGTATGGACAATTTGTAAATTATCACGTGGTTTCTTCCTGGGGCGGTTCCTCCGCCTTTTCCTGTTCTCCCTGCGCCTGACGCTGCTTCTCTTGCTCCCTGCGCCTGGCCTCTGCGACCGCCTGGGCGATCTGTGCAGGCGTCATATTCCGCCGGGCAATCGTCACATCCATAAAATGCTGCGTCAGGATCAGCGCCACGTCTTTCGGCACCTGCTTGACAATGGCATTGTAAAAAATCGACGTGGCCTCTGCGACTGCCCCGATGTTCTTTACCACGTTTTCCGCTCTGGATTCCATGGAATCCCTCCGTTCCGGGCAGACGCCCTGTTTATTGTATTATACCATAATTCCGCCGCTGTATCAACCAAATGGCCCCATGCCGTTGGATTTGTGACTTGTGGATGACAACGCCGCCGGAAGTCGCTACAATAGAGTCGATTCTGAAAGAAAGGAAAGATGAGACATGAGATCAAATACTGTCCTGCGGCTGATCAGTTTCGGCCTTGTTCTGACGCTGATCTTCGCCCTGTCCGCTGCCGCCATGGACGCGCCTCCGGGCGGGATGCCCCCCGGCGGATTTGGTGAGGACGGCGCACCCCCTCCCCCGCCTCCCGGCGGCGG
>CACYXZ010000011.1:0-32972 GCA_902778525.1 Oscillospiraceae bacterium | reverse complement strand
GGAGCTGGAGAGCGGAGACTATACCGGGGAGACCTTCCCGGATTCCGTCAATGACACGGAGGTCGCCCTGCGGGTTGGTCCCGGCGTCACGGCTTCTCTGACTGATTCCACCGTCACCAAGTCGGCCGGCGACCTCTACGGGGACGACTCCAGCTTTTACGGCGTCAACTCCGGCGTGCTAGCCTATTCCGAGGACGAAGCCGCCCCCGCGGACCTGACCATCCGGGGCGGCACCGTGGAGACGGAGGCCGGCGGCGCCAACGGCGTCTTCGCCTACGGAAACGCCACCATTGATCTGGAGGACGCCACCGTCACCACCAAGGGCGCCGGCGGCGCCGGCGGCATTATGGTGGCCGGCGGCGGAACGCTCTACGCCAGAAACTGCACCGTCACCACCGAGGGTGGCTCCTCCGCTGCCATCCGCTCCGATCGGGGCAGCGGCGTCATGGTGATCGACGGCGGCTCCTATATCGCCAACGGTTCTCTGGGCACCGGCTCTCCCGCCATCTACTGCGTGGCGGACATCACCGTGGCCAACGCCACCATGTCCGCGGGCAACGCCCAGGCCATCTGCTTTGAGGGCCGGAATCCCGCCCACATCTACAACTGCTTCCTGGAGGGCAACTACACTGCCTCCGACGACGACGAGAACTGCAACGTCATGGTCTATCAGTCCATGTCCGGCGACTCCGAGGAGGGCACCACCTACTGCACCATGGTGGGCGGCGTGCCGAAGGCCAACAACGTCAGCGAAAACGGCAACGCCAAGATGTTCTACACCACCAACACCTACGCCTACATCAGCCTGTCCCAGGTCCAGATGGAATACGCCCCCGGCATGGACACCTTCCTCCTGTGCGCCTGCAACACCAACCAGCGGGGCTGGGGCCGGGCCGGGGCCAACGGCTCCGAGTGCGTGCTCTACACCATCGATCAGGACATGGACGGCAACATCATCTATGACACCTGGAGCTATCTGGGCTGCTTCCTGACCGACGAAACCGTCTGGAACGGCGCCCTGCAGTGCCGGGAGAACAACGGCGACCGGGGCTGCGACGTATATCTGGACGCCACCTCCGTCTGGAACGTCACTGGCGACAGCGTGGTGCGGGATCTGTACACCGGCGGCGCCGCCATCAACGGCGCGAAGATCGTGGACGCGGAGGGCAATGTTCTGGCCGGCGAGGGTGAATACACCCTCACCGTCTACGGCACCTACTCCGAAGACGATCACTCCGGCTTTGAATATGTGCCCGGCATCGGCACCGTGAAAGACGGCGAATACACCTTTGACACCAGCGCCGCGGAGGAATACGTGAATCTGGACTACATCCCCACTGCCCCGGACGGCACCGTCTATGAGACGGCTGCATGGGGCTATGAGGAGCCTGCCCCTGCTGAGGCGGAGCCCGCAGAGGAAGCCTCCACTCTGGAAGAGACGCCCGCCGAGGATGCTGCTTTCCAGGCCCCTGCGGCGGAGCCGGAGATCGAGGAACCGGCGGCAGAGCCTGCGGAAAGTGCCGTGGAAGCTGCGGAGGATACCCCGGCGGAAACGGACGCCGCCGCTTCGGGCCGGAATCCCGTTGTCATTGTGATCGCGGTCATCGTCGCTGTAGCAGCTGTGGCGGGAATCGCGGTTGGAATCCGGAAAAAGAAGAAATAACCATACGGCAAAGGGCCGGGACGTATCAATACGTCCCGGCCTTTTTTTACTGTCCCCGATAGCTGCGGTAGCGCATCAGAAGCGCGCAGGCCTCGGCACGGGTCGCCGTAGCCTTCGGATTGATCTTTCCTCCGCTCCCTTTCAGGATTCCGATCCCCACGGCCCACTGTATTGCATCCTGCGCAAAAGCGGACACATCGCCGGCGTCGCTGAACGGGGCGAGGCTGTCTCCGGTCACCGCAGGACTCCCGGAATGGCGGTAGAGGATTGTCACCAGCTCCTGCCGGGTGATCTCTTTATCCGGCCCGAATTCCGTGTCGGAATATCCCTTTACAATGTCATTCTGCCAGGCCCAGAGAACCGCGTCCCGATACCAGGCGGCAGTCAGATCCTGAAAGCCGGACTGGCCGGAAACCTTCGGACTTCCCATCATGCGGTACAGCATCGTCACCAGCTGTCCGCGGCTCACTTGCATGGCGGGGCTGAATGTGGTGGCCGATGTTCCCTTGACGATCCCCGCCTGATACGCCTCCAATACCGAATCGTAATACCACACGCCGTACGGCACATCCCGGAATGGCATCGGGTTCGGGCCGGGGTCCAGCCATAAATCCATGTCAACATAACCGGAAATTCCTGGAATTCTTCCGGCATCAGAAAACTGCCAAAACTCATAATTCACTTCTCCTGACGCCGTTCTCCACGCCGCCATCCAGACTCGACCGAGGTCGGACCAGTTCATATGATCGGAAAGCATGCTCTCGTTAGCATAGACCATGCTCTGATAGCCTTTGGACTCCACCTCGTCGCAGAAAGCGTTGCAGATGGCTGTCGCCTGGGCCTTCGTCAGGTTGGCGTTGTACAGGCGGCCGTAGCTTCCCGCATACTCATAGTCGATCACCAGCGGCAGATCCATGGAGTACCCGGACAGCAGGTTCATCAGGTAGCGGGCCTCTTCCCGGCCCTCGGCCTCCGTGATGGCCTGGGAGTAGATGTAGGCGCCCACCTTGATGCCGTTGGCTTTGGCGCCCTGGATATTCTGCTTGTATGTGGAGTCCGTCATCAGGGTTCCCGGCAGACCCCAGCCCCGGTTCGCCACCCGGATGATGGCAAATTCCACGCCGCTTCTGGCTACCGCCGCCCAGTCAATGGTGCCCTGCCACGCGGAAACGTCGATTCCCTTCCGCAGCGTCTCGCCGGGGCGCAGCTTCCGGGGGGTGGCTCCGCTGAAGCTCGTGGGTCCTGCCGCCAGCATGGGCGCCCGGACCCCCTCTCCGGGATCTCCGGCGGTCACCGCCTCCAGCCACTCCAGCGGATGCGTTTCCTTGAACCACATGGGATCATCCGGACTGACTCCGGCGGGAAGTCCCTCTGCTTCGATCCGTTCCAGGATCTCCGCGTCGCCGGCAGCTCTTGCCGGAACGGGAAGCAGCAATCCCAGCAGCAGGAACAGGCTCAGGAACCGGAAGAATCGTCTGGTTTTCATGAATTCCACCGCATTTCTTTCAAAAGATTACAAAATAGTTACAATGCATTGTAACACAGTTTTTCCGACTGCGCAACCGTTTTCCCGCTTTTTCCCCGTTATTTCACAAAAAAGAAGGACCGGCACAGCCGGTCCTTCCCTGTTTTGCGTTCAGCTGGTCTCGCCCAGATAGATCGTCACCCGGTTCTGAATCAGCTTCGCCACCTCGTCCGCAGTCTTGTCTCCGGCGAAGAAGGCCGCCGCCTCCTCCGTGACGATGTTCAGAATATCCGTGTCGTAGTTTCCGGAAACCGTGGCGTCGTTGACATAGGCCAGGAAGGCGTCTGCCTGCTCCTGGGTCAGTTCGCCGATCGTGTATTCCGCCTCGCCGATATAGCCAACGGAATCCACATAGATGGTCTCCCCGTTCTCATCCTGATAGGACTCCTTCTTCATGGCGTCCGCCATGACCTTGTCGAAGGCTGTCCGGGTCACCGGGAAGCTCCACTGATTCTGCTGGACTTCGTCCGACAGCATGGTCTTGACAAACTGCCAGGCGCCCTCCGGATCGGCGCACTTGGAGGAAATCGCCAGTCCGCCGTAGATATTGAGCACAGCGCCGTTTCCATTGTCCGTGGGATATCCCACCCGGACGATGCCGTTATCCGCCGTATAGAGCCGGTACATGTTCTTGACCTCGTAGCTGCCCGAGCAGTATCCGTTGGACAGGAGCAGATCTCCGGCCTGGAGCTTCTGCATCTCATCTCCGGAATACATATCTGTTTCTGCTTCTGTTTCCGGCATCATCTGATCATTGCTGGCCGGCAGCCGGGAGCTGACCTCCAGAAGTTCCCGGAAGGAATCCGTGTCAAAGCTGCAGGAGGAGCTGCCGTAGTCCACAAACTGGTTCATATTCTGATAGACCATGGTGGAGAGGAAATCCGCCTGGGTATACCACATTGCGATCCGGACCTCCGGATCCAGCCCACGGATCACTTCCGCCATCTCAGACATCGTCCAGTGATCCCGGTCTCCCACCAGCCGCGCGCTGGCATAGAGCGTATTGACGCCGAAGGAGAAGGGCATTCCGTAGAGCTTGCCGTCCTTCTCATAGGCCTTCAGCGGGCCGCTGAGCAGATCGTCCCGGGAGATCTCCCCGTCTTTCTCCATCAGTACAGCCAGATCCGCCAGGGCTCCCTTGGCGATGTATTTCTGCGCGTTCCCGCTGGTGAGGTTCAGAATATCCGGGCAGTTGCCGGCGATCACGTCCCGGTCCATCTGCTGGGCGCCGGCCGTGTAGTCCTCTTCCGTATTGTATACGCTGTAATCCACCAGCGTGATCCGGTAGGTGTCGCTGTTCCGGTTGAACCGGATGATCGCGCTCTGGAGGGTATCGTCCAGATACTCCGCGCCCAGCGTCAGGATCGTCCGCTCGGGGAGCTGATCCACGGGGGTTTTGGTCAGTGTTCCCAGCTCATACCGGATGCCATCGGTCCTGTCGTAAGAGCTCAGAAGCACCAGTACCGTGTCCTCGCCGCTGGCCGCCACGCCGGCCACACTGCTGCCGTTGATGTCGGAATCCAGCCAGGACAGCTGCCGGGTGAGCTGGCCCGTGGCGGTATCCAGGGAGTAAAGCAGCTTCCCGTCGTTGAGCAGGAGTGTGCTGCCGTCCCCGGGGTAGAGGGTGGTGTTGCCGTAGGGGCTCAGGCCCTCCACCTCCAGCGGAACCAGGTTTCCGCCGTCGAGCCGCAGGATCTTCAGCCCGCCGTTCTGCCAGTCGTAGCCGCTCATTACGACCGTGCCGTCTCCGGCGGCAACCATGGACTGAACATACATATCCCCGGTGTCGACGTCCGCCTTGCGGCTGCCGTCGGTGCCGAAGCACAGAATGACATTGTCAGAGGCGAGATAGAGATCTCCCGCGCTGTTCTGGGCCACAGCCTGGCAATAGAAATACTCCATATCCTTGGTGGCCTCAGACAGATCGATCTCCTGAAGTACCTTTCCGGTCATATCGCAGCGCTTGGCATAGTATTTGGTCTCCGGCGTGCCGCTCTCCACCGGCAACGTCTCCGCCGGTTCGTCCGGCTCGATGACCAGTCCCGGCTCCACAGGCTCATCCACGGCGCTTTCCGCCAGTTCAGGCTCCGGAATGTCCGGCTCCTCCGCCACCGGTTCTTCAAATCCCTCCTCCGGCACCGCCATGGAGAAGGTATAGCGGTTGGTGACGATCCAGTAACCGCTGCCGTCGGCGCAGACGGAAAGCTGCTGCACATATTCATGGCTGTCATCCGTGCTGACCAGCTCCGGAAGCGGGATCTCCCGGACGCTGTCGGAGGCCAGATCCCGCTCGTAGAAGGATGCGCCGCTCTCATAGGTCTGCTCGTCGTAGTATTCGCCGTACAAATAGAGCTTGCCCTGGGCCGTGGACACCTGATTCACGTAGTCCATCTTCAGGTCGCCGATGCCGGAATACTCGGACAGATATCCATATCCCAGCTCCTGCGCCAGGGTTTTATTCTCCTCTTTGTTGCTCTTTTCCCCGCAGCCTGCCAGACCGGCGGCCATACACAGGGCCAAAGCCAGCGCTCCGGCCCGTTTCCAGACATTCTTCATCGCTAACCTCTCTTCCAGATATGGGTCAATGCTTTTTCCATCGTTGGTTCTTCGCGGCGTACCGCAGCGCTTTCTGCGCCTGCCTTCTGGCCCGGCGGTCCTCCCGGCGCTGGGCCCGGGGAGAAAGCTGCCGCAGCGTATCTCCGTTCTGCTGTCTGTCATAATCCCGCTGATGCTTCCGGTCGATCGCATCCTCCGCCAGTTCCTTCAGGGAATGCAGGCCCCAGGTCCGCCTGTGGTTGAGCCACAAAAGCAGGATGATCAGGCTGATCGCCGGGAACCCGGCCAGGATCCCCTCCGGGATCAGCCGCAGGGCCAGATGATTCTCCGCCAGCCGGGCTGCGTTTTCCCAATAGGGATAGGGGATCGCCTCGGAGGAGATGCCCCGGGTGCTCAGGTGCCGCAGCACATACCAGCGGTTGAACAGGGAAAACCGGCCGGTGTTGTCCGTGATCAGGGTGGAATCCGGGACGGATTTCCCCAGCACCGTTTTCAGCGTTCCCGCCGCAAACTGCTTCACCGGCTGCGGAAGCACCACTTCCATGCAGGTATATCCCGCCGTGGACTCCGCCAGCGCGGGGGAATCCGCCAGCACCCAGGCCCGTGCCGCATCACCGGCGGCAAGGCTGTTGAACTTTCCGGGCTCGGTGTCCACCACCGCCGCCACCTGATAGGGGACGTCGTTCATGGTCACATACTGTCCGGAAACATTGGACGAATAGAACAGCACCCAGGCGGCCTGCCGGTTCAGGACGATCCGGTCGTGCATCACGTCGTCCCCGTCAATGTACCATCCGTCCAGCAGCGGCATGGGATGGATCGTAAAGAAATCGCCCTCCACCGCCGTCAGTTCCGTTTTGCAGGTGACGGTGCCGTTTTTCAGCTCCATCTCTGCGTGGCGGGAGGCGGCGTAGATCCAGGGGTACTCCTCGGAGCTTACGCCGGCGCCGGTGAGCGCGTTCTCCATGGCCAGATAGAACCCGCCGATGTCCTCCGCGTGGATCCCGTTTTCCGGCGCGAGAAACACCGAGGCCATGGCATAGGGCTTCTCCGCCGTCTGCCAGCGCTGAGCCGTTCTCTGGGGCGTCATGTCCTCCACCGTGTTCCGGTCGTCCAGGCACAGCAGGACGAACCCCGCCAGACTCAGCAGGCACAGCCCGGCCCAGAGCAGCTTCTTCCAATGCTGTTTCATGGCCGTCACTCCGCGATCCGGACCTGGTCCCCCGGCTGCAGAGGCACGGCGGAGGTGGTGATCACGAAGTCCGCGGTGCTCAGCTCTCCCGCCACGGCGGTGTGGGTGTCATCGGACGCCAGCACTTCCACCTTGGTCTTGGCCACGGAATACCGGTTGCCCAGGGGGCTCGGCTTGACCACGACCGTATAGACAAAGCTGCCGTCCGCGTCGGAATGGACCGCGGCCGAAGGCACCACCACATCGTAGCTCTGGTTCTTGTCGCCGATGGAGAAGCTCAGCTGCTGGCCCACCACCACGTCGTCGCCCTGAACGGTGAAGGTCAGGGTCCGGTTGCCCGCCAGATTGGCCTGATCGGCGGTGATGGAGGCCAGGGTCATGGTGATCCCGCTGTTCCAGAGATTCGTGATCTCCGCGGTCATGCCCTCCCGCAGATAGCGGGCCTGTTCCCGGGTGATGGAGGCGGTGAGGGTGTAGCCCTGTTCCGTCAGCTCCACCACCATCAGGGGCGACTCGGCGGAGGTGGTGTCGCCGGCGGCCACATTGACCGTCTGCACCACGCCGTCGTACCGGCTTATGATCTTGGCCGCGGCGGCCTTTTCCTCCAGATCCGCGACCTTGGCCTGGGCGTCGGCGAGCTCCTTCGCCTTGGCGTCCCTGTCCATCTGGGCCACTTCGTCATCATGCTGTTTCTGGGCCGCGTCGTCGGCGGCCTTGGCCTCCAGGTCCGCCAGCGCGTTTTCCGCCGTGGTCAGGGCGGATTGGGCGGTTTCGACGGATTTTTGAGGGTGCTGAGCCATATACAGGTCTTTGGCATCCTGTGTTTGCTGTAAATAGGCCGCTGCACTGGCTGCTGTAGATTTTGCTTGATCCCGGTCGGACTTGGCGGTATCAAGGAGTCCTTGAATTCTGTTTTTTTCAGGAAGGACGTAGTCATTGTAGACACGCGCCTCTTCATCCTGCGCAGCAACGTAATCCGCATATTCCGGTGAGTCCAATCCATCCCCGTCTGGATAGGCGATCTGATAACGTTGTAGTTTCATCTCTGTGTCGCGCTTGGAGCTTTGATAATCCTCATTGTTCGTTTCAACATTGTCATATTGCGATTGGAGCGATTCCACATTGGCTTCTGCATCGCTAGCGGCCCGCTGTTTGCTGTCATTATCAGATTTCGCCGCCGCAATCTGATCATCATACCATTTGATATCGCTCTCATACTGCTGGGCCGCATAGAGCTCGTCCTCGGCCTTGTCCACCGCGTCCCGGGCCTGCTGGAGGGAGGCCTCGGCGGCATGGGTCTGGTCCCCCGTCCCCACCTGCATCTTGTCGTATTCCAGCTGCAGCGCGGATACCGCCGCCCGGGCGTCGATGAGCTCCTGGCTCTCCTTTTCGTCCAGCGTCAAAAGGGTGTCCCCCGCCTTCACCGCATCCCCGGCCCGGACGTGCACCTTGCCTACGGTGCGGCTCTCCTGAATGGTCACATTATAGGTCTGGGCCGCCTCCACCGTGCCGTTGCCGCGGATCTTGGTGGTGATGATGGTGGACTGGGGATACTGGGCCGCCACCTCTGGCAGGGACCAGTTCATGATCGTATTGGAAAAGAACGTCAGCACCAGCATTACAGCCAGGAAGATGATCACGGCGTTCTTGACCCAATCCCGCCGTCCCCGGGGCTGTTTGATCTCAGTGGACAGTTCGTCCGTATTGTTTTTCCGTCTCATTTCGCTTCACCCCTTGATTCCGCCGGAATAGGTGATTCCTTCCTCCAGATATTCTTCGCCCCACAGGAACATCAGCAGCGTGGGGATCATATAGACCACCGCCACCGCGAAGGCAACCCCCACCTCGCCGCTGTTGATCTCGCTCAAAAATACGCTCAGCGGATACTTTTCCGCATCGGAGAACATGATCAGGGGCTGCTCCACCATGTTCCAGTAGTCAATAAACACCAGCATTGCCACGCTGATCAGCGCGCCCTTGCACATGGGCAGGCACACCCGGGTAAAGATCTGCCACTCCCCGGCGCCGTCCAGCTCCGCCGCCTCGATATAGCTGTTGGGAATGCGCCGCATGTTCTTGGTCAAAAGGAACACGGAAAACGGCGCGAAGATGCCCGGCAGGATGATGGACCAGCGGGTATCGATCAGATGGGTCCACCGGGCCACCAGATAGTTCGGCACCAGCGTCACCTGATAGGGCATCAGCATCAGAATGATATAGCCGAAAAAGATCGCTTCCCGGACTCTGCCCCGGTAACGGGAAAACCCGTAGGCCGCAAAGGAGGCCAGAAGCACCTGAAACACCACGATGGGCACCGTCAGGAACACGGAGTTCCAGAACTTGAGCAGGTACTCCGGGGAGTTGAGCAGCACCGTCCAGTACTGCTGGAAGCTGACCATGTCCGGGATGAACTTCAGATTCACCGTCTGGGAGATATAATGGGTCTCCGCCCTGGGCCGTCCGGTGGGATCCGTGCCCTGGCTCTCTCCGGTGCCGAAGACCACGCCGTAGTTGGCGGTGATCTCGTCCTGGGTCATAAAGGAATTGCTGATGGTCAGCAGGATCGGCATCAGAAAGGTCAGCGCCATCACCGCCGCCAGGACCGTCAGAAGGATCCGGCGGATCAGCGCCCTGCGCTTATAACTGCTCATTCGCCCTCCACGTCCTTTCCCAGGTGGTCATCCGCCACAAACAGCAGCCAGATGACAAACACCATCACCAGGGCCATGAGAATGGCCGCAGCGGAGAGCTTCTGATAATCCATGCTTTCAAAGGTATTGTTCATAAAGTGCTGGAGCAGGTACAGCCCCTCATAGGGATACTTTCCCGTCAGCAGGTAGACCTCCCGGAAGATCTTCATGGAGTTGATCAGGCTCAGGATCGTCACGAACAGGATCGTGGGGCTCAGATACCGCAGCTTGATGGAGAAGAAGATCCGGGCGGAGCCTGCGCCCTCCAGCATGGCCATCTCCTCAATGTCCCGGGGCACGTTGGCCAGCGCAGCCAGGAACAGGATCATGTTGTACCCGACATTTTTCCACAAAAACAGCAAAATAACCACGTAGCGGTTGAAGTCCGACTTCATCCAGTCGATCTTCTCCCCGCCCATTCCCAGGATGATCTCGCTGAGGACGCCGTTGTAGCTGAACAAGACCTGCCAGATCAGCACCACCGAAGCCACCGGCACCATCAGGGGCGTGAGCATGGAGGTTCGGAACTGGCTCTTTCCATAGAGCTTTCCGCTGAGCATCACCGCCAGCAGCAGGCTCAGGATCACCGCCGCAGGCACGGAGACCGCGGAAAAGATCGCCGTGTTCTTCGCCGCCAGCTGAAACGCGCTGTTTTGGAACAGCGCCTTGAAATTATCCAGCCCCACAAACTCGTGGAGGATGGGGTTGTTGATCAGGGAATAGTAGATCACCACAAAGAACGGGACCACGAAAAAGACCAGCACCCCGATCAGACTGGGGGAGAGAAACGCCAGGGAAACGCCCACTTCATGCCGGGCCCGACGCCTGGCCGCTCTGCGCCGCCATCGGTCATATGACTCGGTCATGCCGCTGCCTCCCTTCGGTCTCTTTTATAAATAGACGCATTTTTCCACCGGATATTGCACTCCGCCGGAAAAAACAGAAAAACCCACAGTCTGTTTTATCATATCGTTCCGAACCTGTCAATCGTCCGGCTGAATTATATTATGTAAATCTGCAGTGAACCGGTCAATCGGCGTCCTCGGTGAATTTCTCCCGGATTTTCTCCATGACCGTCTCCGGAACGCCGATCCCGCGCAGATATTCCACCACGCCGCCGTACTTCTCCGTGAGATAGTCGATGAGCGTCAGCATGGCGGAGGCAGGCGTCTCAAAGAAGTCCGCGCCCATGGGCGGCATGGATTTCCCGGAGCCTTCCCCGCCCGGCGGGGGACCCATCCGCATTTTCCCCGAACGCATCTTATCAAACACCGGCTCGAGAAACACCTGACTGACACAGTAGTCCGCCGCGATATCCTCCCGGCTCACCCCTGCGATGGACAGCAGATAGCAGGTCATCACGCCGGTCCGGTCCTTGCCGGTGGTGCAGTGATAGAGCATGACGCCCTCGTTTTCCGCCGCAAGGGTCAGGACGTCCCTGGCCCAGTCCCGGGCCTCCTCCGCCATCTGCTTGTAGGTCTCGCCCCAGGCGGGCATTTTGCCGGGGCCGCCGGGAGGGCCTCCCGGGCCCTTGCCCATGGCCGCCTCGTTGAACAGGGGCCGGTGGTAGTATGGCATGATCCCGCTGAGGTCGCTGGGCCGGGCCTCTATCTCGCCGGTCCCGCGAAAATCCATGGAGGCCGTCACGCCGTAATCGCGGAGATAGGCAATGTCCTCCTCCGGCAGGTCGCAGGGAGCCTCGCTTCGGACGAACACACGGAATTTCGTGGTCTTCCCGTCTTTTGTGGGAAAACCGCCCAGATCCCGGGCGTTATAGAGTTCCCTGGCCATCAGTCGTCTTGTCGGCATTTTGTTTCCTTCTTTCATTCTACGGATTTTAAAGACTGCACCATGTCGATTTTCCTCATGCGGAAATACATCAGGATATTCACCAGCACCGCAAACAGCAGGCTCAGAACCACGGACAGCACATAGTTTTCCGGCTTGGCCTCCCGGCCGAACATGACGATGTCCATCTCGATGGTCCGCACCAGCCAGGTGCACAGAAACTTTCCGAAGAACTGTCCCAGCGCGATGCCCATCAGCGTCAGAACGATATTCTCCCGGTAGATGTACATGGCCACCTCCGCGTCGTAGAAGCCCAGCACCTTGATGGTGGCAAGCTCCCGGATGCGCTCGGTGATGTTGATGTTGGTCAGGTTGTAGAGCACAACCAGTGCCAGGGCGGCCGCGGAAAGGATGATGATCATCACCGCCGCGTCCACCACCTCCATGGTCTCCCGGAAGGACCGGGCCATGGACTTGAGGTTTGACGCGCTCTGGACGCCGTCCAGCTCCAAAAGATCCCCGCACAGGCCGCTGACCGCACCGTCCGAATCATCCGTCACGGTCAGGAAATACTCGTTGGGGGCGTATTCCTCTCCGGTCAGACGGGAAAAGGTTTCCGCGTCCATACAGGCGTAGTGGTAGACATAGTGCTCCATGATCCCGCCCACCGGGACGGAAATGCGGCTGCCGCAGTCTATGGTGACCGTGTCTCCCACGCCGACCTTCAGCAGCTCCGCCAGCTTCACGTCGATCAGGATCCCGTCCTCCGGGATCCGTAGATGCGTTTTGTCGGACATATCCCGGAAGTCGATCTGCCGGTCGAGGGCCTCCCGGTCGTCCGTCACCCGCAGATACCCGTCCGCGGCGGCGCCGCCGGCCTCAAAGGTGACGGACCTGGTGTTGGCTCCCGCCCAGGCCTCCGTTCCGGCGGACTGTTCCAGATACCGTTCCACCCGGTCTGTGGTTCCCGGCTCCTCCGGATCCACCGACATCTGCACATCATAGCGGTAGATCTCGCCAAACTGGATATCAATAATGTCGAAAATACTGCTGCGAAGGCCAAGGCCGGCGATCAGCAGCGCCGTACAGCCCGCCACGCCGATGACCGTCATCCACAGCCGCTTCTTGTACCGGAACAGGTTCCGGGCGGAGACCTTCATGGAGAAGCTCATCCGCTTCCACACCGGCCCGACCCGTTCCAGCAGGATGCGCTTTCCTGCCCGGGGAGCCCTGGGCCGCATCAGCGCCGCAGGGCTCAGCCGCGCCGTGGACAGCATGGCCCAGAGGGTCGCGCCTACCGTGCAGGCAACGCCCGCCGCTCCCGCGATCAGGATCAGGCCCCAGTAGATCCTGATCTGCAGCGCGGGCAGCGTATACATGATCCCGTAGGAGGTGAAGATCACCCAGGGGATCAGGGTCGTTCCCACGGCGGCGCCCAGCACAGCGCCGCCCAGCGCCGCCGTCACCCCGTAGATGATAAACTTGGCCGCAATGGCGCCGGTACCGTACCCCATGGCTTTGATGGTGCCGATCTGCGTGCGCTGCTCCTCCACCATGCGGGTCATGGTGGTCAGGCACACCAGGGCGGCCACAATGAAAAAGATCACCGGGAAAACACGGGCCAGGTTCTCCATCCGCGCGGCGTTCTGATCATAGCTCACAAAGCCGTAGTTGCTGTTCCGGTCCAGCACATAGACCTCCGCCGGCTTCAGATCCCCGAGGGCCTCCCGGGCCTCGTCGATCTTCTCCTGGCCATCCGCAATCTGGTCCTCGGCCTCCTGCCGGGCGTCGGCCAGTTCCTGTTCCCCGTCTGCGTATTCCGCTTCTCCATCGAGAAGCTCCTGCTCCCCGTCGGCGATCTCCTGCGCCGCGTCCGCCAGGCCTGTCTCATAGTCGCTCTGGCCCTGGGCATAGTCCGCTTCCCCGTCGAGAAGCTCCTGCTCCCCGTCCGCGATCTTCTGCGCCGCGTCCGCCAGACCCTGTTCGTAGTCCGCAACACCTTGTGTATATTCCGCCTCTGCGGCATTGAGAGACGCCCAGCCGGACTCATAGTCCTGCCATCCGCTGTCGATCTGAGCCTGGGCGTCATCCAGCTGTCCCAAGACCTCGTCTTTTTGGGCTTCATAGGCCGCCCATCCCGCCTCCAGCTCCGCCCGGCCCGCGTCATATTCCGCCTGGGCATCCGCCAGCGCCGTCTCCGCCTGGGCCAGTCCCGCCTGCATGGCGTCCAGCGTCTGCTGATCCAGCGGCAGGCTTGCCGGATCCAAGGGGGTCCCCGCCGCCTCCGCTGCCGCGATCTGGGCGTTCTGGGCCTCCAGCCCCGCGGCGTATTCCTCTGTCTGGGTGCGCAGCGCTTCCACCTGGGCCTGCGCTGCATCCAGTTCCGGCTGTTTTTCATCCAGAAGCGTCTGACTGTCCTCCAGGGCCTGCCGGGCGGCTTCCAGGCCGGCCTCCGCCTCTGTTCTCCGGGCGTCCAGTTCCGCCTGGCTCTGCTCCAGCGTTGTCTGTGCCGTATAGAGGCCATACCAGCCGCTGTCCAGTTCCCATCTGGCGTCATCCAGTTTTTCCTGACCCTCGATCACGCCGTCGTCGTAGTCCTGTTTCGCCTGGGCCAGTTCCTCCCAGCCGTCGTCCAGCTCCTGACGGGCGTCGTCCAGCTCCTGCTGGCCCTCGATCACGCCGTCATCATAGTCCTGCTTCGCCTGGGTCAGCTCTTCCCAACCGTCGTCCAGTTCCTGCCGGGCGTCATCCAGCTTCTGCTGGGCGTCCGCGATTTCTCGGTCCGCTTCCGCCCGCCCGTCGTCCAGCTCCTGCTGGGCATTGTCGATCTTCTCCTGCGCCTCACTCCGAAGCAGAGCATACCGGAGCACTCCCCGGGACTCCGCCGTGTTCTCCAGACGGTCCGTCAGGGTTTTCACCGCCCCATCATAATCGTCCCCATAGGCGCTGAGCGGAAGGACCCCGTCCGCTGTGATGTAGGCGGCCGTGTAATAATCCAGATCAAAGCTGCTTTCCGGCAGCAGTACAAATCCCGCCACGCTGCCGTCGCCCAGGCTGCCTGTCCCCCGGTCCAGAGAGATATAGAGCGGACTGTTCACCCGGGCCGTGATCGTAAAGGATCTGCACCGGAGGGCGTCGGACATGTTCTCTCCCGGTGCCAGCGTCACCGTGTCGCCGATCTTCAGTCCGGCGCCGTCCATCACTCCCGCGTCCACCGCGCACTCAGAAGGCTGCTCCGGCATTCTCCCTGCCAGAAGATCCGGCCTGTTCATCCCGCCGGTGAGGCTGATCACCTTGACGATCCGCTGGGTCTCCTCACGGGACAGGACGGCGTCGAGAGACCAGCCGCCCCGAGCCGACTCCACGCCCTCCGTTTGGGCAAAGACCGCGATATCCGCCTTCGTCAGTCCCAACGTGGACAGGATCTGCACGTCAAACAGCCCTGCCCGGTCAAAGTATCCGTCGGCCGTGGTCCGCATGTCCGGCGCCGCGGACCGCAGACCCACCAGGAACATGACCCCCAGCGCCACCATGAGGAAAATGGACAGAAACCGGGTCCGGGAGTTTCGGATCTCCCGAAGCAGTTCTTTCCGCAGGCTCCTGTTCACTACCATTCGATCCTTTCTATGGGCGTGGGCTCCGGATTGGTGTACATCTTGCTGACCCGGCCGCTGCGGATCTGGATCACCCGGTCGCCCATCGGCATCAGCGCGGAGTTGTGCGTGATGATGATCACCGTCATGCCGTCTTTCCTGCAGGTATCCTGCAGGAGCTGCAGGACTTCCTTGCCGGTGTTGTAATCCAGCGCACCCGTGGGCTCGTCGCACAGCAGGAGCTTCGGCCGCTTGGCCAGGGCCCGGGCGATGGCCACCCGCTGCTGTTCTCCGCCGGAGAGCTGGGCCGGGAAGTTGTTTTTCCGGTGTCCCAGTCCCACCCGCTCCAGCGCTTCCCCCGCGTCCATGGGATCCGGGCAGATCTCGCTGGCCAGCTCCACGTTCTCCAGTGCGGTCAGATTTCCGACCAGATTGTAAAACTGGAACACGAATCCGATGTCATACCGGCGGTAGCGGGTCAGACCCCGTCCCCGGAGGCTGCTGATCTCCTGGCCATCCACCCGGATGGAGCCGGAGGTGGCCATATCCATGCCGCCCAGCAGGTTCAGCACAGTGGTCTTTCCTGCGCCGCTGGGACCCACGATCACGCAGAGCTCCCCCTTTTCCACCGCAAGGTCCACACCGTCCAGAGCACGGACTTCGCCGCCTCCGGAGGGGTAAATCCGGCGGACGTCTTTGAGTTCAATGTATGACATAGGATCCCCCTCATTATTTCTTTGATTTTTTATTATATGAAAAATACGGCGGGATTGCAATGTACAGACTGTTAACTTTTCCCTTTTTCACAGCATACCGCCATTTCTTCAGAAAACAGGGAAGCAAGCGCTGCGCTTGCTTCCCTGGCTTGGTTTCGATTAATTGGAGTTTGAATGGGGCGTCTCCAGAGGCCGCTTGAGGCCTCCCGGAAAGAAGTCAACAATCTCTGCTCTCCAGCCACTGCAGCGCCATCTTCAGCGCCTGCGCCACGCTCTGACGCTGAACCGACTCCCGGTCTCCGGAAAAGACATGCCGCTCCACCCGGACTTCGCCCCGGGCATAGAATCCGAGAAATACCGTTCCCACAGGATTCGGGCTCCCGTCCCCGTCCGGCCCGGCCAATCCTGTGGCCGACAGCGCCAGATCGGTCCCCATCAGCCGGGCGGCGCCCCGGGCCATGGCCTCTGCCGCCGGGGCGGAAACCGCGCCGTATTCCGAGAGCAGCTCCTCCGGCACGCCCAACACCTCATGCTTGATCCGGTCGCAGTAGCTGACTACGCCCCCGGGAAACACGTTGGAGCTGCCGGGCACGGCGGTGATCGCCGCAGCGATCCGGCCGCCCGTCAGGGATTCCGCCGTGGTGACGGTCCATTTCTCTTCGGTCAGAAGCGCCACCAGACGCGTCTCATCAGCGCCGGGCATAGATCCGCACCGGCTCGGTGCCCTCCACGGCGGCGGCAACCAGCGCCTCGATCTCCAGCGCCTGCTCCACCTTCTCGATCTCCTGCAGGGAGGGACGGGTCTTGGGGTGCCGGGGGGTAAAGACCGTGCAGCAGTCCTCATAGGGCAGGATGGAGGTCTCCATGGTGCCGATCTTTCGGGCCACGGTGATGATCTCCTCCTTGTCCATGCCGATCAGAGGCCGCAGCACCGGAAGGCTGCACACGGCGTTGGTGACCATCAGGGCCTGCATGGTCTGGGACGCCACCTGGCCCAGGCTCTCGCCGGTGGTCAGGGACATGCAGCCTAAGCGCTCCGCCAGCGCCTCGGAGATCCGCATCATCATCCGCCGCATGATCAGGGTGAAATACTCCTCGGGGCACTTGGCCCGGATCTCCTCCTGGATCTTCGTAAAGGGCACCACATGCACCGTCATACGGCCGCAGTAGCGGGCCATGATCCGGGCCAGGTCCAAAACCTTTTCCTTGGCCCGCTCGGAGGTGTAGGGATAGCTGAAGAAGTGGATGCACTCCAGCTCCACGCCCCGCTTCCCGATCATATATCCCGCCACGGGGGAATCGATGCCGCCGGAGAGCAGCAGCGCCGTCTTCCCGCCCACGCCCGTGGGGAGCCCGCCCGCGCCGGGCCGGGCCGGGCCGTGGACGTAGGCGTGCTCCTCCCGGACCTCCACATATACCGTGTACTCCGGGTTGTGGACGTCCACCGCTGTGTCCGGATATTCCTCCGCCAGAAGGCCGCCGATCTCCTGGGAGATCTGAATGGAGGTCATGGGGAACTTTTTGTCCGCCCGCTTGGATTCCACCTTGAAGCTTTTGGCCATCAGGATCTCGTCGCCCAGATAATCCCGGCAGGCGGTGAAAATGGCGTCTATGGTTTTTTCGCACCCCCGGCAGCGGCTCATGGCGGCGATGCCGAACACCCGGGCGCAGGCCTCCCAGGCCCCGTCCAGATCGCAGTCCTCGCTCTCCGGTTCCACGTAAACCGTGGACTGCAGCAGCCGGATCTTGAATTTCCCGTAGGGCTTGAGCCGCCGGGTCAGGTTGGAGTGGAGCCGTCCCTCAAAGGTGGCCCGGTTCAGGCCCTTGAGCACGATCTCTCCCATTTTCAGCAGGAACATTTCATTCATGAAGTCTCTCTCCAGTTCAGTATTTTTGCTTTTTCCAGTTTTTCTCGATGCCGTTTTTCAGCCAGGACCGCTTCACCAGCCAGTCCTCCAGATACCAGGTCTTCTTATCCTCGGATACAATGCCGTATTCCTCGTAGTTCTGATCCACCTGATCCACCGCCTTCTGGATGGACCGGGCAAACTTGTCCAGCTGCCGGTAGGTAGGATGCAGAGCGGGCAGGACACTGAACAGGATCGCCGGGATCAGGGTCAGCAGCACAAAGGGGAACACCATCACAAGGTCTTTGAAATCGTCGTCCTCAAAGTCCACCGGCGTGTCCCGCAGATCGATAAAATAGTTCGGCAGCGCCGTTACGCCTGTCTCCGCCAGGTCTTTGACCATGTACAGGTCATAGATGCCCAGCGGCGCGAAGGTCACCCGCTCCCGCTCCTTCAGCTCCAGTTCCTTCTCAAAGTCCGCGACCAGCAGGACCTGCGTCCCGTGGTAATCATAGAAATACAGGTGCGCCGTGCCGTAATTCTCCCGGGGGACCTGATTCTTAAAGTCCTCCCGGCTCTCCGCGTAATAGGCCTTGCAGGTGTCGTCATAATAGACACCCGTATCCGTCAGGAGCGTCTCGTCCATGGGCAGGGAGAACCGGTACCGGTCCCCCTCCTGATAGACGTTGTCCCGAAAGAACATGGAGTCCCCGCTCCGGATCAGGGCCGCCTCCCCGCCGTGGGCCTCAATGTCCGCGCAGACAGATGCCACATCCAGGATATCCTGTTCCAGAAACGCCGTCAGGGCTGCCGGATCCGGCTCCGCCCGGTAAAACAGGTAGTTCATGAGATAGCTTCCGCTCTTCCAGATCATGCTGATGAAGACGAGAAGCAGAACGCCCGCCAGGATCCACAGGTTGATCATATTCTTTTTATACAGAGAAAACACAAATCCCGAACGCTTGACCTGCATGCCTTTCCCTCCTCAGCCCAGCCGGAACGTCCGGTACTGGATCGCTTCCGCCAGATGCTGCGGTCCGATCGCATCGCTGCCGTCCAGATCCGCGATGGTGCGGGCCACACGCAGGATCCGGTCGTAGCTTCTTGCCGTCAGATTCATGCGCAGGAACGCCTGACGCATGAGCTCCGTACAGGCGTCGTCCAGCACGCATACCTTCTGGAGCACTGCCGGGGTCATATTGCCGTTGCACCCCACATCCGTGCCTTCAAAGCGTCGGTTCTGCCGGAGCCGGGCCTGATCCACCCGGGCTTTCACCGCATCGGAGCTCTCTCCCTGCGCTTTGCCGGACAGGGCCTCAAAGTCCACCGCCGGCACCTCCACGATCATGTCGATCCGGTCCAGCAGCGGGCCGGAAATCCGGCCCAGATACTGTTTCACGGCCGCCTCGGAACAGGTGCACCGGCCGGAAGGGTGGCCGTACCACCCGCACTTGCAGGGATTCATGGCGCATACCAGCATGAACCGGCTGGGATAGGACACCGAGCCGCTGACCCGGGAGATGGTCACCTTCCCGTCCTCCAGAGGCTGGCGCATGATCTCCAGCGTCTCCTTGGAGAACTCCGGAAGCTCATCGAGGAACAGCACGCCGTTGTGGGCCAGGGAGATCTCCCCGGGCTTCGGGGACGATCCGCCGCCGGCCAGGCCCGCCGGTGAGACTGTATGGTGGGGCGACCGGAAGGGCCGCTCGGTGATCAGGGGACGCTCCTTTGTGAGAAGGCCCTGTACGGAATAGATCTGGCTGACCTCCAGCGCCTCGTCCCGGGTCATATCCGGCAGGATGGAGGGCAGGCGTTTGGCCAGCATGCTCTTGCCGGCGCCCGGAGGGCCCACCATCAGGATGTTGTGGGAGCCTGCAGCGGCGATCTCCAGGGCGCGCTTGACGTTCTCCTGGCCCTTCACGTCCCGGAAATCCGGCTTGGGAGAGGGATCCGCCTCGGGGATCCAGGGTTCCGCCGGCGTCATGGGCTTTGCGCCCGTCAGGTGATCCCGCAGCTCCACAACGCTCTCCGGCGCGTAGACCGTCAGTTCCCCTGCCAGGGTGGCCTCCGGCCCGTTGGCCCCGGGCACCACCAGCGTGTCAAAGCCGGCCCGCCGGGCCGCCATGGCCATGGGAAGGATGCCGGGAAGAGAACGGAGTTCTCCGTTCATGCTGACCTCTCCCAAAAAAGCCCAGTTATCCCCGGGAAGCCGGATCTGACCTGTGGCCGCCAGAATCCCCAGCAGGATTGGCAGATCATAGATCGTCCCGCTTTTGCGGGTCCCGGCCGGGGCGAGATTGATGGTGATGCGGCCCGTGGGAAACTGCATGCCGCCGGACAGGATCGCCGCCCGGACCCGTTCCCGGGATTCCTTGACCGCCGCGTCCGGCAGGCCAACGATATCAAAGCTCGGAAGGCCCTGGGTGATGCAGCATTCCACCGTGACGCCGTAGCCTTCCACGCCGCCCAGACCCATGGAGAACACATGATAGACCATACTGGTCCCTCCCCGCTCTGGAAAAATCATCCCGGGGGTTGATATCCGTGCCGGGACGTGTTATAGTTCGTAATGTATCATACGTTTCGAACCTGTCAGGAAAATTTTGAAAAATCAATTTATTTTACCGCATCTTCTGAAAAAATTCAAACAATTCTTTATGCAACTTCACATGGGTCTCCCGCGGGCCGGCGGACGTCCTTGTGGGATTCTGCAAAGTTTTGAAAAAAGCCCTTCGGAAGATTTACAATTCGAGACAAAATGTGGTACAATGATATCGTTGCGTCCGGACGTTGCGACACACGGCCGGCCTGCGGGTGATCTCGCAAATCCAAAGCCAATTCGCCCATTACAATATAAGGAGGAATTACCTTGGCAAGAAAACTCAAAACCATGGATGGCAACAACGCGGCAGCCCATGTGGCCTATGCTTTTACCGACGTTGCCGCCATCTATCCCATCACGCCCTCGTCCGTTATGGCTGAGCATGTGGATGAATGGACCGCACAGAACCGGAAGAACCTGTTCGGCCAGACCGTCCGCGTGGCGGAAATGCAGTCCGAAGGCGGCGCCGCCGGCGCGGTTCACGGCAGCCTCATGGCCGGCGCTCTGACCACCACCTTCACCGCCTCCCAGGGTCTTCTGCTGATGATCCCCAACATGTACAAGATCGCCGCGGAAAACCTTCCCTGCGTCATGCATGTATCCGCCCGCGCCCTGGCGACCCACGCCCTGTCCATCTTCGGCGACCACTCCGACGTGATGGCCTGCCGCGGTACCGGCTTCGCCATGCTGGCTTCCTCCAATCCGCAGGAAGTCATGGATCTGGCGGCTGTGGCCCATCTGGCCTCCATCGACGCCTCCGCCGCGTTCCTGCACTTCTTTGACGGCTTCCGGACTTCCCACGAGATCCAGAAGATCCAGGTATGGGATTACGCCGATCTGGACGAGATGATGAACAAAGAGGCCGTGGCCGCCTTCCGCGCCCGGGCCCTGAACCCCAACCATCCCGTCATCAAGGGCTCCGCCCAGAACCCCGACATCTTCTTCCAGGTCCGCGAGGCCTGCAACACCCATTACGATGAGCTGCCCGCCGTGGTGGTCAAGTATATGGACAAGGTCAACGAGAAGCTGGGCACCGACTACAAGCCCTTCAACTACTACGGCGCGCCCGACGCGGAATACGTGGTCATCTCCATGGGCTCCTCCTGCGACGCTCTGATGGAGGTCTGCGACTACCTGAACGCAAATGGCGCCAAGGTCGGCATGGTGAACGTCCACCTGTACCGTCCCTTTGTGTCCTCCTTCCTCACCGACGTGATCCCCGAGACGGTCAAGCGCATCGCCGTGCTGGACCGCTGCAAGGAGCCCGGCTCTCTGGGCGAGCCTCTGTACCTGGATGTGATCACCGCCCTCAAGGGCACCAAGTTCGACAGCGTTCCCGTCATCGGCGGCCGCTACGGTCTGGGTTCCAAGGACGTGGGCACCGGCTGCCTGATCTCCGCCTACCGGAATCTGATGAAGGACGAGCCCCAGGCTCCCTTCACGCTGGGCATCACCGACGACGTCACCAACCTGTCCCTGCCCGTGCTGGAGAATCCCGACTGTCAGGCCAAGGGCAACACCGCATGTAAGTTCTGGGGTCTCGGCTCCGACGGTACCGTGGGCGCCAACAAGAACTCCATCAAGATCATCGGCGACAACACCGACCTCAATGCCCAGGCCTACTTCCAGTACGACTCCAAGAAGTCCGGCGGCGTGACCATTTCCCACCTGCGGTTCGGCCCCGAGCCCATCCGCTCCAGCTACTATGTCACCGCGTCCGACTTCGTGGCCTGCCACAACAGCTCCTATCTGGAGCGCTATCCCATGGCCCAGGACTGCAAGCCCGGCGGCACCTTCCTCATCAACTGCGGCTACACCGTGGAAGAGCTGGGGAACATCCTGCCCGCGGACGCCAAGAACTACATCGCCCAGAACAACGTCAACGTCTACACCATCGACGCGGTGCAGATCGGCAAGGATCTGGGTCTCGGCACCAAGTACAACATGGTGCTTATGTCCGCCTTCTTCAAGCTGGCGAACATCATCCCCATTGACGACGCCGTGAAGTACATGAAGGACGCCTGCCGGACCTCCTACGGCAAGTTCGGCGAGGAGACCGTCCAGAAGAACATGAACGCTGTGGACGCCGGTCTCACCGGCCTCAAGAAGCTGGAGATCCCTGCGGACTGGGCCACCACCACCGTGGGCGGCGGCGAGGCCATGCCCGCCAAGTCCGGCCGGGAGGCTCTGGACACCTTCATCACCGACGTGATGGTCCCCGCCAACGACATGAAGGGCGACGCCATCCCCGTCTCCAAGCTGATGCCCATGGCCGACGGCACCCTGCCCTCCGGCTCCGCCGCCTACGAGAAGCGCGGCATCGCGGTGGACTGCCCCATCTGGATCCCCGAGAACTGCATCCAGTGCAACCAGTGCGCCTACGTCTGCCCCCACGCCGTGATTCGTCCTGTGATCATGACCAAGGAAGAGCTGGCCGCCGCCCCCGCCGCCACCAAGAGCGCCGCTCCCAAGGGCATGAAGGGCTTCGAGGACCACGCCTTCTCCATGGTCATCTCTCCTCTGGACTGCACCGGCTGCGGCTCCTGCGCCAACGTCTGCCCCGCCAAGGACAAGGCTCTGGTCATGAAGCCGCTGCATGAGTCCGCCGATCAGGAGGACGTCTTCCTCTACGCCACCGAAAAGGTCTCCCGGAAGGATCTGCCTGTCAAGGCCAGCACCGTCAAGGGATCCCAGTTCAAGACTCCGCTGTTCGAGTTCTCCGGCGCCTGCGCCGGCGGCGGCGAGACCCCCTACGTCAAGCTCATCACCCAGCTCTTCGGCGACCGCATGCTCATTGCCAACGCCACCGGCTGCTCCTCCATCTGGGGCGCCAGCGCACCCTCCACGCCTTACACCGTCAACCGGGAAGGCAAGGGTCCCGCCTGGGCCAACTCCCTGTTCGAGGACAACGCCGAGTTCGGCTACGGCATGATGCTGGCCACCGAGCAGCGCCGGGCCAAGCTCCAGGAGCTGGTCACCGCCCTGGTGGAAAAGGATCTTCCCGCCGAGCTGAAGGCCGCCGCCGAGAACTGGCTGGCCCACGCCAACGAGGGCGAAGGCTCCAGAGAGCCCTCCGCCGCCTTTGAGGCTGAAATCAAGAAGAACCCCGCCCTGGTGGGCGAGATCGCAGAGATGACCGATATGCTGGTCAAGCCCTCCCAGTGGATCTTCGGCGGCGACGGCTGGGCCTACGATATCGGCTACGGCGGACTGGACCACGTACTGGCCCAGAACCGGAACGTCAACATCTTCGTGCTGGACACCGAGGTCTACTCCAACACCGGCGGACAGGCCTCCAAGGCCACGCCCATCGGCGCCGTGGCGGAATTTGCCGCCGCCGGCAAGGCCGTGAAGAAAAAGGATCTGGCCGCCATCGCCATGAGCTACGGCTACATCTATGTGGCCCAGATCGGCATGGGCGCCAACTATCAGCAGACCCTCAACGCCATCATGGAAGCCGAGGCCTATGACGGCCCGTCCCTGATCATCGCCTACGCCCCCTGCATCAACCACCATGCCAAGGCCGGCATGGGAAAGAGCCAGGAGACCATCAAGCGTGCGGTGCAGGCCGGCTACTGGCATCTGTTCCGATTCAACCCCGACAAGGAGCAGCCCTTCACCCTGGACTCCAAGGCTCCCACCGACAAGTACAACGACTACATCATGTCCGAGAGCCGCTACTCCTCCCTGGTCAAGAGCTTCCCGGAGCGCGCGAAGGAACTCTTCGCCGCCGCCGAAGAATTCGCCGCGGAGAAGTACGAGGATCTTGCCAAAAAAGCGCAGAATCAGTAAGTTATTCCATTTACGATACAGGCGCCGCTCCGGCGGCGCCTGTTTTCTTTCTTTTCCGCGGAGTTCCCGCATTTTCCCACTTGACAGCTCAATCGTTTTGTAATAAAATGATGACATCAAACGTATGATACGTTTGAGATAAAGCAGTTGAACCGGACGTGTCACCCGGCAAATGCTTTTCAAGTCGCATTACCACTCCGGCTGCCTGTTCAGGTCACCTCCCTGAGTCGTAGCCAGGCAGTCGGTTTTGGCAATGCCGTGGATGGACGAATTGTTTTGCCGGATCGCAAGATGGTTCGTCTTTTGCGTATCTACTTGCATTTCCCTGGAATTTTGATATACTAAAGTCACAAAGCGCGTCTGCAGATTATTTAAAACACAGGTGATTGAAACATGAGTACCAACAACAGTCCCATTCTCAGCACAAAGCTGTCCCTGGACAGCGATGTGCCGCTGTATAACCAGCTGGTCGCCATCATCAAGCGCCACATCTCCGCGGGGATCCTGAGTCCCGGGGATCTTCTCCCCTCCGAGGCGGAGCTGTGCCGGGCGCTTTCCATCTCCAGATCCACTGTCCGCCAGGCCATCGGCGCGCTGGAGTCTGAGGGTCTGGTGGTCCGCCGTCAGGGCAAAGGCACTTTCGTGGCGGAACCCAAGGTTCACCGCAAGACCGAGCGGGTCTACTCCTTCACCGCGGAGATGTCCGCCATGGGACTGACCCCTTCCTCGGATCTCATCGAGTTTGCCGTCATCGACCCTACGCCCGACATCGTCAAGATGCTGGAGCTCCGCTCCTCGGACGTGAAGGTCTATAAGTTCACCAGAATCCGGAAGGCCAACGGAGAGCCCCTGATTCTCGAGACCTCTTTCTATCCCCAGTACATCTACCCCACCCTCACCCGGGAACTGCTGAAGACCCACTCCTTCTATTCCCTGCTCTACGACGTGGGCGTGGTGCCGTATACCGCCGTGGATTCCTACGAGGCGGTGAAGTTCAGCAAGGCAGACGCAGACCTGCTCCACTGCAAGGCCGGCAGCGCGGGATTCTTCATGCAGCGTCAGACCCGCACCGAAAGCGGAGAGTGCTATGAATTCACCCAGTCCTTTATGCGCGGCGACCGTGTCTCTCTGGAAATCGTGCTTCACCGGGACGGCGTCACCTTCTCCCGGAGCGTGGACAAGAGCCATTCCTGAACCTGCATTCCTTTCAGCCCCGGTTCTCCGGGGCTGTTTTTGCCCCCTTGTAAAATTCCCCGTTCCGTATTATAATCTATAAGAACTTTGCCTCCGGCAAGGCCTATTTTGTGAGGAGGAACCTGCATGAGTCATGAGCAGACGTCTCATTTAACGAAATATCTCGTCCCCGGCAAGCGCGCCCACCTGGTCGGGATCGGCGGCGTGTCCATGTGTGCCCTCGGCATGGTGCTGCAGGGCATGGGCATCAACGTCACCGGCTCCGACATGAACCGGAGCAAGGCCACGGAGGATCTTGTGGCCAAGGGCATCCCGGTGACCATCGGCCATGCCGCAGAAAACATTGCCGGCGCCGACTGTGTGATCCGCACCGCCGCCGCCCACGACGACAATCCGGAGATCGCCGCGGCCCTGGCAGCCGGGATCCCCGTGTTTGAGCGGGCCCAGTCCTGGGGCTATATCATGTCCGCCTATGAGAACGCCGTCTGTTTCTCCGGCACCCACGGCAAAACCACGGCCACTTCCATGATGACCCACATCGCCATGGAGGCCGGTCTGGACCCCACGGTCATGATCGGCGGATACCTGAACCTCCTGGGCGCCGGCCACCGGGTCGGGTCGGGCGACACCATCATTGCCGAGAGCTGCGAATACTGCAACTCCTTCCTGAACTTCACGCCTACCATCGCCGTGATCCTGGACATCGACGCGGATCATCTGGATTTCTTCAAGGATCTGGAGGACATCAAGCATTCCTTCCGCCAGTTTGCGGAGCTGACCCCGACGGACCGGTATTCCAGCTTTGACGTCTACTGCGGCCATCACTTCTACACCCATGTGGACCTGCGGGTCCTGGGGCGTCATAACTGCATGGACGCGCTCTCCGCCATCGCGGCCGCATGGGCGCTGGGGGTGGAGCCGGAGGCCGTCACCCGGGGCCTGACCTCCTTCACCGGCGCCGCCCGGCGCATGGAGTTCAAGGGCACCTACCGTGGCGCGGACATCTATGACGATTACGCCCACCATCCCGGCGAGCTGAAGGCGACGCTGGACGCGGTGCCCCAGCGGGGCTATTCCCGGACCATCGTGGTATTCCAGCCCCATACCTATTCCCGGACAAAAGCCCTGTTCTCCGAGTTCGTAGAGCAGCTTTCCCGGCCGGATCTGACGATTCTGGCGGACATCTACGCCGCCCGGGAACAGAACACCGTGGGGATCTCCTCCAAAGACGTGGCCGACGCCATCCCCCGGGCGGAGTTTTACCCGTCCTTTGAGGAGATCACCGCCAGGCTTAGGGAGATCGCCGCACCCGGCGACCTGATCCTGACCATCGGCGCCGGAGACATCTATAAAGTAGGCGAAACCCTGGCCGAACTGGGCCAGTAATCGGAAAACAGGACGTGCAATCATGTAAACGGTGACAGATTGCTTCTGTCGCCGTTTGTTCGTTTTTTCCACACAATCCGTTGATATACTGAATCGACCGGGAAAGGAGGGAGTCCATTGCGGAACCTGCGGCGAATCGCGATCATCACAGCGCTTTGTCTGATGCTTTATTCCACTGTATTCGCAGTGGATTCCATTTCGCTGAATGAAAAGGGCCTCTCCGGCCGTCAGTTTCTGGTGCTGGGGGACAGCTATACCGCCGGGTACGGCCTCTCCTCCATGGCGGAGGACTGGACCTACCTGATGGCCTCCCAGTACCGGATGACCCAGTTCAATTACTCCATCAGCGGCTCCACCTTTGCCGGCGGCCCCAACGGAAATTATCCGATGGTGGAGCGCTGTCTGACGCTGCCGGCCGATTCCGCTCCGGATTTTATCATCCTGCAGGGCGGCTCCAATGACTGGTCCCACAACATCTCCATGGGCCAGGAGGGGGATCAGGATCCGGCCACCTTCTACGGCGCGCTGAATCTGATTCTGGACACTCTTTCGGAGAAATATCCCCGCGCGGAGATCGTCGGCTTCAGCCCCTGGGTCTCCGACGGCACCCAGAACAAGGTCGGCCTGATCCAGCAGGACTATACCGACGCCATGCTCCGGATCTTTGCGGAACGGGGTCTGGACTGCTATGACGCCAGCGACACGGATCAGAACGGCATGTTCCTCAACCGGAAGGAGTTTCGGGAGACCTACTGCCTCAACGGCGGCGACTGGTATCATCTCAGCGCCGGCGGCCACGCCATGTTCGCGCCCATCATCTCCCAGTGGCTGGAGGACACCCTGTATCCCGTTTCAATCGACACCCGCTTTTATGACCTGACGTTTTCCTCCTCCGATCTGCATGCCGCGGTGCTTTCCCTGGTGGACGACGGCATCCTCTCCGGAATCGCCCCCCACCTGTTCTTCCCGACCCGGGCCACCACCCGGAGCGACCTGGCTCAGGCCCTTTACCGGATGGAGGGATATCCGGAGTTTTCGGATCACTCCATGTATGACGTGGACGCCGCGGATCCCGCCTATCCGGCCGTCTGCTGGGCCATGGACGCAGGACTGTTCTCTGAAAGTGAGTGGTTCTACCCGGATTCCGTGCTGACCCGGGAGATGCTCTCCACGGTGCTGTACCGGTTTTATGCGGACTATGAAGATGGTTTTGTCTCCGCCACCGTGGGTCTTGGCACCTACCGGGACGGCAGCGCCGTGGCCTCTTACGCCAGGATCCCGCTGGGCTGGGCCCTGAGCGCGGACATCCTCTCCGAGCAGAACGGCATGCTCAAGCCCGGCGGCGCCGTGTCCCGGGGACAGCTGGCGCTGTCTCTGTACCGGCTGCGGCAGCTGCTGTGAAAGACCTTCAGAATCTTACTTTATTACATAAATGCGTTGCATTGTTAAATCAAACGTGCTATAATAAGGGCACTTTATCAGGAAAGGCAGATCTGACATGAACACCCTGAGTAACATGACCGTCCGGCGGAAGCTCCCCTCTCCGGCGGAGCTGCGGGCGCGCATTCCCCTCTCCCCCGAGGGCCAGGCCGCCAAGGTCCGCCGGGACCGGGAGATCGCGGATATTCTCTCCGGCCGGGACGACCGGATCCTTTTGATCATCGGCCCCTGTTCGGCGGACCGGGAGGACGCTGTGCTGGACTATATCCACCGGCTTGTGCCGCTTCAGGAGCAGGTCCGGGACCGGATCCTGATCATTCCTCGGATCTATACCAACAAGCCCCGGACCACCGGAGACGGATACAAGGGGATCGCCTCCCAGCCGGACCCCACGAAGCTGCCGGACATGGAAAAGGGCTTGATCTCCGTCAGACAGCTTCACGTCCGCGCGGTCAACGAGACCGGCTTTACCTGCGCCGATGAGATGCTCTACCCCGGCAACGATCCCTATGTGGCCGACGTGCTGAGCTATGTGGCCGTGGGCGCCCGCTCAGTGGAAAACCAGCAGCACCGGCTCGTCGCCAGCGGTCTGGGCGTTCCGGTGGGCATGAAGAACCCCACCTCCGGGGATCTGTCCGTGATGCTCAACTCCATCACCGCCGCCCAGCATCCCCATATCTTCTCCTATCGGGAGCTGGAGGTGGAGACCAAGGGCAATCCTCTGGCCCACGCGATCCTCCGGGGCTCCGTGGACCGGAACGGCCGCACCATCCCGAACTATCACTATGAGGACCTCCGGGGACTCTATGATCTGTATCAGGCCAAGGAACTTCAGAATATGGCCGTTATCATCGACGCCAATCACGCGAACTCCGGCAAGCGGCCTCTGGAACAGATCCGCATCGTCAACGAGGTGCTTCACGCCCGGCGTCACGCTTCGGAGATCCGGGACCTGGTCAAGGGCTTCATGGTGGAGAGCTATTTGGAGGACGGCGCTCAGGCCATCGGCGGGGGCGTATACGGCATGTCCATCACGGATCCCTGCCTGGGCTGGGAAAAGACCCGCCAGCTGGTTCTGGATATGGCGGCGCAATTATAACGATTCTCGGGTAAAACCGGAGCCGTTCGGCTCCGGTTTTTCTGTGTCCGCCCGGGAGACCGTCCTGGGCCATAATCGGCGAAAAAGCGGGAATATGTAACTGTTTTGTTGTTTTCAAACTGTTGCGGCTATGATAAAATATTTTTAATGCTCCGCACGCTTTCCCGGTTTTTCAGAAGTGCGGAGCAGGATTACTGGTATCGGAGGCTGGAGAATGGAACTTCATTGGAAACCCATTGTGCTCAGCGCGGTAAAATGGCTGATATTGATCCTGATTCTGGGATTTATTCTCTGGCAGGTTCTGTCCCGCGGGATCCAGAGCCGGGCAGATTTTTCCGCGGTCGCGGAATCGGTGACCTCCGCCGCGGATCTTTCTCCCATGGTGGAGGGCGACAATCAGATGGTACGCCGTCTGTACGGACTCAACCCGGCGGACTACGAGGGGGTCCTGCTCTACTATCCCTCCTCCAACATGGGCGCGGAGGAGATTCTGGTGGTCAAGCTGTCGGACCTGTCCCAGCAGGAGACCGTCAAGGCCGCCATGGAAGCAAGGATCCAGGCTCAGATGGACGTGTTTGAAGGCTACGCGCCGGAGCAGTACGCCACACTGGAAAAGGGCGTGGTCGAGGTCCACGGCAATTATCTGCTGCTGGTGGTGGCGGAGGATACCGCGCCGGTGCAGAAGGCGTTTTTGGACGCGCTTTAAAATACAGGACAGATCGAGGGGTAAAGCCATGCAGCGTAAGAAGTTGCTGTCGATCATTTGCATATTGGCCGCCGTGGTTGTGATCCTGGTGCTGATCGCCCGCCGGGCGGGCGCCGGGAACGAGCCGGAGGAAACCGCTGTCGCCGGCACCGCCGCCGGGATCCGGTATCTCGAAACACTGGAGGCGGGAGATCCCGCGGAGGTGGATCAGAAGCTGCAGGAATTCCGGATCCAGAAGTTTCAGGAAAAGCGGAACGAGTGGCTCCATCAGATCGAGACGGGAGAGCTGAACGTCTGGTCCATGTTTGAAGACTACGCGCTTTTGGGCGACTCCCGTTCCGTGGGTTTCACCTTCTGGGGATTCCTGCCGGACGAGCGGGTCATGGCGGAGAGCGGTGCCAAGCTCTACGCGCTGCGGGACCACATCCCGGACCTGCAGAAGCTGCATCCCACCTCCATCTATCTCTGTTACGGTCTCAACGACGTGATCATCGGGTACTGGCCGGAGCCGTCGGACTATGTGGCCGATTACAGAGAAATCCTCGGAGAGCTCCGGGAGGCGCTTCCGGACGCGACCTTCTACGTCAATTCCATTCTGCCGGCCATTGACCCCGCCTTTGAAGAGTGGCCCGGCCTGGTGCGGATCCCGGAGTACACCGCCGCTGTAAAGGAGATGTGCACCCAGATCGACAACTGCTACTATGTGGATAACGACTGGCTGTTTGAGGAGCATCAGGACCTCTGGGCGCCGGACGGGATCCATTTTGCGGCCGCCTTCTATCCGTACTGGGCGGCAAATATGATCCTCGAGACCTACAACAGCCAGCTCATTTCAGACGGGGACGAGCCTCAGATGCCGCCCATGGCGCCGGAGGACAGCAGCGAGGAGGCGTTGGAACCTTGAACAACAGAAGACTGCGTTTCATCGTTCCCGCAGCCGTGATCCTGCTGATCCTTCTGATCCTGCTGGCCAGATGCGCCGGGACGCCCCGGGACGCCGCTGTATCCGGCGACGTTTCTGCCGGAATCGCCTATCTGGAGGCGCTGGACCGCCGGGATCCCGGCGAGGTGGACCAGACGCTGAAGGCCATCGAGCTGCAGGAGCTGAAGGACAAGCGGGACGAGAAGCTCCGGCAGATGCGCTCCGGCGAGGTGTCCGTCTGGTCGCTGTTTCACGACTACGTGATCATGGGCGATTCCCGGGCCGTGGGATTCACTTTCCTGCAGACTCTGGACAACAGCCGGATCCTGGGCCACTACGGCGACGGCAGCGACGAGATCCCCACCCACTATGAGGCTCTAAAAGAGCTCAACCCCTCCTATATCTTCCTGAGCTACGGTCTGGACGACATGCTTCAGGTGGGATGCGAAACCCCCGAATCCTTTGCCCAGCTCTATCTGGAGCGGCTGGAGGACCTGCAGGCCCATTGTCCGGACGCAAAGATCTTTGTCAGCCCTGTTTTCCCCTGCACCGATCCGGCCTTTGACAGCTATGAGCCCCGGAAAAAGTGGCGGGAAACCGAGTCCTATACCGAGGCTCTTCGGAACATCCTCCAGGGCACGGGGTTCTATTACATCTCCTGCGACAACATCACCGACTATACGCCCTACTGGGTGGAGGACGGCATCCACTTCAATGCGGAGTTTTATGAGATATGGAGCGAGAACATGATCATGGCCATGTACGACGCGGAGCTTGGTCTGGACTCCTCCGAAGCGTCAGATGTGCCCTCCGGGCAAGATCCGGCGGAGTGATCGCCAAAAATCGGGATTTGAAAAAGAGGAATGAACCATGTCGTTTTCCACCTTGTTTTTTCTGTTTGTATTTCTTCCGGTCAGCCTGATCCTGTATTACGTGTTCCCGAAAAAGCTGCGGAACATCCCGCTGGTGGTGCTGAGTCTGGTGTTTTACGCCTGGGGGAATCCGGTCTACCTGATCCTCCTGCTGCTGAGCATGGCCTTCAACTATGTCAGCGGGCTGCAGATCGCCGGCTATAAGGAAGCGGGGCGGACCGGCTTTGCCCGGGCGGCCATGATCATCGCCGTGGCGGCGAATCTGCTGTTGCTGGGCTACTTCAAGTACTTCGCCTTCCTGCTGGAAACGCTGAACCTGATCCCCGGGCTGAATCTCTCCGCTCCGGAGCTGTCTCTTCCGCTGGGCCTGTCCTTCTACACCTTCACCGTGCTGTCCTACATCCTCGACGTGTACATGGACCGGGCGCCGGTACAGAAGAACGTGCTGTCCTATGCGGTGTACGCCACCTTCTTCCCGAAGATCATCTCCGGTCCCATCGTTCAGTACCGGGATATGATGGAACAGATCGAGGCGGAACGGGAGACTCCTCCGGCCAAGATTGCGTCGGGCATGAACCTGTTCCTGGTGGGTCTGTTCAAAAAGGTGCTTCTGGCGGACAATCTGGGCACGGTCTTCGGCGCGGTCTCCGGTCTGGAGACCATGAGCGTCGGCACCGCCTGGCTGGGCATGGTGCTCTACAGCCTGCAGCTCTACTTTGATTTCAGCGGATACTCCGACATGGCCATCGGCCTGAGCAAAATGCTGGGCTTCGACCTGGACAAGAACTTCGACTACCCCTACCGGGCCCTGAATATCACGGACTTCTGGCGGCGGTGGCACATCTCCCTGGGCGCTTGGTTCCGGGAATATGTGTACATTCCCCTGGGCGGCAGCCGCTGCTCCAAGCCGAAGATCTTCCGAAATCTGCTGATCGTCTGGCTGCTGACCGGCCTGTGGCACGGGGCCTCCTGGAGCTTTATCGCCTGGGGCCTGTGGCACGGCGCCTTCGCCATGCTGGAGCGGTTTGTGATCAAGGATAAGCTGGATAAAGTCCCGGCTCCCATCCGGATCTTCGGGACCTGCCTGATCGCCTTCCTGGGCTGGGTCATGTTCTTCTCCGGCTCTCTTTCCAATATGGTTCACTATTTCGGTCAGATGTTCGGCGCCGGGCATCTGGGCCTGATCGACAGCGGCTTCCGCTATTACTTCGGCAGCAGCTGGCTGCTGATCCTGGCGGCGGTGATCGGCTCCGGCCCGCTGGTCCGGCGGCTGCATCAGAACCTGACCTACCGCAGAGGCGGCGCGGCGGTGTACATCTCCGCTGCTCTGTACATCCTGCTGCTGGTGCTGTGCATCGCCTCCATGGTCAGCTCGACCTACACGTCGTT
>CACYXZ010000010.1 GCA_902778525.1 Oscillospiraceae bacterium | reverse complement strand
TAGAGCAGATGGTTGACCGTTTTCCGGTCGATTTCGAGCCGGTCCGCGATCTCCTTTGCCTTGATCCCGTTTTCCCGGCAGATCAGGCCGTAGATTTTTCGTTCCAGAATTGCTGTTTGCTGGGACATGGAGGATCCTCCCTTCCTATCCGGCAAGATCGATCTCGCGGGCCTTTGCCCACTCCCGGACCGCATCTTCGATCAGGTTCAGACTTCCCTCAAATCCAAAGGTCTTTGTATCGACCGCAAGGTTGTAATACTTGGTGTTGCCCCATTCTCTACCGGTGAAGTGCGCGTAGAAGTTGGCACGGGAAGCGTCCGTGCTCTTCAGCTCCGCTTCCGACCGGGCCGGCGTGATCCCGTCCTCCTCGGCCTTTCTGGCGATCCGGTAATCCGTCGGCGCGTGAATGAAGAGCCGGAAGCTGTTGGGGTCCTCGTACAGGATATAATCCGAGCAGCGGCCCACGATCAGCGCGGATTCATCGCTGGCTGCGATCCGGCGGATGATCCGGGTCTGGGCGGCAAACAGCGTTTCCAGAGGCGTCAGTTCCATGGTGGTCGTATAAGGCGAGCTCAGGAAATCATGAACAAGGGGCCCGGACATATTGTGCTCATGGGTATGGATAAACGATTCGCTCAGTCCGCTTTCCGCCGCCTCCATCGGGATCAGTTCGTCGTTTCCGTAGAAGGAAATCCCTAACCGTTTCGCCAGTTCCCGGGCGATCTCATATCCGCCGGAGCCGAATTCCCAGCTGACAGAGATCATCAGCTTGGGCCGTCCGGTCCGGTCGAGCAGGTAGCTCATGTCACCCATGGCCTGCTGCAGCTTGGTCTCCCGCTCCACAAATCGCATCAGCGGCTGCTGGCACACCTTCACAAACTGCTTCATCACAAAGCCGATGGTGAGCGCGCAGATCACGGTCCCCTCCCGCACGCCCACAAGCCTGTGGAAATACAGCAGGGAGACCAGCGCGGATACCGCCACACAGCAGCAGTCAAAAATCGTTTTGGATGCGCCTACGGTCAGTCCCGTTTTTTTCGAGATCGCCAGGCTCATCCCCTCTCCGGGCGTGGGCAGGATCTGCGGCGCCAGATAGCACATCACGCCAAAAGCTACCAGCGGAATGCTGCATAGAAGATAGACCATCCTCATCAGATAGGTATCCGGCTCCGGGAGGAAGGAAAATGCTCCGGTAGCGCAGGAGACAAGAATGCCGAAGAAAAACGACGCCACAATCTGAAGCAGCATTTCGGGTTTGAAATCGCGCCGGAGGATCAGCAGCTCCGCAAGGATGTACAGGCAGTAGACCCCAGTGGTGCAGACGCCCAGTCCCATGGACGTGATTTTTCTGTCTCCCATGATCTGAAACACAACGTTGGCCAGACAGGTGACCGGGCTGACAACAATCCAAAGCAGTAGACAAGAAATCGTTTTCCCCATACGACCGGCATGCCTCTCTTCCCCATTCCGCAGCACCTCCTTTTCTGTGGGATATACTAATCTTATCTGATTATGAAAAAAAAGGCAAGAAGCCTTTGGGCGGTTTGTTTGTGCAAATTGTTTTCCTTTTTCTGGTTGTCTCCAATTATTTTTTATAAACTATCCAAAATGATGATGCAAATATGGAAACAATCTGATATAATATAGCAGTAAAGTGCGTTCCGATCGAAATGCACCAACAAACGATTGATTATTGAAAGGAGAACTGAACTATGGGTCTGATTTCTGCTGCATTGGGAGCTGCCGGCGGCGTAATGGCCGATCAGTGGAAGGAATACTTTTATTGTGAGGCGCTTCCCGAGAACGTGATCGTTACCAAGGGAAAAAAGCGTACATCCGCCCGCTCCGCCAACACCAAAGGCTCCGACAACATAATCTCCAACGGTTCTGTCATCGCCGTTGCCGACGGCCAGTGCATGATCATCGTCGACCAGGGCAAGATCGCGGAGCTGTGCGCAGAGCCCGGCGAGTTCGTCTATGACTCCTCCACGGAGCCCTCCATTTTCTCCGGCTCTCTGGGCAAGGGCATCCTCGACACCTTCAAGAACATCGGCAAGAGATTCACCTTCGGCGGAGAGCCTCCGAAGGATCAGCGTGTGTACTACTTCAATACGAAGGAACTCATCGGCAACAAATACGGCACCCCCAGCCCGGTTCCCTTCCGCGTAGTGGACAACAACATTGCGCTGGACGTAGACATCGCCATTCGCTGCTTCGGTGAATACAGCTATCATGTCTGCGACCCGATCCTGTTCTACACCAACGTATCCGGAAACGTCTCCGACCTCTACACCCGCGACAAGCTGGACAGCCAGCTCAAGACCGAGCTGCTCACCGCCCTTCAGCCCGCTTTCGCCAAGATCTCCGACATGGGCATCCGGTATTCCTCCCTGCCGGGTCATACGCTGGAGATGGCGGACGCCCTCAACGAGGTGCTCTCCTCCAAGTGGCGCAATCTGCGCGGCATCGAAATTGTCTCCTTCGGCGTCTCCTCCGTAAAGGCCAGCGAGGAAGACGAGGCCATGATTAAGCAGCTCCAGAAGGAGGCTGCCCGCCGGAACGTCCTGCGGGATCCCACCGCTGCCGCCGCGGAATACACCGCCGCTACGGCTGACGCCATGCGCACCGCTGCCGGCAATGCAGGCGGCGCCGCCATCGGCTTCATGGGCATGAACATGGTCCAGGGTGCCGGAGGCATGAACATGGCCCAGAACCTCTATCAGATGGGTGCACAGCAGCAGGCGTATCAGCAGCCCGCCCCCGCTCCGGCGCCGGCTCCTGCCCCGGCTCCCGCCGCTCCCGCAGCCGACAGCTGGACATGCCCGTCCTGCGGCGCTGCAGTGACCGGTAAGTTCTGCCCGGAGTGCGGCACAAAGAAGCCCGAGCCTCAGCCCGCAGCGAACGGCTGGACCTGCCCCACCTGCGGCACTGTGAACAAGGGCAAGTTCTGTGCTGAGTGCGGCACAAAGAAGCCGGCCGGTGTACCGCAGTACAAATGCGACAAGTGCGGCTGGGAGCCTGCCGACCCCACCAAGCCGCCCAAGTTCTGCCCTGAATGCGGCGATCCCTTTGACGATGGGGATATCAAGTAATTCGGTAATCAATTATTTGCATCTGCAAATTGAGAGGAGTTTAAAAATGAAAAGACTGATTGCAATTCTGCTGGCCATGGTCATGGTTCTTTCCCTGACCGCCTGCGGCTCCCTGCCGCTGCCCGGCAAGAAGGACGACGCCTCCAGCGTGGAGTCCAGCGCCGAGAAAGAAGAAAAGAGCGAGAAGGCCGAAGAGGCTGAAGAAACTGAAGCTCCGGAGAAAACTGAGGAGAAAAAGGACGAGGAAGTCTCCGCCGCAGAGCCTGCTCCGGCTGAAGCACCTGCCTCTGCCAGCACCGCCGGTTACTATGAGGTCAGCAGCATGGCGGTGGGCGACGCCACCCTTGGCGTCAACTCCCTGGCTGACCGTGACATCACCCCGGACAACACGTATGTGGTTCTGGACGGCGAAGGCGGCGGCGTGATTTCCCTCTTCGATGGAGAAGAGATGAAGCTTACGCTGGACACCCGCTTCATGATCGTCGATGGCGACGCAGTGGAGTATAAGCTTGAGGGCGAGACTCTCACAATCATCGTTCCCGATGAAGAGGACGGAGAAGATACGACCCTGACCTTTATCCGCACCGGCGACAAGCGCCCTGAGTCCAGCGGAACATTAGCCATCGAGCCCACCAAGCCTCAGGAGACCACACCTCCCGAGAACGTCTCCACGGAGCCTGTTTCCGCTGATTTCGGCGACTATCATGTGACGATCCTTTCCGCCGAACCCTTCACGGACGGGGACGACAAGGACGGCGTCCGATTCTACTATGATTTTACCAACAATTCCGACGAGGCTACCTGCGCCATGTTTGAGCTGAATCTGAAGGCATCCCAGGATGACTACGAGCTGGTCACCACATGGACCATGGACGATGCGCCGGAATACGGAAACGACATCAGAAATGTCCGGCCCGGCGTGACGATCCGCTGCTGCGAGGAGTATAACTTCAAGCCCACCGGCGGCCCCCTGATCTTCACCGTCTCAGATTACTCCGGAGAAGAGCTCAGCATGCAGTTCGATCCCCAGAATCTGCCCGGCCGCCCGGCTGACGAATGGACCATCACCCCCATCGCCAATCCGGACTGGATGGGAGGCATTCCCGAAGAAGGCGATATCGAGGACTACCATGTTAAGATCGTCAAGGCCGAAGGCGGCGAAGACTATGCAGGAGATCCCCTGTGCCGTGTCTACTTCGACTTCACCAACAATTCCCAGGAGACCACGACCTTCCTGATGGCCCTGGATCTGAACGTCATGCAGGACGGCATTGAGATCCCCACGACATTCACCATGGATGATATTCCGGAAGAGGACAATTATACTGTGGACGTGGCTCCCGGTGAAACCATCACGGTTGCCAGAACCTATTCGCTCCGTACGGACAGCCCTGTTACTGTGGAGATCTATGACTTCATGAGCGGCAAGACTTACATCGGTACGACGATCACTGTGGCGAACTGATTCTCAATCAAGTTATGGAGCCGTCTGTCTGATCAGGACCGACGGCTCCATTTCAAAGGAGGCGTTTTATGCCAGCACAAACAGTAAACTACCAGTGCCCCGCCTGTACCGGCCCCCTTCATTTCGTCGGCGCCTCGGGCAAGCTGGAATGTGACTACTGCGGCAGTACATACGATATTGCCGAGATAGAAAAGCTCTACGCCCAGAAAGAAGAAGCCGCTGTCTCCGCGTCCAAGGCCGAGACGAAAAAAAAGAAAGCGCAGCAGCAGAAAGCGGAAAAAGAAGCCCGGGAGGCCGCCGAAAACGGATGGGATCTCTCCGGTGCCGGCTCGGAGTGGACCGAGGAGGAAGCCGGCGGTCTGCGGACCTACACCTGCCCCTCCTGCGGCGCGGAGATAGTCTGCGATCAGACCACCGCAGCCACTTCCTGCGTCTACTGCGGCAACCCCACCGTGGTGCCCGGCCAGTTCGACGGCATGCTGAAGCCGGACTACGTGATTCCCTTCAAGCTGGATAAGGAGTCCGCCGTAAACGCGCTCAAGCAGTATTACAAGGGAAAGAAGTTCCTGCCGAAAACCTTCTCCGCCGGAAACCACATTGAAGAGATTCAGGGCGTCTACGTCCCCTTCTGGCTCTTCAACGGCAGCGCCCACGGAGAGATCGTCATGGAGGCTTCCCGTTCCACAACAACGCGGCTTTCGGACGAGGAGATCACCACGACCCAGCATTTCCATGTGGAACGAGGCGGAGATATCCGCTTTGAGCGGGTTCCCGTGGACGGCTCCTCCAAGATGCCGGATGAGCACATGGACGCCATCGAGCCCTTTGACTATTCCGAGATGAAGCAGTTCTCCACTGCGTATCTTCCCGGCTATCTGGCGGACAAGTATGACGTTGGCGTGGAGGAGTGCGCAAAACGTGCGGACCTGCGGCTGGAAAACAGCACGGTGGGTATGCTGCAGCGCACGGTAACCGGCTATGACAGCGAGATGATTCTGGACAAATCCGTACAGCTCCAGCACGGAAAAGCAAAATATGCCCTTCTGCCGGTATGGATGCTGCACACCAAGTGGAACAACAAGGATTACCTGTTCGCCATGAACGGGCAGACCGGAAAACTCATTGGCGATCTCCCGGTTTCCAAGGGGAAATTCGCCGCATGGTTTGCCGGCATCGCAGTCCCGCTGATGATCATCCTCGGGCTGCTGACCGGATTGATCGGAGGTTGATATGATGAAGAAACGTCTGATCTCTCTGATTCTTGTCACCCTTCTGGCACTCAGTCTGGTGGTTCCGGTCTCCGCCTATGTGGACAAGGGGAACGTCTACTCCTCCATCGACGCTCTGTTTACCGAGCAGCTGGAGCAGGCAGCTGATCATCTCTCTGCTCAGTCTGATGCGCTGAATTTTGATCTGCACGTGGATATTGTATCCGATACGGAGGATCACTCCGTGGAAGAATATGCGCAAATCTTCTACGACCAGTATGAATACGGCTTCGGGGAGAACCACGACGGCGCGCTTCTGATGATCCACGTCACCGACAACGGATCCTCCGCAGATCTGACGGAATTCACCCTGGTCGGCGGCGGAAGCGGCGCAGATCTGATGGACAGCGATGACTGCCTGGCGCTGAAAACTGCACTGGAAACAGTTCTGGACGGTACAGATCTCCCCTACGATCAGGCCGGAGACGCCTGTGCCACCGCGATTGGCCTGTATGAGTCCACCTTTACCGCTCTTCTGGGCGGGTCCACCGATACAGTCATCGAAGCCACCGTCGACGAGACCGACGCGCTGGATGCGGTGAATGTGGACGAAACCATGTTCTCTCAGAGCGCGTTCATCCTGGACTACGCCGGTCTGCTCTCCGACTCCGAATGGGAGGAGCTGGAGCAGAAAGCGGAGGCCATTGAGCAGAATTACCAGTGCGCAACCTATGTTCTCACGGTGGACTCTCTCGACGGCGTGGAGCGCCGGGATTACGCCAAGCAGTTCTACACGGCAAACAATCTCGGCAGCGGCGACTGGCGCAACGGCATTCTGTTCCTGGTGGCGATGGAAACCCGGGAGTATGTCACCGTGACCTACGGCAGAAATCCCGACAATCTCTCCGAATACGGCACCGGGATCAACGCGTTTTCTGACTACGGGATCTCCGAGCTGGAAAACAAGATTGTTCCGGATCTCTCTGACGGGGAGTATTATGACGCGTTCCAGTCCTATCTCTCCATCTGCGACGACTACCTCGACAGATACACCCGGACCGGGGAAGCCTTTGATGTGGGCGACGCCCCGAAATCCAAGCTGGTTCCCGCTTTGATCACGATCCTGGTACCGCTCCTGATCGCCTTTGTGGTATGCTTCATCTTCCTGAGCCAGATGCACACCGCGAAGGCCGCCACCCAGGCGGACGACTACATTCCGAAGGACGGATTCAATCTGACCCACCAGGTGGATCAGTATACCCACACCACGGAAACAAGACGTACCATCGAACGGGATCACAGCTCCGGCGGAGGCTCATCCGTCGACAGCGGCGGGTTCGGAGGCTCCAGCGGCGGTCATTTCTGAAATAGCAGGCTCCGCAGCGCGGTTTTGCGCTGCGGAGCCTTTCTTCACAAAACTTTCACAATAATTTTCCGCTTATTTCCAAGGATCATTTGCAATTGAACCGCATTTCCACTATAATTATTTTTATGCAAATCTGCGCAGGAATGCGCTATTACGGAGATGATTACATGGAACTCAAGGAAGTCGGCGCCGTCGCCCAAAAAATCAATCAGAACATCAGCCGCGTGCTGGTGGGTAAAAAGCCGGAGATCGACCTGGTCCTGACCTGTCTGTTCGCCGGCGGCCACGCCCTGCTGGACGACGTGCCCGGCACCGGAAAAACTGTTTTGGCCAAGAGCCTTGCCAGAAGCCTCCAGTGCGATTTCAAGCGGATCCAGTTCACCGCAGACCTTCTGCCTTCGGATATCACCGGTCTGAGCGTTTTCAATCAGAAGACCGGAGAATTCGATTTCCAGCCGGGTCCCGCCTTCACCAACATTCTTCTGGCCGACGAGATCAACCGTACCACGCCCCGCACCCAGTCCGCGCTCCTTGAGTGCATGGAGGAAAAGCAGATCACCGTGGACGGCGACACAAAGGCCCTCGGCGCGCCGTTCTTCGTCATCGCCACTCAGAACCCGGTGGAATCCTCCGGCACCTTCGCTCTGCCGGAAGCTCAGCTGGACCGTTTCCTGATCCGGCTGACGCTGGGGTATCCCTCCACGGAGGACAGTGTGGACATTCTGAGTAATTATCTGAACGGCTCCCCGAATATTGAGCTGGATCCCGTTGCCACCGGTGCGGAGATCAACGCCCTCCAGGATGCCATCGGCGGCGTTTTTGTCAGCGAACCCATCCGGAAGTACATCGTTGATCTGGTGGAGGCCACCCGGAAGCATGACGACATCGAGCTTGGCATCTCCACCCGTGGCATGCTGGCCATGCTGCGGGCCTGCCAGGCCTATGCCGCGATCCAGGGCCGGGAATATGTGCTCCCCGATGACGTCAAAGCCTTGGCCGTTCCGGTGTTTGCCCACCGGCTGATCCTGAAGGTCAAGTACAATTCCTCCACCAAGTCGGCAGAGCTGATCCAGCGCCTTCTCAATTCTGTTCCGGCGCCCACGGAATCCACCGATCAGAAACTGTAAGGGGCTGATTCTATGACTGCCGCTGTTTGGCTGATCATCATAGTCGGTGTCTTTGCGATTCTGCAGTCCCGATACTATGCCAGGGTCAGCTTTAAAAAACTGCGTTATGAGCGCACCATCAGCAAGTCCGCTGTTTTTGAAGGGGAAAACCTGGACCTTGTCGAGGTCATTGTGAACAACAAACTCACGCCCCTGCCGTGGCTGCGGGTGGAATCGAAGCTGTCGCCCTGGCTGCGGTTTCGATCCCAGGAGAATCTGGAGATCCTCGACGACCGGTTCCACAGGAGCGTATTCTACCTTCGTCCCTACAGCCGGATCACCCGGCGATACAACGTCAAGTGCATGCGCCGGGGTTACTATGACCTCTCCATCACGACCCTGACCGTCGGTGATCTATTCGGCCTCGGCTCCACCAGTCAGGAGGTTCGATCTGACCGGGCGAAGCTGTTCGTCTACCCCAGCATTCTCGGACAGGACGAACTGCCCGACGAGGCGCTCCGCTGGCAGGGAGACGTGTCCGTTCACCGGTGGATCTTCCCGGACCCGATCCTTATCAACGGCATCCGCGGGTATCAGCGGGGAGACAGCCGGAAGGACATCCACTGGAAAGCCTCCGCCCGCTCGGGGGAGCTGCAGGTCAAGACCCACGATTATACGGTCTTCCCCCGGCTCCTGCTGGTGTTCAATATCGAGCCGGAGGACAACTTCTGGGGCATGCTGTCCGCCCAGCAGATGGAGGAAATGGAATACGGCGTCCGGGTCGTGGCCACCATCTCCAACTGGGCCGTGGTGAACAACATGGAGGTTGGTCTGTACTCCAACGCCTCCATCTCCTATTCTCCCGATCAGGTGATCGGGATCGCTCCGGCCTGCAACGCCAGCCAGATCAATCACATTCTGGAAACGCTGGCCGGCCTCGAGCTGAAGGAGAAGGAGTCCATCTACCGCACCATGGAGCGGATCCTGGAGAGCGACATCTCGGAATCCGACATTCTGGTGTTCTCCACCTTCTGGAACGATTCTCTGGAGTCCCGGGCCGACGAGCTTCGCCGGAAGGGCAACTCCGTGACCCATATCACCCTCAGGAAGGAGGCGATCAACTTTGAAGCTGACGCTGCAGCGGACGCTGTTTGAGATCATCAACTTCCTGATGGCGCTGCTCTTTGTGATCCCTCTTGGGGTGTTCATTGAGCAGGTGTGCGGGTGGCCCCTGTATCGGTGCTGCCTGATCCCCTGCGTATCCATCGCCGGATTCATTTTGGGGCGAGTGTCCATGACCAGGCCCATGAATGTGGCCATGATTCTGAGCGGCTGCGGTCTGGCTGTCTCTGTGGCGCTTGCGCTGATCCTCAGCCGGGGACTGGGCCTGGCAGCGATCCTTCTGACGATCCTGTCCGGATTCTTTTCCCTGTTCTTCTACTTCTCCGCCAGAAAGGCAGCCTATACGATCTACGCCCCCATGGCGGTCAGCGGGATTCTGATCCACCTGCTGGTTCTTCTGTTCTGCACCGGCCTTAGATGGCCGGAGCCGGCGGGCCGGTTCACAAGCATCATTGCGATCTGCTATTTTCTCCTGAGTCTGTTTGCCTTCAGCGCAAAAGGTCTCCGCCGCAGCATGCACCGGGGCAGCGCCGACCGGCGCGTCATCTATCCCGCCGGCATGCAGATGGGAAACTTTCTTCTGGTTACGGGTTTCATTCTGTTCGCCGCTTTTATCTCGAACATCCACCCGATTTTCCAGATCTTCTCTGCCGGTTTCGCGGTGGTGATCCGGGCGATCATCGCGTTTTTCGCTTTCTTTTCCAGCCTTTTTGACCGCAGGACCATCTCCATGGAGACCCCGGAAGAAGAAGCTGCCGCCTCTGTGGCGGAGGAGGACAACATCATGGCGGTGGATCCCAAGGGAGAAGCCGGATGGGTCACCACTGCTGTGGAGATCTTCGCATTTATCTGCGTGATGCTGTTTGTCCTGTACGCGCTTTTCAAGCTGATGCAGAAGCTGCGCGCTTCCGGCATGCGGATGCCCGCTTTCCTGCGGAATCTCCGTGACCGGTTCGCTCCGGTGGCGGAGGAGGACTATGTGGACGAAAACGAGAGCCTGTTTGACATGAAGCAGATGCTCTCCGATACCCGGGCCAACATGGCAAACGCCCTGAAAAAGCTGCGGGAACGGCCGCAGAAGCTGGATGATTTCCCGGACAGCCGCATGAAGATCCGGTTTGTCTTCCAGCAGATGCTCAAACGCGTCAAGCTCCGGAATCCCAAGGCAGCCGCCCAGACGCCCAACGAAATCTACAAGAAAGAGTATGCCGGCGAGGAGGACTTCCGGCAGTTTATGGACTACTACAATCAAGCAAAGTACAGCGAGGACGAGCTGCCCGCCGACGCTGCCGACTTGGCCCAGGCTATATTGAAGCAGAAACTGTAAAAATACGCGCCAGTGATGATTCACTGGCGCGTATTTTCTGTATTCCTTTCCAGAACCAACCAGCTGACGATCAGCCGCCTGCCGCGTCCACGCAGGATTTCATCGCTTCGATCACCGCGCTGCGCATCCCCCGCTGTTCCAGTTCCGCCACGGCACGAATGGTCGTTCCGCCGGGAGAGCAGACCTCATCCTTGAGCTGTGCCGGGTGCTTCCCGGTCTCCAGCACCATTTTCGCCGCGCCCAGCACCGCCTGAGCCGCCATCTGATACGCCTGTGCCCGGGGGATCCCGGCCCAACAGGCGCCGTCAGCCATGGCCTCAATGAACATATAGACATAGGCGGGGCTGGATCCGGTCAGGGCGGATACCGCGTTCATCAGCCGCTCCGGAAGGACGGCCGTGCCGCCGGCCAGGGCGAACAGATCCAGCACGAGCTTCTGCTCCGCTTCCGTGACTTGCGCTCCAAAGGAAAACGCAGTCATTCCCGCCTGCACCGCCGCAGGGGTATTGGGCATGGCCCGGACGATTATCCTGTCCTCTCCCAACGCCTGAACATAGGACTCGATCGTCAGTCCGACGGCGATGGATACAATGATCTGATCCTCCCGGATGACCGGCGCGATCTGTTCCAGAACGGAAGGCATCACAATGGGCTTGACGGCCAGCAGAACAAGGTCTGCGCCTTCCACCGCCTTTTCCGGGGAATCGACTGCCTCCGCGCCGGTGCGGGCGCAGACAGCCTCCAGTTTCTCCCGGCCCGGATTGTAGGCCCGCATGCTGTGATTTCCCAGGCAAAACGCGTCCATCAGCGCGCCGCCCATATTGCCGGTTCCGATTATCCCGATTTTCATTCTGACTCCTCCTCCAGGATCTGTTCCAGCCCCGAAAGATCTGTCATCAGATTCAGGGCATCCAAAAAGCCGCTTGTTCCAAGCTGAGCCGGAAGGCCCAGCCTCTTTTTTACTTGATTTCTGACCGATCCGCTGTTGGCTCCTCCCATCAGGCCCAGCCGGAAGAGATCCTGCCGGGTGATTGGGGCCGTGCTTGTTTTCGATTCCTCCTCCAGAAAGTGCGCACCGCAGCGCCGGAGACAATCCAGAATGACCTCCGGCGGCATTCCCTCGACGCCAAGCAGCCCGGCCTTGGAGGGTTTCTGCTTTCTGCGCTCCTTCCCCTCCACATCCGGGATATAGGCGTGGAGCAGCTTCTCCCGGGGAAGGATGCTTTTGAGACGGTTTCGGATCACGAATCCCGCCCCGTCGCTGTCTGTGAAAATGATCAGTCCCCGCCGTTCGGCCACCCGGCGAAGAAAGTCGATTTTCTCCCGGTCGTGAAAGATCCCAAAGCCTGAGGACTCGAGAATCACAGCGTCCACCGCCTGGCTCAGCGTGTTTTTGTCGTACCGCCCTTCCACCAGGATCGCTTCCCGTATTCTTGGCTTCATCGGCTGCCTCCGCTCATTTCCGCCAGCCGGAGCAGCATCATTTCCAGCAATACGCCCGAATCTCCGCCCGAGGTCTTCATGGCATAGTCCGTATCCGCAGAAAGCCGGATCCCCTGCTTCAGCACATCTTTCTTAAAGCCGGACGCCTGATTATAGAGCCTTTGTGCCGCAGTATCTTTGATCCCGCACAGCTGCATCAGATCATAGGGTCCTTTTCCATGTTCCGAAAGGGTTTTGGCTGCGTAGAGCTGGCGCAGCTGCCGTCCGATGGCAGCGTTCAGTACGATGGGTTCAAACTCCTGCAGGAGAAGAGATCTCATTTTCTGAAGGGCCAGATCGAAGTCCCTGACCCGCACGGCGTCTGTAATATGGTAGATCTCCGCTTCCATCACAGGGATCACGACTGCATCGATATCATGACGGGTGATCGCCGGCTGGTCGGTATAGGTTGCGATTTTGTCGATCTCCACCGCCAGAGCCGTCATCAGCCCGCCGGTCTGCAGGATCAGGTAGCGGCAGAGATCCGGGGAGATGGACTTCTGACAGGCCGCCATGTGCCGCATGATCCAGGGGATCAGCTGGGATTCCGGCTGTCTCTGGAATTCCACTTCCTTCGCCGCGCCGGAGACTGCCTCCCACAGTTTTTTCATCCTTTTATCGGGCTTCCATGGGAGCGTATCATACACCAGGATCGTGGTGCAGTACTCCGGAAGTGAGGAGAACACTGAGATGAGGCGCTGGCGGTCTGTCTCGGACATCTGACTGTCAAAAAGATTGACGTCAATGATCTCCACCAGGCTTTTTTCGCTCATCATGGGGATCGCGTCCACCGCATCCGCAAAGGCCTCCACATCCCAGTTTTCGTCGTTGAACCTGTGGTAGTTGAAATCCTCCGCCGGACCGGCGACCAGCTTTTTTCGGATCTGGTTCCGGTAGTTCTGAAGGAGGTATTTCTCCTCCCCAAAAAACACGTACGCAGGGCGCAGCTGATTCGCCCGAAGCTCCGCTTTGAATGAATCATAGGATTCGTTCCCGTCGCTGTATTTCCTCTTTGCCAACGCTACGCCCCCTTTAACACAATGGTTCCGTACAGATCTGTCCGGTAGATCTCCGCGCCCGCATCATGGATCCTTGTAATTGTTTCCTCCGAGGGATGTCCATACCGGTTCCGGCCTACAGAGATCACGACGATCTTTGGCGCAGTCCGCTTCAGAAGCATATCGGATGTGCTGGTTCCAGCCCCATGATGGCCGGCCACAAGAATATCCACCGGCGGTATCTCAAATTGATGGAGCAGAGCAATTTCCTGCACGCTGTCCATATCTCCGGTGATCAGCACGCTGCGGTTTTCTGACTCCGCTAAAAGACTCAGGCCGCTGTTTCCGCCCTCTGATGTGACAGGCGGGAACAGGACGATCCTTCCGTCGCCGAAATCCATCGTTGTTTTCCCGTCCACCTTGATCTGTTCGCAGGAATGTGCCCGGGCGAGTCGGGAAAAGGACTCCGCCCTATGATCTGAATCGGGAATGATCAGCTTGTCCACCCGGATACGGCTCATCAGCTCCTCCACACCGCTGACGTGGTCGCTGTCGAAATGGGTCAGGATCAGCGCGTCGATCCGGTCCTCCCCGATCTCAGAGAGCCGGTCCGCCGCCAGATCTCCCGACGCCTCCCCGACACTTCCGCCGCAGTCCACCACCACGGTCTGGCCGCGGCAGCCCAGGATCAGGCACTGCCCCTGTCCCACGTCAAGGACGGTCATGGTAAACCCATTGTACTCAGAAACCGAAAAGAACAGGCATGCAGTCAATCCAAGCAGAATGCCGCAGACAGGCGCAATCGGCCGCGCGTACCGGGTCCGGTAAAGCAGCACCAGGATCAGATAGAGGAAAACGACCCAGCAGACGCCATATCCGGTTCCCGTGCTGATGGCGGCAAACGGCACCCGGGAAAGAACGCCGGCAACACCCAGTATATACCGGATCGGCCAAGCCGTCAACCACCCCAGCACCTGTCCGGCTGACGGGAACAGCAAGCCGGCCAGAGCCGTAAACAGGCATCCAGGCAGGCACAGGCCCACGGCAAAAACAGTCATCAGGTTTGTAACAGGAGCAATCAGCGAAATCCGTCCGAAGTATACCATCATCAGTGGAACCGTCAGGACCGACGCAGAAAGAGTGGCTGCAGCGGCTGCAATTGCGGCGCGGAGGATCCCGGACCGCTTTCCTTCCCCGCTCCCGGAGAACAAACGAGAGAGTTTGTCCGCAAACAGATAGATCCCCGCCACCGAAGCAAAGCTGAGCTGGAGCGCCGCGCTGAAGAGGCACCAGGGATTCTGGAACGTCAGCAGCAGTCCGGCCGCACCAAGCGACGTGGGAAGATCTGCCTCCCTTCTGCACAGGGGCGCGGTCAGCACCAGCGTCTGCATCACAGCCGCGCGCACCACAGAAACAGAGCCGCCTGTAATCAATGCGTACAGTACACACAGCGGGATCCCGACGGCGGCTTTGACCTTTTTCCGGCGAAACAGCCTGGAGACAAATCCGGTCAGGATCGAAAGGTGCAGGCCGGAGATCGCAAGCATGTGGTAGATCCCTGTGATCTTCAGCAGATCCCGCTGACCGCTGCGGATCCCCGCCCGATTTCCCGTTGTCAGCGCCACGGCAAAACCTGCCGCATCCTCCGGAACACATTCTCTCAGAACCTGCTTCATAAAATGGGCGATCCGGCGCGGTGCATAGCAAATGTCAGTACGTGCCGTCTTGGTGATCTCAGGCGTCCCCTTCCCATAGGCACGCAGGAAAATGCCGTCTGAACGGTTGTAAAACGAGTTTCCTTCATCTGCGCTGCGCAGCTCAGCCGTAACCGAAAACTGATCGCCGGGCTCCAGCTCTTCCTCAGAGTAGAGCCAAACCAGGGCACGGACTGTCTTTCCGTCCGCCTCAACTCTGGCCGGAACGCGGATTCCGTATGTGGTGGGTTCACTGTAATCCGTCGCGGTATCGGAGACCGTCACGGTCTGACCGATCAGAGATTCCGCCGGCCCCATGACCAGCATGCCGAATCCCCACGTCCAGAGGGTTCCCAGGCACAATCCCAGCAGGATCGTTCCAATCTCCGGCTTTCTCACGCACAGCAGGATCCCGGGAATCAGGAGAAGGCAGGCAGCAGCTGCTGCCGCTGAGGAAAAAGAACCTGCCAGCATTCCGGCAGAGGCAAGCCCAAAGGCCAGCGCAAACCGCAGCAGAACCCGCATTTCTCCCCCTCCTTCCCGGATATTCTACCATTTCTAAACTGAAAAGTCGAGAAAAACACGGCGGGGACAATCTGTCCCCGCCGTATCATTCAGTTGAAACTGCCAAGCTGTTTCCCGGCAAGCACGTGGAAATGCAGATGGTGAACCGTCTGCCCCGCGTCGGCGCCGCAGTTCGTCACCACACGGAACCCCTCTGAGAATCCCATCTCCTTTGCCAGCTTCGCGATGACCTCATAGATATGCCCGACCACAGCAGCCGTATCGCCGTCGATCTCCGCCGCGGAAGCGATATGCTTCCGGGGAATGACGAGGAAGTGCGTCGGCGCCAGCGGTTCAATGTCCAGGAAGGCAAAACAAAGCTCATCCTCATAGACCTTCGTCGTGGGAATCTCCCCGTTCATGATCTTGCAGAAAATGCAGTTCTCCATGACACTGCCTCCTTATTTTTTGATGTGTTCGGAAACGAAATTGTCCACCACAGCCAGCGCATTGTCCAGCATCAGCGGTTCCTTGCCGCCGCCCATGGCGCTGTCAGGCTTTCCGCCGCCGGAGCCGCCGGTGATGGCGGTCACGGTACGGATCAGATCTCCGGCCTTGATTCCGGCAGCCACGGCCTTCTTGCCGCAGACCGCATGGAACGTGATCTTCTCGTCGCTGACCGTGGAGAGGACCGCAACCACCGACTCATCCTTCTCCCGGAGCATATCGCCGATCTTCCGCAGGGCGCCGGCGCTCATGGAGCTGAGGGTGGTGGTGATGACGTTGAGGCCCTCCACCTTCTTGGCGGAGTACAGGAACCGCTCGGCGTCGCTGGCCAGCATCTTGGACTGCATCTGATCCAGCTGCTGCCGCAGCTCCTTTCCCTCCTTCTGCGTCTGATCCAGACGGGTCAGAAGCTCGGTGGGTGTGGTCTTCAGCGTGGCAGCCGCTCTGCGGATGAGCTTCGTGTTTTCCGCGGACAGGCGCAGATTCTGCTTGCCCACCAGTGCTTCGATCCGGCGGACGCCGGAAGCCACGGAACCTTCGCTGATAATGCAGAAGGAGCCGATCTTCGCCGTATTGGTCAGGTGCGTACCGCCGCAGAGCTCCTTGGACACATCGCCCATGGTGACGACACGGACCTGATCGCCATACTTTTCTCCGAACAGCGCCATGGCGCCTTCCTTCTTGGCCTCGTCGATGGACATGACCTGAGTGACAATGTCATAGCCCTCCAGAACGGCGTCATTGACAAACTCCGTGATCTGCTTCAGCTCATCCTCCGTAATTGCGGAGAAATGGGTGAAGTCAAAGCGGATATGGTCGGGACTGTTGAGGGAACCGGCCTGATGCACATGGTCGCCCAGCACGTGCTGAAGCGCAGCCTGCAGCAGATGGGTGGCAGAGTGGGCCCGGGCAATGGCCTGACGGCGTTCGGTGTCTACATTGGTCTCCACCAGATCATCCACCTGAAGGCTTCCGGAGATCATTTTGCCGGAATGGAGGTACTTTTCTCCCTTGTCCTGCTGAACGTCCGTCACCTCAAAGACACAGCCGTCCTTTGTGATGGTGCCGAAGTCAGCGGACTGGCCGCCCTTTTCCGCGTAGAAGGGCGTCCGATCCAGCACGAGGATACCCTCCTCGCCCTCGCGGATAGAGGAGCAGAGCTCCCCATCGGTGACAATCGCCAGGACTTTCCCGCTGTCCTTCAGCGTGTCATAGCCGGTGAACAGCGTGGGCGTATTGTCCAGCCCCAGATCCAGGCCCTTCCAGGCGTCCTTGGCATCGCCGAGCGCGTCCCGGGCCGCCTTCCGTTGGGCCTCCATCAGCTCCCGGAATTTCTCCTCATCCACGGTCATGCCCTCGTCCTCGGCCATATCAATGGTCAGATCCAGCGGGAAACCGTAGGTATCGTGAAGACGGAACGCGTCTTCGCCCGGGAACACAGTCCGGTTCTCCGCCTTGCAACGCTCCAGGCACTCCGAGAAGATCCGCAGGCCCTGATCGATGGTGCGGCCGAAGTTCTCCTCCTCCACCCGGACCACCTTGGTGATATAGGCCTCCCGGTCCCGGAGATCGGGATAGGCGCCCTCATTCTCGTGGATCACCGTGGGGACCACCTTGTACAGGAAGCCCTCGTGGACCCCGAGCAGCCGTCCGTGACGGGCCGCCCGCCGCAGCAGCCGCCGCAGCACATAGCCCCGTCCCTCGTTGGATGGCAGCACGCCGTCCGAAATCATCATCACAGAGGCGCGGATGTGGTCGGTGATGATCCGCAGGGAAACGTCCATCTTATAGCTCCGGCCGTAGGACGCGCCGGTGAGCTCCGTGACCCGGTTGGTGATGTTCATGACCGTGTCCACGTCAAAAAGGCTGTCCACGTCCTGGCACACCACGGCAAGGCGCTCCAGGCCCATGCCGGTGTCGATGTTTTTCTGGGCCAGCTCAGTATAATGGTTGTTTCCGTCGTTGTCAAACTGGGAGAACACCACGTTCCAGACTTCCATATACCGGTCGCAGTCGCAGCCTACCGTGCAGCCGGGCTTACCGCAGCCGTACTTCTCTCCCCGGTCGTAGTAGATCTCAGAGCAGGGGCCGCAGGGTCCGGAGCCATGCTCCCAGAAGTTGTCCTCCTTGCCGAAGCGGAAGATGTGATCCGCGGGGACGCCGATCTCGTCCCGCCAGATGCGGAAGGCCTCGTCGTCGGCTGGGGTGGTCTCGTTGCCCTCAAACACAGAGGGATAAAGGCGATTGGGGTCCAGACCCACCCATTCCGGAGAGGTCAGAAACTCCCAGGCCCACGGAATCGCCTCTTTTTTGAAGTAATCGCCAAAGGAGAAGTTGCCCAACATCTCAAAATAGGTGCCGTGACGGGCGGTCTTGCCGATATTCTCGATGTCGCCGGTCCGGATGCACTTCTGGCAGGTGCAGACCCGATGCCGGGGGGGCTCCTGCTCTCCGGTGAAGTAGGGCTTCATGGGCGCCATGCCGGAGTTGATCAGCAAAAGCGAGGCGTCGTTCTGCGGGATCAGGGAAAAGCTGGGCAGGCGCAGGTGGCCTTTGGTTTCAAAGAACTTCAGGAACATCTCCCGAAGCTCGTTGACTCCAAACTTTTTCATACGTATTCCTCCATCATCATTGGCGCTGAAAAAAAGAAATCCACCCCCAGAAACAGGGGCGGACATACCGCGGTACCACCCTGATTTACCCCGAAGGGCATCTCAGAAGCCTTAACGCGGCGTCACGTACCGGTCATCCCGGTCAGCTCAGGAGTGGCCCGAACCAGAGACACACTCCGGGCTTTCACCAATTCCCGGTCGCTAAAAGGGATCTCAGGTTCTTCTTTCCGTCAGCGCATTTGTATTATTCTTCTTTATTCTATCACGAAACACCCGTTTGTCAATGGATTTTCTCCGTTTTGGCGGTTTTGCCAGTATAACTTCCGATCCATTCAGGAATAGTATACATGGTGATGAAACATGTTTGTTTCCTTTGTTCGGACATTGATCCTGTACGTCATTATCGTCGTGACGATCCGGCTGATGGGCAAACGGCAGGTCGGAGAACTGGAGCCCACAGAACTGGTTGCGGCGATCCTGATCTCCGATCTGGCGGCGGTTCCCATGCAGGACATCGGCATTCCCCTGCTCTCCGGCGTGATCCCGATCCTGACGCTGCTGGCGCTGGAGCTGATCAGCGCGGAGCTGTCCCTTCGGTCCATTCGGTTCCGGTCGCTCCTCTGCGGCAATCCCGTGTTTCTGATCAAAGACGGAAAGATCGATCAAAAAGCCATGGCCGCAACAAAGCTGAGTCTCGATGAGCTGAGTCAGTGCCTCCGGGAAAACGGGATTTCCGATATTGATACCGTGAAATTCGCGATTTTGGAAACCAGCGGCCGGCTCTCCACCTTTCTCTACCCCGAATATGCTCCGCTGACCACGGCGCAGGAGAATGCGCATACAGACCTGGAAATCCCCCTCCCCGTGATCAGTGACGGCACGGTCCTGTCAAAAAACCTGTCGATTCTGGGATGGGACCGGCGATGGCTGCTGGGGGAATTGTCCGGTTTGTCCCCCGATAATGTGTATCTGATGACCGCCACCAGGCGCGGGACCAGGACCATCATTCCAAAGGAGAATTCGAAATGAAACGAATGATCATGCCCCTTCTTCTGCTTGTTTTTGTCACACTGTTCTGCAGCGTTTGCATCCTTCGGACCGACCGGATCTGCAATGAGACTGCAGACCTGATCGAAGGGGCGGGAGAGCGATTCCAGCAGGGCAGCTATGAAGAGGCAGAAGAACTCATCCGCCGGTCTCAGCTCTGCTGGGACAGTCACGAAGGATTTCTGGGCATGGTCCTGCGGCACACGGAATCTGACGACGTGGGGTTCATGTTTCCGTCGCTCCTGGCCAGCTGTCAGGCGGAAAACCGGGACGCTTTTTGGGAAAAAGAGCTGGAACTGGAAGCCTATCTCCGGCAGCTGTCCCGAATGGAGATCCCCTACTATTTCAATGTGCTGTAAAAAAGCCCTCCCACAGGGAGGGCGGATCCGTCTTATTTGTGCATGAGCAGCCGGATCAGGCCGGACAGACCGAGCTTTTTCTGCCGGGTCGTGTTCTTGTAATTCAGCATATACATGGTCATGCCCCCTTTCCGTGGATTTTCCGCGATTATAGCACATTGCCCAATTAGTGTGTGAACAATTTGTTAATAATTTATAAAAGAAAACCATGCGCACCGCGCATGGTTTTCTGTGTTTTTCGAATAAGATCGCTTATCCAAGGATCATCCGGTCGTTGGCGAACTCTTCGCCGGAGGCCACGTTGAACTTTTCCAGCAGGTCCTCGACCGTTAACTTTTTCTTCTCCTCGCCGCGGATATCCAGTATAATGCGGCCGTCCTTCATCATGATCAGCCGGTTTCCGTGGGCGATGGCGTCCTTCATGTTATGGGTCACCATCAGGGTAGTCAGATGATCCCTGGCTACGATCTTCTCCGTCGCCTCCAGCACCTTTGCCGCAGTCTTCGGGTCCAGGGCCGCCGTATGCTCGTCGAGCAGCAGCAGCTTCGGACGGACCAGGGAAGCCATCAGCAGCGTCAGGGCCTGCCGCTGGCCGCCGGAAAGAAGGCCCACCTTGGAGGTCAGCCGATCCTCCAGGCCCAGATCCAGCAGCTTGAGCAGCTCCCGATACCGGGCTCTCTCCGCTTTTGTGATGCCTATTTTCAGAGACCGGGTCTTGCCGCGGCGCTGGGCCAGCGCAAGGTTCTCCTCAATCTGCATGGTGGCGGCCGTTCCGGTCATGGGGTCCTGAAACACCCGGCCGATATATTTCGCGCGCTTGTGCTCCGAGAGCTTCGTCACGTCTACGCCGTCAATGATAATGCTGCCGGAATCCACCGGGAACACGCCGGCCACCGCATTGAGCATGGTGGATTTGCCCGCGCCGTTACCGCCGATCACCGTGCAGAAGTCCCCGTCCTCCAAATGCAGGGTCAGACCGTTGAGGGCGACCTTTTCATTGACGGTGCCGGGGTTGAACACCTTTACAATCTGTTCGATCTTAAGCATCAGCCGCAGCCCCCTTCTCGCTTTTGATTTTTCCGGGGAAATACTTTCCCTTCCAATAGGGAACCGCAAGGAATACCGCAACCACAAACGCCGTCAGCAGCTTCAGATCATCCGTGGACAGTCCGAGTCGGAGCACGAACTGGATCACGATATAGTAGATGATCGCTCCGATAATGGAGGCCAGCAGCTTCAGCGCAAAATTATGGAACACCTTGTCGAAGATCACCTCGCCGATGATCACGGCGGCCAGGCCGATAACGATGGCGCCGCGGCCCATATTGATGTCGGAGAAGCCCTGATACTGGCTCAAAAGCGCACCGGCCAGCGCAACCAGTCCATTGGAGATCATGAGTCCGAGGACCTTGGTCACGTTGGTGTTGATGCCCTGTGCCCTGGCCATGTTGTGGTTGGAACCGGTGGCCCGGAGGGAGCATCCGATCTCTGTACCGAAGAACCAGTACAGTACCCCGATGATCACCACGCAGAAGATCACCAGCGCGAGGATCGGGTTCTGAACGCCCACGTCCCGCACATACCGGGAAGAAATGATCAGATCATACTTGTCCACGCTGATGGGCAGGTTTGCTTTTCCGGCGCCGGTGCCCCAGCCCATGATCCGCAGGTTCACGGAATACAGCGCAAGCTGCGTCAGGATTCCGGCAAGGATCGGCGGGATCCCGCAGAAGGTGTGAAACGCGCCGGTGACAAACCCGGCCAGCACGCCTGCCAGCACCGCCACAAGAAGCGCCACCCAGACATTCGCACCGTTGAGCGTCAGAAGCACGCAGACCGCTCCGCCGGTGGCAAGAGAACCGTCCACCGTAAGGTCTGCCACGTCAAGGATCCGATACGTGATATACACGCCGATCGCCATGATACCCCAGATCATTCCCTGCCCGACCGCTCCGGGCATGGATTTCATCAGGGCTGCTATAAATTCCATGGGAATTCCTCCAAAACAATAATCGGCCTATGGCCACAATTATTATATTTTAGCAAAAACGGCCGGAAAAAGGAAGACCCTTTTTCCGGCTATTTTCATTTTTGTCTTTTAGCCGCCGATGGCCTCGTAGCCCTCAGGGATCGTCACGTTCAGCGTCTGCGCGTTGGAAGCGTTGTACTTCTTCGTCACAGCAGCCGCGAACTGGACCGGCATCGTGCTGACGTCAGCACCCTCAGCCAGAATCTGTGCCGCCATCTCGCCGGTGGCGTAGCCGAGATCATAGTAGCTGATGGAGAGCGTCGCCACGCCGCATCCGGCACAGATCCCCTCTTCCCCCGCAACCACGGGAACTCCGGCAGGAAGCACCACATTGGCGATAGCCTCGGTGTTGTTGGCAGCCGTATTGTCCGTGGGAATATAGATGACTTCAGAATTGTCGCAGGCCGTCTGTGTCACGGAAGTGACGTCGTTGGTATCCGTGAAGGTGAAACGGGAGACCTCATAGCCTTCGTCGGTGAGGTAGCCCTCGATCACGTCGCACTGATACACGGAGTTGGGCTCCGCGGAGCAGTAGAGCAGGCCGACCTTCTTCGCATCCGGGAACAGCTCCTTGATCATAGCGGCCTGCTGATCCAGCGGCGCAAGATCGGAAGTACCGGAGACATTGGTGCCAACTGTGCCGTTCCAATCGCTGATCTCCAGCGCCGTGGCGTAATCCGTAACGGAGGTGCCGAGGATCGGGATCTCCGCCGTAGCCGCGGAGGCCGCCTGCAGGGCGGGAGTCGCATTGGCCATGATCAGATTCACGCCGGAGGAGAGGAAACCGTTGACGATAGTCGCGCAGTTGGCGGAATCGCCGGAGGCGTTCTGAACGTCAAAGGTGACGCTGTCGCCCAGCTTGTCTTTCAGAGCATCCTGGAATCCCTGTGTCGCAGCATCCAGCGCCTCATGCTGAACCAGCTGGACAACACCGACAAGATAGCTGCCTTCCGTGGAAGCATTCTCCGCAGGGGAGGCCGCCTCAGACGCGGCGGACGCAGCAGTCTCCGCGGCGGCAGAATCGGCAGAAGCATTGCCGGCGCCGCAGGCCGTGCAGGCGCACAGCAGCGCGACTGCCGCTAAAACAGCCAGAAGTTTCTTCAAAGTATTCATTGGTCTTACCTCCATCGTCAGCCAGAACGGCCGACACTTTATTGCTTTATTCTACTGAATAATTATATCGTCTTATCTGCATTTGTCAACCGCTTTAGCATAAAAAAGCGCTGTGGTGTTGAAGCAATTTTCAACGCCACAGCGCTCCTTTTTTGTGCAGTTTTACTTATTGATCTGCGATTTCCAACAGCACCGGGCAGTGATCCGACCCGAAAACCTCCGATTCGATCTCTGCCCGAAGGATCCGGTCTCTCAACCGGTCTGACAGGAGCCAGTAGTCGATCCGCCATCCGGCGTTGTTCTTTCGGGCGTTGAACCGATAGCTCCACCAGCTGTACCGTCCCGTGGCGTCCGGATACAGATACCGGAAACTGTCGGTAAACCCGGACTCCAGAAGCCGGGTGAATTTCTCCCGCTCCTGATCGGAGAATCCGGCATTTCCCCGGTTGGGCCCCGGATTTTTCAGATCGATCTCCTGATGGGCCACATTCAGATCGCCGCAGACGAGCACCGGCTTTTCCCGATCCAGCGCCTTGAGGTACGCGCGGAACGCATCCTCCCAGGCCATTCTGTGGTCGATCCGCTTGAGTCCTTCCTGGGCGTTGGGCGTATAGCAGGTCACGACGTAGCAGTCGTCAAACTCCAGCGTGATCAGCCGTCCCTCATGGTCCAGTTCCTCCACGCCGACCCCGTACCGGACCGAACGGGGCTCACGTCTCGAAAAGATCGCGGTTCCCGAATAGCCCTTTTTTTCCGCGTAATTCCAGTACTGATGGTATCCCGGCAGCTCCAGTTCCACCTGGCCGGCCTGGAGTTTCGTCTCCTGCAGGCAGAACACATCTGCATCCGCCCTTTGGAAGTAATCCAGAAAGCCTTTTCCCAGGCAGGCTCTGAGCCCGTTGACATTCCACGAAATCAGCTTCATTTCCCGTCGCCTCCGTTCTTTGCCGCAAGCCATTTGGCCAGCTGATCCGCCATGGCGGTGTTTCCGCCGCCGGTATCCTGATTGGCCAGATACTTCCGCACATCCCGTTTATTCGCGCCTGCCGACGATCTGCGCTTCTTGAAGTCGGACAACTTCTCCCGGTAGCCGCAGACACAGGCAAACATCTGCTTGTCTCCCTCTCCCCGCAGTTCCATCTTCTTGTGGCAGTTGGGACAGCGGGCGTTGGTGGTCTGGGTGAGGTTCCGGCGGTAGCCGCACTCCCGATCCGGGCACACCAGCATCTCTCCCCGTTTGCCCTTCACCCGGAGCAGGTATTTGCCGCAGTCCGGGCAGGGCGTTCTTGTCTGATTGTCGTGCCGGTAGTTCCGGTCGCTGGCCTTGACCTCCGTCACGAGCTCCGTGGCGTAGCGGCGCATCTCCGACACGAATTCCCGGTCACTGGCCGTGCCCTTTGCGATGGCGGAGAGCTTATCCTCCCACCGGGCCGTCAGTTCCGCGGACCGCAGCTCCTCCGGAACCAGCTCCACGAGCTGGATCCCCTTGGAGGTCGGCACCAGATCCTTTCCCCTGCGCTCCACATAAAACGTGGAGAACAGCTTCTCGATGATATCCGCCCGGGTGGCCGGGGTGCCCAGCCCCGACGTCTCCTCCAGAATTTTGGACAGGGCTTTGTCGCTGACCGCGGCGGAGGGATGCTCCATAGCGGTGAGCAGCGTTGCCTCCGTATACCTGGCCGGAGGACTGGTCTTTCCCGGCTTCAGAGAAAGGGACTGAACCTGGATCGTCTGCCCCTCCCGCAGCTCCGGCAGAGTCTGGTCCTGCTCGTCCCCATCTTCCTCCTCCATGCGGAACGAGCGGTCATAGGCCGCCTTCCATCCCTGATTCAGCACGCGCTTGCCCCGGGCCAGGAACGTCTCCCCGCCAATGGTAATGGTCAGCTTGACCTCCTCGTATTCAAAGGGCGGCATCAGCACTGCCAGGAACCGGCGCACTGCCAGATCATAGATGTTTTTCTCCGGCCCGGAGAGCAGGTACAGGTCCGCCTGCTCCTCTGTGGGAATAATCGCGTGGTGGTCTGTGACCTTGGCGTTGTTTACCAGATATTTCGTCTGAAGGGGCTTTTTCCGGTAGATCTCCTGGGCCAGGAGCTTGTATTCCTCCACCATGCAGCTCCGCAGGCGCTCCGGAAGCGTCGGCACCACGTCGTCGGAGATATAACGGGAATCCGTTCTCGGATAGGTCAGGACCTTGTGCCGCTCATAGAGCGACTGCATGAGGGAGAGGGTCTCCTTTGCGGAGTACGCGTATTTTTGATTGGCGTCACGCTGCAGCTCCGTCAGATCATAGGCCGCCGGAGGCGGGGTCTGCTTCTTCACCCGCTCCACCTTTGTGATGACCGCGTCCTTACCCTCCAGCTTTTTCAGCAAAGATTCCGCCCGCTCCCGGTCAAAGGTGCTGGCATTCCCCTTCCCGTCCCGCCAGTAGCCGGTAAAGCCGGGAAGCTTTGCCGTGATCCCCCAGAACTCCTTCGGAACAAACTTCTTGATTTCCTCCTCCCGGCGGACGATCAGGGAGAGGGTCGGCGTCTGGACCCGTCCGGCGGAGAGCTGGGCATTATACTTACAGGTGAGGGCTCTGGTCACGTTCAGTCCCACCAGCCAGTCCGCTTCGCTGCGGGCCTGGGCGGAACGGAACAGATTGTCATATTCCTTCGCAGGCTTCAGATTCGCGAAGCCGTCCCGGATGGCCTTGTCGGTCTGGGACGAGATCCACAGGCGGCTGGTCTTTCCCTTCCAACCGGCCTTCTGCATGATCCATCTGGCAACCAGCTCGCCCTCCCGGCCAGCGTCGGTGGCGATCACCAGATGATCCACGTCCCCCCGCTTCATCAGGGATGACACCGCCTGATACTGCCTGCGGGACTCCGGGATCACCACGAGCTTCATCTGATCCGGGAGCATCGGCAGCTCCTGCATATCCCACTTTTCCCACTTCTTTTCATAAACGTCCGGGTCGGCCAGCGTCACCAGGTGCCCCAGCGCCCAGGTGACGATGTATTTGTCCCCCTCCAGGCAGCCGTTGCCGCTTTTGGCGCAGCCAAGGACCCTGGCGATCTCCCGGCCCACGGAAGGCTTCTCCGCAAGTACGAGCGTCTTTCCCATTGTGATTCCTCTTTTCATATGCGATGGCATTAGTTTACCACAGGTAGGCCGAAAATGGAAGAGAAGCCGGAATCCCTCCCGAATACCCGTCTTTTTTTGTGCACTTAAGGCATTTATCTTCCCCGATGATTCTGGTATACTGAAAGAGCATTATTAACAGAACGAGGAATCATCATGTCTTTTTCCATCGACAGTTATTCGGAACAGTTTTTCATCTCCTCCACTGACACAGACGCGTCCTACGCCTGCCGCCCCTCTGCCCTGTTTGTATATCTGCAGCGGGTGATCACGGAACACTCCCAGCAGGCGGGCACCAGCCGGGACGACATGCTCTCCAAATACAACTGCTACTGGATGGTCCTGCGCATCTGGGTCCGCCTCCGCCGGCCGGTCATCTGGGGAGAAACTCTCACCATCCGCATGACGGTCCGCCATCCTCAGGGCACAAGGGTATACCGGGACTGCGACCTGTTTGTGGGGGAGGAACAGGTGGGCGAGGCCACCACCGTATGGGTGCTGGCCAACCGAAAGACCAAGCGGCCGATCCTGCTGGAGCATCTGGCGGAGCTCCCCGCCGAGGACGCACCCACCGCCAAGAAAATCACACTCTCCCGGATCGTTTTCCCGGAGGAAATGACGCTTCACGACACCAGAAAGCTCTATTACAGCGACACAGACATCAACGGACACATCAACAATACCAGATATGTGGATCTGGCCTGCGACGCCGCGGAGCTGGATCTCAGACCTCACGGGGTGTTCATGCAGGAGATGATGATCTCCTATGTGGGAGAATGCTTTGCCGGGGAAACGCTGCGGATCTACCGGGGCAAAGCTGACGGAAAGCTGTTCATCCACGGCGTCGGTCCGGACGGATCCGACCGGTTCGACTGCACGATCCGCATGAGCTCCGACGAAGGATTATAAAAAGGGCGCACCACCCGGTGCGCCCTTTCCCTATGCCTTTGTGGTGAGGATCCGGTCGTTGTCCAGCGCTTTTCCGGCGCTGACGGAGAACCGCTCCAGCAGATCGTTGACCGTCATGTTTTCCCGCTCCGTTCCGGAGATGTCCAGGACGATATGCCCTCCGTCCATCATCAGCGTCCGATTGCCCATGCTCAGGGCCTGGTGCATATTGTGCGTGACCATCAGACAGGTGATGTTCCGCTCGGACACCACATCTCTGGTGATCTCCAGGACTTTTTCCGCCGTTCCGGGATCCAGGGCCGCCGTGTGCTCGTCCAGAAGAAGGAGCTTCGGCGTGACCATGGTGGCCATCAGCAGCGTCAGGGCCTGCCGCTG
>CACYXZ010000009.1 GCA_902778525.1 Oscillospiraceae bacterium | reverse complement strand
TTGGTATGCGGAAGTACCCAAGAGGCCGAAGGGGCTCCCCTGCTAAGGGAGTAGGCGTCTAAACCACGCGCGAGGGTTCAAATCCCTCCTTCCGCGCCAGAGATCAAGATCCCGGAATCAGATGATTCCGGGATCTTTTCATGTTTCCGCACCTAAACTGAAGGCAAAAAAGATCCCGGCGCACAGGGCACCGGGATCTTATGATTCGAAGGAAACTTAGAATGCGTTGTACCAGTCAGGCTCGTTGGAGTGCTCGAACTCATAGGGGTTCGGGATCTCGCCGCGCTCGACCTTCTCAAACCATGCCTTGGCGTTGGCAGCCATGTTGGCCCAGGACTCGAGAGTCTGAGGAGCCTCCATGTCCTTAGTAGCATAACGATAGTCGTTAACACGAGAGATGTACTTCTCATCCTGCTGCTCGGAGTTCTCGTCGCCCAGAGTGCCGGCGGCGATCCGGAGCAGAGAAGCATACTGCTCGGAAACAGTGTGCAGCTTCAGATCCTCAACGAAGAGCTTCTTCAGAGGACGCTTTGCCAGGTTGGACATGATGGTACGGTTCTCATAGGGCATACGCTTCCACATCCGAGCGATCTCCCAGGCACGCTCCACAGCCTTGCCCTTGGGCACGACCTCGGAGAGCAGGCCCCACTCCAGCATCTGAGGAGCGGTGATCTGACGGGTGGTCATCATGTAATAGTTGCCGCGCTTGGTGCCCAGATAATGCTGGAACATCAGGCCCATGCCGTCGCCGGGAACCAGGCCGCCCTGTGCATGGGGAACCTCAATCTTGGTGTCCTCGGTGGCGATGGTCACGTCGCACAGGAAAGCGGAATCCCAGTGGAAGCCGGGGCCGGGCAGTGCACCGATGGTGGGAACGTCGATGTCGAACACCATGTTCTTGATCAGGTTGGTGTCGTCAAAATACTGATGCTGGAAACGCTGGGTGGGCAGCTCAGAATAGGTCTCCCAGCCGTTGGCGTCGGACTCGATCATCCAGTTGTCGCCGATGTGGGTGAAGATGATGATCTCGTTCTCCCAGTCCATGGACAGGATGCGGGAGAGCTGAGAAACAGCGCGATGGGCCATGCCGGAATGATGCATGGGACCGTCGTTGGTCTTCCAGGTAACCTGGAGAATGCCGTCCTCACGCTTCAGGTCAGCAAACGCCTTGAACCACTCTTTGTACTCGTCAAACCCAGGGAGTTTGACATAATCAGCCAAAGGTCTAGCCATAAAAAGATTCCTCCAAATATGATATTAATAAACCTCGTCCTGAGGATTTATCCGGAATAAACACACGATGCCAGTAATATAGTACAAAATAATCAGAAATAATGAAAGGGTGGAATAAACAAACTTTGCAGGCGAACTTGATCAATTCGCACAAAGAAGAGTACTGATCCCATTCAATTCACAATACGATTACAACACTAAAATACTAACACTTTCTTACTCCAATGTCAAGGTATTAGGGCTTTTTCGACCGGTTCTCCACCTTTTTTAAAGGATTCAAATTCGCACAATCACCATGAGCTCAGCTGCCTCCCTCAGGTGAAGGCTATTTGACGCCTTGCAGATGCTGTGATAAACTTAGGATGCAGCATGCTTTTGCCGTATCATAAGAGCGTGATTGATTGAAATGCGGAATAGTTTATCATTTTCTGTTTCGGAGGAGTAATCCCTTGAGCAACGTGAAAAACGACCTGATCCTTTATGTAAAAAACACCTATCGTCTGGAACCGGATTGTCCGTTTTCTTCTGTACCCAACTGCTGTGTGTTCAGGCACAAAGATACGCGAAAATGGTTTGCTCTGATGATGGACGTTTCTGCGCGGAAATTGGGCTTGGATGATGATAGTCATGTAGATCTGATCAATCTGAAATGTTCCGCCGCTCTAGGTGGAGTCCTCCGGCAGCAGCCCGGATATTTTCCGGGTTATCACATGCATCACGACAGCTGGATTTCCATCCTGCTCGACGGGACTGTACCGGTCAATGAGATCTGCCAGCTGATCGATCTGAGCTACACCCTCACATCTGACGTTCGGCATAGATCTGTCCCGAAAAGCTGGCTGATTCCCGCGAATCCGAAGTATTATGATCTGGAGGCTTCTCTTCGATTGTCGCCGGATCGTACCCTTTATTGGAAACAATCCGCAGGCATTCTTGCCGGTGACACGGTCTATATATACATGGCCTCCCCTGTTTCCGCTGTCAAGTACAAGTGTAAGGTCATGGAAACAGATATTCAAAGACGGCGTACCGGCGGACCGGTTCCCATGGAAAAGGCCATGCGGTTAAAGGTCCAGAAAACATACCGCAAGCCAATCCCGCTGGATACTCTGAAAGCCCACGGCGTGCATTCTGTCCGATCTGCCAGACACGTTCCGGAAAGTCTGCTGGAAGAGCTCCGTGCAAGTCATTAAAAAAGCCACCCTGACGGGTGGCTTTTTTATTCATTCTTCAAAATTAGTCTCGTCCACGTAGAGTGTGCCGACAGTGGGCTCCTCCGGAACAGACTGCGCCGCATCTTCTGCGTTCTCAGCAGCTTCTTCCGCAGCCTCTTCCGCTGTATCCGCAACATCTTCTACAACGGCATCAACAGTTTCCGCAGTTTCGTCTACAACATCCTGAACCGCAGCTTCAGCCTCTTCCGTGGCCGCTTTCTCCGCTTCTTCGCGAACTTTCACGATCTCGTCATTGAGCCGTGCGATCTGCGCTTTGGCGTCAGCAATCTTATCGATCCAGGGAAGATACTCCTCCATGACAGGCTCGGTCTGCGCCTCATGATCCCGGAAGAACAGCCGGCCCAGCTCGGTGTAGGCCTTCTTCATCTTGTCCTCTTCGGTAGTGATGGCAATTTTGATCCGGCCCACAGACGCCAGAGTCTTGGTCTGCTTCACCGCGTTCTGTGCAACGCCGCTGGCAGCGTCTGCTACAGAACCGGCCCGCTTTTTGAACTTATCAAAGAAAGACATATTCAACACCCTTTCATTTCAGTTAGGCCCATTGTAAGCTTATTTTCCGGGATTGTCAATAGTGCAGGCGGATTAGAAAAGTCCGGTGATCACGCCGTTTTCGTCGATATCGATCTTCTCGGCCGCAGGCACCTTCGGCAGTCCGGGCATGGTCATAATGTCACCCGTAAGCACAACGATAAATCCGGCACCGGCAGATACGCGGACCTGAGAAACGCTGACGGTGAAGTTTTCCGGCCTGCCAAGCACAGTCTGATCATCGGACAGAGAATACTGGGTCTTGGCCATGCACACCGGCAGATCGCCGAAGCCGAGCCGCTCGAGCTTTGCGATGGCATCCGTCGCAGCTTTGGAATAGCTTACGCCGCTTCCTCCATAGATCCGGCGAACAATGGTCTCGATTTTTTCCTTGATCGGACGATCCAGTTCATAGGAGAAATGGAAATCCGCCTTCTGGTCGCACAGCCGGATGACCTCTTTGGCCAGTTCCTCACCGCCTTCTCCGCCTTTTCCCCAGACCTCGCTGAGGGCCACGTTGACGCCGTACTCCGCACATTTGTCTCGAATCATCTGCAGCTCGGCGTCCGTGTCCTGGGAGAACCGGTTGATGGCCACGACCGCAGGCAGGCCATAGACCTGGGTGATGTTCTCAACATGCTTGAGCAGGTTGGGGATTCCCTTTTCCAGAGCCTCAAGGTTTTCCTCGGCCAGCTCCGTTTTGGGAACGCCGCCGTTGTACTTCAGCGCCTTGACAGTCGCGACAATGACTACCGCGTTGGGAACCATACCGGCATAACGGCACTTGATGTCCAGGAACTTCTCCGCGCCGAGATCGGCGCCGAATCCGGCCTCCGTCACAACATAATCGGCAAGCTTCAGCGCGGTGTCAGTGGCGGAAATGGAGTTGCATCCGTGGGCAATATTCGCAAAGGGACCGCCGTGGACAATGGCAGGATTGTGCTCCAGAGTCTGAACCAGATTGGGCTTGATCGCATCCTTCAGAAGGACCGTCATGGCGCCCTCCGCGTGCAGATCCTGTGCGGTCACAGGCTCGCCCTTCCGGTTATAGCCGATGATGATCCGGGCGATCCGCCGCTTGAGATCCATCAGGTCGCTGGCCAGGCAGAGCACCGCCATAATTTCAGAGGCGACCGTGATGTCAAAGCCATCCTCTCTGGGAACACCCTGCATTCTGCCGCCGAGACCGCAGACGATATTGCGCAGCTGACGGTCATTCATATCCACACAGCGCTTCCAGGTGATGTTCTTCACATCGATATCCAGCGCATTCCCCTGCTGGATGTGGTTGTCGATCATGGCGGCCAGCAGATTGTTCGCCGCGCCGATTGCATGGAAATCACCGGTAAAGTGCAGGTTGATGTCCTCCATGGGAACCACCTGCGCGTAGCCGCCTCCGGCAGCGCCGCCCTTCACGCCGAACACCGGTCCAAGGGAGGGCTCTCTGAGACAGAGCATGGTTGATTTTCCGAGCCGGCAGAGCGCGTCCGCCAGCCCCACGCTGGTCGTTGTTTTTCCCTCTCCGGCGGGAGTGGGATTGATGGCAGTCACCAGGATCAGTTTTCCCTTTCTGGGGGCATTCTTCAGCGGGCCGAGATCCAGCTTCGCCTTGTATTTACCGTAGTATTCCAGCAGATCCTCGTCAATACCTGCGCGGGTTGCTACGTCTTTGATGGGAAGCATTGTCGTGCTCTGGGCAATTTCGATGTCGGTTTTCATGATAACACTCCTGTTCAGTTATAGATCTGTCCAATGCAGGCAAAACGGGTAAAAATATAGCCGGCTGCCCGGGACACTTCGCCCAGACGGTCGGCATTACAAGGGCCATACTCCATGTGGTTTCCTCCACTTCCGTCAGTTGTATGACCAAATTCAGCATAGCATGAGAAATCTTATTTGTCAAGCATATTCGCCCCGCAGTGCAAAAATGCACCGCGGGGCGATCCGATCATTGTTCTTCCTGCGGTTCCGGCTCCTCGAGATCCGCGCGCTGTGCTTCCTCCGTTTCCTCCGTTTCCTCCGTTTCCTCCGTTTCCTCCGTTTCCTCCGTTTCCGGTACAGACTCCGGATCATTCTCTGCCTGAGCTTCCGTTTCCTGACCGGATGCATCTGTATCCTCCGTTAATTCGGAACGGTTCACATACAAATCGGCGGGATCATGCTCCCGGAACACCTTGTTGTAGAACAGGAACACCACCGCGAAAACAACGCACAATCCAGCCACGAGCTGGCTCACTCTCAGATTCGTTCCGCCCACATAGAGGCTGTCGGTACGGAGTCCTTCGATAAACACGCGCCCAAGACCATACCATCCCAGATACATTACAAACATCTGGCCATCATATTTTCTGCGTCTGGAATAGAAATGCAGGATCAGGAACCCTAAAAGGTTCCAAAGTGACTCGTAAAGGAACGTGGGATGTACGTAGACGGTATTTCCGGACGCATCCGTGAGCCCCATCCGAAGAAATCCCTCGGAAAGGCCGCCATGAGCCTCCCGGTTGATGAAGTTGCCCCACCGGCCGATGCACTGTCCGATCAGAAGACCCAGACCCCCGATATCAAGCATGGCCGATGTTTTGATTTTCGTCACCTTTGTGAAAATGATGACCGCGGCAACTGCGCCGATGACGCCGCCGTAAATGGCCAGACCGCCTTCCCAGACATACAAAATGCTGATGGGATTATCGCCATAAATATCCCAGCGGAAAATACAGTAATACAATCTGGCGCAGACCACGGCTGAAGGCACGGCACAGATCAGCATATCGATGATGTTGTCCTGCGTCAAGCCAAACTGTCTCGGATCGCATAAAGGACCGCCAGAAGGAAGCCGACGGCGATGATGATTCCATACCAGTAGATCGGTTTGCTTCCAATGAAAAAGGCCTCTCTGGAAGGGTTGAAGCTGATCCCGAGACTGGGGAAAGAGATTTCCTGATACATAGTTAAGCCTCCTGTTGTACGGGGAGAATCAATGACAGTACTGCCTGCTCAGTTACGATGTGTTCCGCAATAAACAGGCGGATATCCTCCGGGTTGATGGTATCGTAGCATTCCGGGAACAGGAAATAATCGCTGCCGTCAAAATAGCTGCCAGTCAATCGGTAGCAAACCCCGTCAAAGGAATCCAGGCCCCGGATCCTCTGACCCAGCGACGCCCGGCGAACCCGGTCAAACAGCGAAGGATCCACGCCCTCCCGGCTGATCCGCTCCGCTTCCCGGAGGATCTCCTCCATGACCGTTTCCGGTTCGTCGCTGTCTCCGGCAAAGCTCACGTTTGGCATGCCCTTGATGCACTCGTAGCCGACGCCAAAGCCGGAATCGATCAATCCCTGCTCATAGAGCTTCTGATAGAGCGGAGAGGAGTCCCCGCACAGGATCTCCGCCGCCAGATCCCCTAACAGCTCCTGCCGGAGCCGCTCCTGTCCCTCCGGGATTTCCGGGCATTTGAACGCCAGGGCAAACATCGGCATGGAGACTTCCATATACTGTTCAATTCTGGGCCGGTCCGGTTGAATGGGCTCCGAGTCTCCGTAATCCCGCTCCGGAATCTGCCCGGAGGAAGGCGGAAGGATCTCCTCCGCGATTGAACGGATCGCCTCCGGATCTTCATCCGCCGCAATGCAGAGCACCATATTGGAAGGATCATAAAATGTATGATGGCAGGCGTAAAGCATCTGCGGGTCGATCTGCTGGATGCTTTCCACCGTTCCGGCGATGTTGACACGGAGCGGATGATTCCGGTACATGGCGCGGTACAAATTCTCGCCGAGACGCGATCCGGGACTGTCCTCATACATCCGGATCTCCTGGGAGATGATTCCCCGTTCCTTTTCCACGGTTTCATCGGTGAAGTATGGAACGGAGACAAAGGACAGCAGCAGTCTCAGGTTTTCCGCAAAAGAATCCGTGCTTTCGAAGTGATAAGCCGTAATCGAATAGCTGGTAAAAGCATTGGGACTGGCGCCGGTGGCGGACATGGCCTGCAGCGCATGTCCGTCCTCGGTGTCGAACATCTTATGCTCCAGATAATGCGCGATGCCATCGGGTGAACGGATCTTCCTTCCGCCCACAGAAAACGAGGTATCCAGCGAACCGTAATTTGTGGCAAAAAAGGCATATTTTTTGGAGAATCCGCGTTTCGGGATCACATAGAGCCGCAGACCGTTGGAAAGCGTGTCGGAATAAACCGTCAGATCCAGCCGGCTGTAGGTATTCTTCTGCATCAGTTCTCTCCTTTCAGGAAAAAGACCGTATCCAAATGGATGCTGCAGGCAGCCTGGCGGATCTGCTCCGTTGTGACATGCATCAACGCTTCCATCAGTTCCTCCGGCGTATAGGAAAAGCCGCCGGTTTCCTGGGTCAGATAGAAGTCTTCCATACGGCCCAGAGAATCTTCGCTGGACCGGAGGCTGGTGCAAAGCGCGTTACGCACAGAGGTGATCTCCTCTTCCGTGATATCCCCCGCCCGGCAAGCTTCCAGCTGCCGAAGGATCTCATCCTTGGTGGCAGCATAGTTTTCGGGATCGATTCCGGAGGAAACCACCATAACGCCCTTGATCCGATCCAGACCGGAGCTTGCATAATAGCACAGGCTGAGCTTCTCCCGGACGTTCCGGAACAGCTTGGAAGTAATGCCGCCGCCGTAAATCCCGTTAAACATCAGCAGGGCCGGATAGGCAGCATCCGCAGACGTTATTCCGGTGCGGAAGCCCATGACCAGATTTCCCTGCTTGACGTCCATCGTCTCCTGGAATTCCCGCACCTGCTCAGGCATTGGGCCGGGTTCGGTACCCACGGCGTCTACGTGCTCTCTCGGAAGGGCGGAAAGGCTCCTGCGAAGGCAGTCAATGAGATGATCCCGATCCGTTCTGCCCGCAAACATCAGCTCAATTCTGGAATGGCCGAGAATATAGCGGTAATGCTCGTAAAGAGAACGGGCTGTGATCGTTTCCACATCCTCCTTTTCGCCGTTTTTGCTGACCCCGTAGGCTTCTCCGGAGAACATCTCCTGACGGAGCCTCATGGCCGCATAAATCCGTTTATCATTGATCTGCGCCATAATGGCGTTGCAGAGATTGACCTTTTCCCCGTCCACATAATCCTGACGGAACACACCGTCATCCAGCACGGGTTCCAGCAGAAAGCTCCCCAGCAGATTGCAGATATCGCCGGTCAGGTCCTCTTTGGGTTCTGCAAATCGTTCGTTGACGTAGTCAAAGAAGAAACCGATGGCCTGAATCTCTCCTTTTTTTCGGACGACAGACTGCACGCCGGCACCGTATCTCTGATCCAGCCAGGCGGCGATTTCCTGCATATCCGGGCAGATCCTGCAGCCGCGAAGCAGGACATCAGGCAGAAGCGCATTAAGCGCAGCTTCTTCCCGTCTCAGGGGCCGAAGGATGTTCAGGGAAAGATAATTTGTTCGAAACTTATCGGTATCTAAAACCGTCAGAAAAACGTCCGGAAGTAATTCAACACGATATTTTTCCATTTTTCTGTTCCTTTCCATGCATTTCCTCTTATTATACTACACTAATTCGAAAAGTAAACGAAAATAATCTCGTATTTCCACCATACATCCGGTGATATCAATTACCGATGATCCGCCAGGGTCTCTTCGATTTCCGGCCTTTCCAGGATCTTCTCCAGACGGCGGCAGAGTTCCTTTCCATCCTGTCTTGTGTTAAACGGACCGTAGCTGACCCGAAGTGTTCCGGTTTCCAGCGTTCCGGCTGTCTCGTGCGCCAGCGGCGCGCAGTGGAGTCCGGCCCTCAGCGCGATTCCCTGCTCCGCAAGACGTGAGGCCAGCAACACACAGTCTCTGTTCCTGACACGGAAGGAAACTGTTCCGGCCTGGTTTTCGCCGTAAAAAACCTCCACGCCCGGGATTCTCCTCAGTTGCCGGACAAGCTCTCTGCGCAGTTCCGTCTCCCTTTCAGATGCTGTCCGAATCCCAACGCGACGAAGATAGCGAATCCCCGCCAGCAATCCGGCTGCGCCCGGAACATTCTGTGTTCCGCTTTCCAGCCGGTCCGGCAGGAAGTCCGGCATTTCGGGCTGCCTGGAAAGGCTTCCGGTTCCTCCTTCCAGGATGGTTTTTACGGGATGACCGCACAGAAGCAAACCGGTCCCCTGGGGGCCAAGAAGGCCTTTGTGCCCGGGCATCGCGATAAACGCTGCGCCAAGTGCCTCCATATTCACCTCAAGACTTCCGGCGGACTGAGATGCATCCACGACCAACGGGATTCCACGTGTACTGCACAGGGCGGCGATCTCCTCCACCGGGAGGATCCATCCAAACACATTGGAAACATGCGTCACAACGCAGGCCGAGGTTCCCGGCGTCAGAAGTCTGTCGAAATCCTCCAGCAGTTTGTTCGAGTCAAACAGCCGGCCCCGCGCAACTTGTACATCTGCGCCGGCCGCAAAGAGCGGCCGGACCACCGCGTTATGCTCCATTCCCGAAATCACAACGCGGTCCCCGGGCCCTGCAAGGGACTTGATCGCAATATTAAGGCCGTGGGTGGCGGAAGTCGTGAGGATGACCTGCTGCGGAGGACAGGAAAACATTTCACCGGCAGTGATGCGAAGCTCATAGAGCATATCATCCGCTTCTTCCGATGCCCTTGAGCTGCCCCGTCCGGGAGACGCCAGATGTCCGATCGACCAGGCCACAGCGTCCGCTACGCTCCTGGGCTTTGGAAGAGTTGTCGCGCCATTATCCAGATAGATCACAGCGGCGCCTCCCGGAATCCTCCCCGATCCATCCGGTAGGAACGCTCATAAGGTGCTTCCCGACGGAGGATTTCCGCGGCGCGTTCCGCTTTTTGCGGCACGATCCACAGGCCGTATCCGCACCCGGATCTGGAAAGCTGCACGGGACTGCGGTCTATTCTGGCGGGGACACCGGAGTTGCGAAGCGCCGCTGCCCCTTTTCTTGCTTCTGTGGCACCCCGATAGGTAAAAAAATACATGCTCATAGAAATAACCTCCCTATGAGCATGATATGACCGTTTGATTCTTTTGTTGCGCGGTTTCGACAGAACCCTCAGCTTGATACAAGTTCCACGATGGTCAGCACACGGCCGGAAACGCGGAACCTGACGTCATAACCGCCGAAGGCCATCCCATAGACACGATCCGGGTCATTCTGATAGGAGGGTCTCGGATCATGAGACAGCACCCCGGTCAATGCGCTTCGGCGCGGCTCCGGGATCTGCTCAAGAAGAGAAGCGGGATCGCTGACATGCAACAGAAAATCGTCCGCGGTATCCGTAAAACCGCCGGACGCCTCCGGGTGACAGTCCGAGTACGGAACATAGGGCTTGATATCGTAGATCGGCGTGCCGTCCATCAGATCCGCACCCGCTACCTCCAGTACAGTTCCCTGCTCTGTTTCCCGAACCGCAGTCAATCGAACACAGCTCAGGCCCAGCGGGTTGGGCCGGAAAGGAGACCTTGTTGCAAAAACCCCCATTCTTGTATTTCCACCCAGCCGCGGTGGACGGACCGTTGGAGACCAGGTATCCCGGCGGGCCTCGGAAAACTCCCAGATCAGCCACAGGTGGGAAAAGCCTTCGATCCCGCGGAGGGCTTCCGGATTCCGATACGCCTGTGTAAATACGATCTCCGCCCGCAATTCATCCACCAGACCCGCCTGCCGTGGAATCCCGAATTTCGTTGGGAAGTCGCTGCGAATATGGGCAATCACTTTCATTTCCCGTCCCCCTGAAGCGTAATATATGCAAAAACAGTATAATTCCATCTTTCGCAAATAGCAAGCTCTGTCATAAAAACATGGTTGCAATTTCCCCTTTATATCATTATAATAATGACATGATAGAATACTTGTTCAAAACGAACGTTTGGGAGGAACCAATATGAGTTATGTGATTTCCTGCTGTTCCACTGCGGATCTCAGCGCCGAGCATTTTAACGGCCGCGATATCCGGTATATCTGCTTCCACTACGAATTGAATGGCAAACAGTATCCCGACGATCTGGGGCAGTCCATGCCCTTTGACAAGTTTTACGCCGCAATGGCTGCCGGGGCGCAAACGAAGACCTCCCAGGTCAATGTGGACGAGTTTATCGCCTACTTTACGCCCATGCTGGAGTCCGGTCAGGACATTCTTCACGTCTGCCTCTCCAGCGGGATCTCCGGCGTATACAATTCCGCCTGCGCCGCCCGGGAAATCCTGTCCCCGCAGTATCCCGAGCGCAAGATCCTGATTCTGGATTCGCTCGGCGCATCCTCGGGCTACGGCCTGTTTATGGACAAGCTGGCGGATCTGCGGGATTCCGGCATGGATGTGGAATCTCTTTATTCCTGGGCTGAAGAAAACCGGTTAAAGCTGCATCATTGGTTCTTCTCTACAGACCTTACCTTCTATGTCCGCGGAGGACGGATCTCCAAGGCAAGCGGTTGGTTCGGAACGGTTCTGAAGATCTGCCCGCTGCTGAATATGGACGATCAGGGACGGCTGATCCCTCGATACAAGATCCGCACGAAGGCGAAGGTCATTGAGGCAATAGTGCAAAAAATGGAGGAGCACGCGCAGAACGGCCGCGATTATGACGGCAAGTGCTTCATCTCCATGTCCGCCTGCGAGGAGGACGCTAAAAAGGTGGCGGAAAAAGTCGAGGCCCGATTCCCCAAACTCAACGGAAAAGTGCTCATCAACAGCATCGGAACCACCATTGGATCTCATACAGGTCCGGGGACCGTGGCACTGTTTTTCTGGGGCGACGAACGAACGGCTTGACGTCCCGGCGAAACATGATACAATAGCAGCGGGAAGCATTGCTTCCCGCGCTTTTTCTGGAGAGGAGGAATTCTGTGGACCCTATTGAAATCCTGTACCGAAGTCATGATCTCCTGATCTGTGTGAAGCCGGCCGGAGTTCTGAGCCAGTCCGGGACTTCCGGTCAAAAGAGTATGATCTCTCTGCTCGAAAGTCAGACCGGCTGCAGGGTATATCCTGTTCACCGGCTTGACCGGGAGGTCGGAGGTGTGATGATCTATGCGTTATCCCAGGCCGCTGCCGCGGAGCTGAGCCGCCAGATACAGTCGGGCGAGATGGTAAAAGAGTATCTTGCGGTGACAAACGGAATCCCATCGCAATCGGAGGGTTTGCTGACAGATCTTTTGTTCCATGACCGTGTTCGAAACAAAACCTTTGTGGTTGACCGCAAACGAAAAGGCGTAAAAGAAGCACGCCTGATGTACCGTGTCCTGCAAACTTCGCCATCCCAGTCGCTGATTCATGTCCGCCTTCTCACAGGACGAACGCACCAGATCCGGGTTCAGTTTGCCTCTCGCGGAACGCCCCTTTCCGGCGACGGCAAGTACGGGGGCGGATCCGGACCTCTGTTGCTTTGGGCCTTTGGCCTGACGCTGGATCTTCCAGGCGCGGAAAGAAAACGGTTTACTGCGATTCCCTCCAAGCTCGGCAGTTTTCTCGTCCCGTTTGCGCCAGAGACGCTGAATTTGAAAAAAGATGAAAATAATTCTTGACAAATCCGAATTGCGGGGGTAAAATAACCAAGCAAATGCGCGAGTGGTGGAATTGGCAGACTCGCTAGATTCAGGTTCTAGTGTGCATTACGCACGTGCGGGTTCAAGTCCCGCCTCGCGCACCAAACCCCTGTGGAATCTCAGATTCCGCAGGGGTTTTTTATATTTCATATCAATAAAAGCCTGCGGATTCCCGCAGGCTTTTTCTATATTTCCTCCAGGAGACAGACGCAGTGGGCGGAGATTCCCTCTCCCCTGCCGGTAAACCCAAGGCGCTCCTCCGTGGTGGCCTTGAGGTTGATCCGATCCACAGAAATGCCCATCGTTTGGCTCAGCTTTTCCCGCATCTGTTCCATGTACGGAGAAAGCTTCGGCCGCTGCGCAATCACGGTAGCATCCAGATTTCCAATTCGAAAGTGATGCGCATCAAGCATGGAGCAGACCTTGCGAAGCAGAACCTGGCTGTCGATGCCAAGATACTGATCGTCGTGATCCGGAAAGTGCCGTCCGATATCGCCCAGCGCAGCCGCTCCCAGCAGCGCATCCATGATTGCATGAGTCAGGACATCAGCATCGGAATGACCGTCCAGGCCCATCTCACAGGGGATTTCCACGCCGCCCAGGATCAGCTTTCGTCCAGGCACCAATCGATGCACATCATATCCGTGCCCGATCCTCATGCGTTCTCCCTCCCGTGCAGAATATGCTCCGCAAGATACAGGTCCAGCGGCGTCGTGATCTTCAGGTTTTCCTCGCTGCCCTCGATCAGATATACAGAAATCCCGAGGGCTTCCATTGCGCCGCAATCATCGGTATAGGTTTTTCCGTCTTTTTTCGCTTTTTCCCAGGCGGCAAGCAGCAGGTCCTTTTGAAAAACCTGGGGCGTCTGGACGGCACGAAGCGTTGCGCGGTCCGGCGTGGACACCACCCGGCCGGTATCGTCCACCTCTTTGATGGTATCCTTGACCGGGATTGCAGGAGCTGCTGCATGACATTTTACAGCCTGCATCACCGCCCGTTCTATGATGTCAGGCGTTACCAGAGGACGCGCCCCATCCTGTATGGCGGCAAGCTCCATATTTTTGCTCATGGCATTAAGTCCGCAGTGCACAGATTCCACCCGGGTCTTCCCGCCGGGAACCACGTCCTTTACTTTCCCAAATCCATACTCCCGAATCAGGGCGCGGACTGTCTCCACCTGCTCCCGCCGGGCAACCACAATGATTTCATCGATGGCGCGGGAAGCTTCAAAGGCGGCAATGGTATGCGCGATCACCGGCTTGCCGCCTACCTTGGACATGATCTTGTCTTTGCCCTGCATGCGCTCTCCGGCACCGGCGGCTACGATCACCGCAGCGCAGGGTAGTCTGCGCTTCTGCCAGAATCTTTGAAACAGATTCATTGTATGCCTGCCTTTCTCAGCATCTCCAAAGCCAGCATGATTCCGAGCCGGCCGGACTCATAGGTAATTCCGCCCTGCAGATAGGCCATATACGGGTCCCGCATCGGTCCGTCCGCTGACAACTCGATGGATGCGCCCTGAATAAAAGCGCCCGCCGCCATGATCACCTGATCCTCATATCCCGGCATATCCCAGGGTTCCGGCGTCACATAGGAATCCACCGGCGCTCCCATTTGAACACCTCTGCAGAAAGCCCGCAGCAGTTCAGGCTTCCTAAACTCCACGGTCTGAACGATATCACCCCGCAACGCATCCGCCGCAGGCGACGTGGTATAGCCGAGCGATTCCATCACGGAAGCGCAGAACACGGCCGTCTTCAGCGCCTGCGCCGTCACATGCGGTGCCAGGAAGAAGCCCTGATACAAAAGCCGGTTGATATCCTGCGTGCTGCCGCATTCCCGGCCGATGCCGGGACAGGTCAGACGCATGGCTGCCGCCTCGACCAGATCATTTCGTCCGACGATATAACCGCCGGTGGGAGCGATGCCTCCCCCTGGATTCTTGATGAGAGATCCGGCCATGATATCGGCGCCGACCTCTGTGGGTTCCATCTCCTCCACAAATTCTCCGTAGCAGTTGTCCACAAAGACGAGAATATCCGGGTTGGCCTCTTTGGCCGCACGGATGATCTCGCCGATTTCCCGCACGGTCAGAGCCGCCCGGACGGAATAACCGCGGGAACGCTGAATCATCAGCAGTTTTGCGTTCTTCGCCCGGACCGCTTCACGGATTCCCGCGATGTCCGGCCGGAGATCAGGCGTCATATCCACCTGCCGGTATTCAATGCCCATCTCCAGCATATTGCCCGGGGCATTTCCCGTAACGCCGATCACACCGAGGAGCGTGTCATAGGGTGCGCCGAAGGCAGAAATGCAGAGATCTCCCGGCCTAAGGATTCCCATCAGCGCACAGGTGATGGTGTGCGTACCGTTTACAAACTGGCTCCGCACCAGTCCGGCCTCGGCGCCAAACACCCGGGCAAAGATCCTGTCCAGCGTGTCCCGGCCCAAATCGTCGTAGCCGTAGCCGGTGGTGCCAACCAGATGGGCGGCGCTGACCCGTTCTTCCTGAAAGGCTGAGAGCATTTTTTCTGCATTGCGCTGGGCCACCCGGTCGATTTCCGCAAACTGCGGTGCGCACTGAGCTTCCGCCCGGGCGGCAAGCCGTCTTGTTTCGTCCGATATATTCATTGCATCATCCTCAGTATGACTTAAAGGCTGTTGACCACCGATTGGAACCGCAGGCCTCGCTCTTCGAAGTTGCGGAACCGGTCAAAGGAAGTGCTTGCAGGGGAAAGAATCACAATATCACCCCGGGAGGCCCGGGCCGCTGCAGCCCGGATGGCGTCGTCAAATTCCTCCACATCCAGAATTTCGGGATTGGTATTATCCCATCCGGGCACCTGTTCGGCGGCGGCACGGATCTTTCCGGCGGTCATGCCGGTAAGCACCAGCAGCTTGACGTGCTCCCGGAGTTCCGGTCCCAGATCGTCATAGGCGATCCCCTTGTCCTTTCCTCCGGCCACCATGATGACCTTCTGGGAAAAGCTTCGGAGCGCCGCTCTGGTACGGTTGGGGGAAGAGTCGATGGAGCTGTCATAAAACTTCACGCCGTCTTTCTCCCGAATCAGCTGAATGCGGTGCGCAACGCCGCCAAAAGTCCTGGCGAGATCCACCATGACATCTTTTCCGACCAGACCGTCTACAGCACAGAACGCCGCCATATAATTCTCAATATTGTGCACGCCGGGGATCAGGATCTCTGACGCATCCATGATCTCCTCTTCCAATTCCCCATCGACCCGGCAGATCATCTGATCCGGGCGGAGCCAGTATCCCCTCTCCGGCCGCACCTTCCGTGAAAACTGAAGCACACGCCCGGCGGCTTTTGGAACGAAGCTGTTGGTGATCTCATTGTCGCGATTCAGAACGACCAGATCGTCCGCAGACTGATGAAGATAAATATTCTCCTTCGCGGCAACGTATTCCTCCATATCCTTATGGATATCCAGATGATTGGGTGACAGATTGGTCACAACCGATACATGGGGGCTGACCTGCATGCCCATGAGCTGGAAGGAGCTGAGCTCCACAACCGCCACATCCTCTGCCGTCATCCTGTCTGCCTCCGGCAGAAGCGGCGTGCCGATATTTCCTCCGCACCAGGTTTTCCGGCCGGAATTCTCAAACAGCTTCGCAATCAGCGTCGTCGTGGTGGTCTTGCCGTCGGAACCGGTCACGCCGACGATCGGACAGGGGCAGACCGCAAAAAAGGCCTCCATCTCAGACGTGACGATCGTGCCGTTTTCCCGAAGGGCTGTCAGCTGCGGGCAAAATGCATTGAGTCCCGGAGTGCGGAACACCACGTCCGCATCGATTCCCTCCAGGTAGTCCTCCCCAAGATTCAGAACGGCCCCCTGCCGCTCCAGCTCCAATACGTCGTCAAGCTGTTTTTCCCGGGGGGTTCTGTCCCGGCATTCCACTGAAAAACCGCGTTCAAGCAGCATCCGGACCAGCGGCCGGTTGCTGATCCCGAGACCAATCACGGTGATACGCTTTCCGCGGAGGCTCTCAAAGTAATCGTTAAGTGTCATACGATCCGTCCTTCTTCCATGTGTTTGCAACCATATATTTTATACGATAAGTCCTTTTTTTGCAATCTATTTCCGTGTCTTTGCAAGATATTCCGGAAAACAACACATTGTATTGTCGCTTTGGTTGCATTTCTTTCAGGTTTATGATAAAATACTAAAGTTAGTAACAAATAGTAACGAAAAGTGAGGATAACCTATGGGATTCGAAGATCCGAATAAGAAACTGGATAATTCCCAAAAGGTTCTTGAACATAGCAATGATGAGCCTTTGGCCGCTGACGCGGTCATTTCCGATCTGATTCGGGACATTTGGGGCAACGAGCCTGCGCAGCCGGAAGCACCTGCATCGGACGAAGAACCTGCACAGCAGCCGCAGGAACCGGAATCCGATAACGAACGGGACAACTCTCTTCCGCAGCAGGAAAACGCCGCAGAGCCGGATCTCGCGGATGTGCCGGACGAGGAGCCCAAGGTTCCGCCGGAAACGCCGGAACCGCCCATGGATCTTACTGCAGGCGTATTTCAGGCAAGCATGCAGCCCACGGAAGATTCCGATCCATGGTATCACTATTCTGATGAGGATCAGGAATTGGATGAGGATATGGAGCCTGATCCGGAACCGCCCAAGCAGAAAAAGAAGCGCCGGCGCCGTCATCCTGTGCTCAACGCCATCGCTCACGCCCTGCTGGTCTTTCTGACTGTATTCAGCATCGCATACCTTGTGGCGGTTTACTCCGATATTCCTTTGGTGAAACGGGTACGGACCATGTACATCCAATCCGCCATGAACACGCTGAACCATAAATGGATGGCCACGGCGATCATTCCCGGAACCATCATCGACAACGTCATGCGGACCCAGTACGAAGCCGACGCTGCAGCGGTCGGCACGGAAAGCAACTGGGGCGCTGTTGAGATCCAGGAACTGCCGAAGCTGGAATCGGCGACCATCGTCCCGGCTGCGCCGGCCTCGGTAGTAGACGACGGCTTTGAAATTGTACCGGACTCCAATGCAGAAAGCGCGACCGTACACGAAGCCGACACAGAAGAGGATGTGTTCTTCGGAATATTCTGGGAGCTGGACCGCAGCTCTTTTATGGCCTATCTCGATGAACACCCCAGTGCCCTTGACAATGGCTGGTACGGCATCGACATCAACGAGGCTGGGCTGGACGATTCCGGAACAGACATCGAAACCATCCATGGAGATCAGGTTTTGGCCGTCAATGCCAGGGACGGCATCGTACTGATCCGCGTCTGGCTCTCCGAGAACCAGTCCCGCGGTATCCTCGCGATCTGCAAGGATACCAGCCGCTTGAGTCTGTGTCCTGCGGATACGCTGGGCGTGATCGGCCAGACTGCGGGAAGGATCTGCGAGGCAAACGGCGGCGTTCTCGCCATCACCGGAAGCGCGTTCATCGATCCGGAAGGCGTTGGCAACGGAGGCGAGATTTCCGGCCTTGCGGTGTGCAGCGGCGAGGTATTCGGATCCCGCCTGATGGAGGACAGCAAGCGTTTGGAACTCCGCACCGACAACAGAATGTACATCATGGATTCCGCGTCAGAACTGGGCGAAGGCACCAGAGACGCCTGTGAATTCCAGCCCGCAATGATCATTGACGGCACGATCATGGATACCACATGGAACGGGCTGGAGCCCCGGGCCGTCCTGGGACAGAGCGAAAAGTTGGAAACCATGATGGTGATCGTGGAGGGCAGATACGCGGATTCTTTGGGATGCGGTGTAGAGTATGTGGCTGCGAAGATGCGGCAGTATGGCTGCGTCCAGGCCATGAATCTCGACGGAGGCACCAGTGCGATCATGTACTATGAAGGGGAATATGTGACCCGGTGCTCCAACCCGGATCTGCCCGGCGGCCGCACACTGCCCACCGCCTGGGTCTACGATCCTGCATATTGACGGAAAAGAGACCGGAAGCAGAAACGATCTGCTTCCGGTCTCCTTATCTTATGCCGTTACAACAATATCGCCGGTATACACCTTCCCGGCTTCCGGGATCACCTGATCCCCGTTCACCCAGACGCTGCCGAGGATCCTGCTGTCAGCAGAAATCTCCAGGCGGCTGAGGTAACTCTTTCCCTCCGGCGTCCAGGTGGAGCCGTTTTTCAGGGACACCCACACGCCGTTGTTCACCGTGGGCGCGGGGGTATTGTTCAGCGCGCCGAGCAGCGTCGCATCCCTGGAAACGATGCATCCGAGCTCCGGCTTCAGCTTTTCCTTTCCCACCACGATCAGATTGCCATGGTCGTCCCATTCCGGAGTAAAGTAGAACTTGGGTTCCGGCATGGGAGGCATTCCGCCGGGCATATCCATTGGAGGCATGTCACCCTCGCCCGGATTAAAGTCCTCCGGCATGGGCATATGCATCTTCGGCTTGTCCCAGGATCCGGCAATCTCAAATCCGTCTGCATTGACAGGAATGCCGCCGTATTGATTATCCGCCGGAACAAGATAGTACGAATACCGGTCATGGGTCGCAACGGAAGAAGAGCAGGCTCCCTTGATATCACAGTCGTCAAAACTCAGAATCAGGTTTTGTCCCCACCAGAGCATTCCCTCGCCGTTGGTTTCCACGTTAATGGAATTGTAGAAGCTGCCGTTCAGAGCGGTTCCGTTTTTGTCGTTGCAGCCGCGGAAGGAAGCCTGCACGTCGCCGATCATGTTCTTAACGTCGAACTTCCGGAACAGCTTCACGTCTTTCCGGTTGTAGTCAAATGGATTGTATTGGGGATCGCGGGCCACGGGAGCGCTGGTATCGATGGTCTCGGAAAAAGCGGGCGTTCCCATTCCGGGATCATCACAGGTCATAAGCTGGACGATCACGCCCTGATCCGAGCAGAACCGGCTGTTTTCCACTGAAATAACCGGCGTGCATGCTTTCACCAGGAACGCCGCGCCCTGGGTCCGGAAGGTGGAGTTTTTGACCTCCGTGACGCCGCACGCAGGAAGCGTAGAGGCGGAGTCGTCTCCTGCCCCGGGAACATACCGGACGTTGTTGGTCTTGTGATACATCACGCCGTATTTGGTAGTCACCTCACAGCCGTCATACCAACCTGCGCATGCGTGCTCGTTGGCCACCACGGCCGCATAGGTCATGCCATATTTTTTGGTCTGATAGTCATAGCTTACGTTTGAAGGACGCATAGCGGACTTCAGCGCCAGGTAGGCGTCGGATTCTGCGCCGTTGCCCACAACGCAGTGATAGAACCGGTTCCGGCAGCCGCCGATGGCGTAGGTGGCGTAGCAGCTGGGATCATTCGATCCCTCCGTGGTCACGTCGATGACAGAATCCTTCACCTGCATCTCGATGGAATATTTTCCGAATTCTGTTGTGTCGCCGGTATCGTCCACAGACAATACGCCCCAGCCGTCAGACAGAAGAATATCCTTTTCATAGTTCACGCTGCTGTATCCGTCCACCATGGTATCCCGGGCGTGGCCATCCGGCGAGATTCCAAGCATCCAGGGGCAGGAGCACATACCTTCCGCCTTCTGCTCATACCGAGAGCCGTTGGCTTTGATAAAGGAGTTTTTGACCGTCACAGTCAGTTCATCCTCCGGGGCATTGCCGCCGGCAAACACACCGTGACGGACCGCGCCCTTGCCGTCGAACACATAGCCGTCCACATCCACGTTGGATTTACCGAAGGCGGCGATGCCGGCGCCAAAGCCCTTGAAATCGTTTCCGCCGGAGCCGTCGGCAGTCATTGTCAGATTTTTGATCTGATAATCGGAATCGTTCACCATGATGCCGTTGAAATGGATGTTGTCCGAATCAATGACGCCGCCCTCCAGACCGGAATTGTCAAAGGTCCCACCGGAGATCGCGTCCGTGACGCTGCGTTCCCCGTCCACCTTGCCGCCATCCACGAACAGAGCCGTACGGTAGGCGCAGGAGCCTTTTGTCATACCGCCTTCATAGAGTCCCTTTTCCGGAGAGATGGCGGGCGTTTCCACCGCTCTGGCTCCGGGGGTTCCGGCAGGAACTTCCTTTCCGTCAAGCAGATAAGTCACAAGTTTTTCCATATCGCATCTCCTTTCACATCGATACTGTTATTATAATTCGCGTGTTGCGCTCCGTCAATCCTTACGAACTCGAATCATAAAAAGAAACCTGCGGGAGCACAATCGAAACACTCCCCTATTGAGCAGCAACCGAAGGTGTGTTATAATTCTCTGGTGTTAATACGAAACGGAGCGAGAATCTTGAAGAAATACATCGGATCCAGAGATTTTTACCGGCGGGTTCTGAAGGTGATGCTGCCGATCATCATTCAGCAGGGCATCACCAATTTTGTCGGTCTTTTGGACAATATCATGGTCGGTCAGGTCGGGACAGAACAGATGTCGGGCGTGGCCATCGCCAATCAGCTGCAGTTCATTTTTCAGCTTTGCATTTTCGGTTCCCTTTCCGGAGCCGGGATCTTCTGCGCCCAGTACTTCGGCAAGGGTGATCAGGATAAGATCCGCAGTGTATTCCGATATAAAGTTCTCACCACTGCCCTGATCACCGTTTTGGGCATCGGGGTCTTCTGGTTTTTCCGTACGCCGCTGATCCGGCTGTTCCTGACAGAGAGCGGTTCCGGAGATTTAGAGGCAACGCTGCGGTACGGCACAGAATATATGATGATCATGCTCATCAGTATGATCCCGTTTGCGGCAGTTCAGCTCTATGCCTCCACCATGCGGGAAACCGGCGAGACGTCTATCCCGATGCGGGCCGGAATCATCGCCGTTCTGGTCAATATGGTTGGAAACTATATCCTGATTTTCGGCCACTTCGGCGCACCGAAGCTCGGGGTCACGGGCGCTGCTGTCGCAACTGCCATTTCACGATTTGCAGAGCTTGGAATCATACTGATCTATACCAGAGTACATCGGGCCCGTTTCCCCTATTTTACCGGGATCTATCGCACCCTGGCCGTTCCGCTGTCCCTTGCTAAGGACATCACGATCAAAGGTATGCCCTTGCTGCTCAACGAAATGATGTGGTCCCTGGGCACTACGGTCATCGTCCAATGCTATTCCACCCGGGGGCTGAGCGCTGTGGCTGCATACAACATTTCCAGCACAGTCAGCAATTTTTTTGCGATTGCCGTGTTTGCCATGGGAAGCGCCATTTCCATTCTGGTCGGTCAGGATCTTGGGGCCGGAGAATTCGACCGGGCCAGGGACACCAACCGGAAAATGATCGCCTTTGGCATGGCGTTATGTTTGTTTGCCGCATTGTTATTGGCCGCGGCGGCGCCGTTCTTCCCAAGAATCTACAATACAACAGATGAGGTGCGTTCGCTGGCGAACCATCTGCTGTGGCTTGATGCGCTGTTTCTGACGGCCCGCGGACTTTACAACAGCTGCTATTTCACCCTCCGCTCCGGAGGAAAGACCCTTCTGACGTTCCTCTTTGACAGCGTTTCCATGTGGGTCGTCAACATCCCGCTGGCGCTGATTCTGGCGTATTGTACCGGAATTTCGCTGATTCCCATGTTCCTGATCGTTCAGTGCGCCGACGCACTAAAGGCGGTCGCCGGACTGATCCTGGTCAAAAAAGGGATCTGGATCAATAATCTCACCGTTTAACCCGGGAAAGGATCATTATGAAACGAACCGTCATTGGTATTCTCGCCCATGTGGACGCCGGAAAGACTACGCTTGCAGAGGCGATGCTCTACCTGTCCGGAGGCATCCGCTCTCTCGGCAGAGTGGATCACGGAGACGCCTTCCTGGATACGTTTTCTCTGGAGCGCAGCCGGGGCATCACCATCTTTTCCAAGCAGGCTGTTCTAACATGGAACGACTTGCAGGTCACGCTGCTCGACACCCCCGGTCATGTGGATTTTTCAGCGGAAATGGAGCGCACGCTCCGGGTCCTGGACTGCGCGATTCTCGTCATCGGCGGCAGTGCAGGTGTTCAAAGCCATACCTTTACGCTCTGGCGGCTGCTTCGGCAGCGGAATATACCCACTTTTCTGTTCGTCAGCAAGATGGACCTGCCGGGTGCGGAACGCGCCTTAATCCTGTCTGAGCTTCAAAGAAGCCTCTCCGGCGGTATCGTGGATCTTTCGGATTATGATCCGGAGGATCTGGCGCTTTGCGATGAAGCGCTGCTGGATGAAGCGCTCGAATCTGGCACGCTCTCCAAGGATTCCATACGCAGCGCCATCGCGCGGGGAAAGGTATTTCCGGTGTGGTTCGGCGCCGCATTGAAGCTTCAGGGCATTAAGGAATTCATGGCCGGTCTGGCCGACTATGCCCCGGAATCCCCTTCCGGGGAGTCATTTTCAGCGCAGGTGTTCAAAATCGCCCGGGATGCCCAGGGGGTGCGGGAAACACACTTAAAGGTCACAGGCGGCACGCTGTCCGCCAGGCAGGTGCTCTGCGGTGAAAAAGTCACCCAGCTCCGCGTTTATTCCGGGGCCAGGTTTCATCCTGTGGATACCGCGTATCCCGGCGATGTGGTGGCAGCCGTTGGCTTAAATCATACTTCCGCCGGGATGGGATTGGGCGACGCTTCCATGGACCATTCCCCGGTGCTCTCCCCGGTTCTCACGTACCGGATGGCCCTGCCGGAGGGGACGGATCTCAGCCGGGCGCTGGAGCAGGTCCGTCAGCTGGAGGAAGAGGATCCGCAGCTCCACGTCCGGTTCGACAGCCTTCATCAGGAGATTCAGGTACAGATCATGGGGCCCATTCAGCTGGAAATCCTCCAGGCGCTGATGGCACAGCGGTTTGGCCTTGCCGTGGAATTTACCCAGGGAAGTATTCTCTATCGGGAGACGATCTCGAATACCGTGGAAGGCGTGGGGCACTATGAGCCTCTTCGGCATTATGCGGAGGTGCATCTCCTCCTGGAACCCGGCGAGCGGGGCAGCGGACTTGTGTTTGATACCGCATGCCCGGAAAACGATCTGGACAGGAACTGGCAGCGTCTGATCCTGACCCATCTTGCCGAAAAGCAGCACCTCGGAGTGCTCACCGGCAGTCCCATCACCGATATGAAGATCACCCTGATGGCCGGAAAAGCGCACCTGAAACACACAGAAGGCGGAGATTTTCGTCAGGCCACCTACCGTGCTGTCCGTCAGGGCCTGATGCAGGCGGAATCTGTCCTGTTGGAGCCCTGGTACAGATTCCGTATGGAGCTTCCTATCGATCAGGTGGGAAGAGCGATGACGGATCTGCAGCGTATGGGCGCGGAAATGACCCCAATGGAATCCGGGGAAGCCTCGGCGGTACTATCCGGGTGCGCTCCGGTGGCGGCATTGCGGGACTACCCGAGGGAATTCACAGCCTATACCCATGGATTAGGACGTCTCAGCCTGTCTTTTCACGGTTATGCGCCCTGTCAGTCGCAGGACAAGGTAGTGAGCGCCTGCGGATATAGCCCGGAATCAGATCTCGACAACAGTCCTGACAGCGTTTTTTGCGCTCACGGTGCGGGCTTTGTTGTGAAGTGGTCTGAGGTGCCGGAGCATATGCACCTTCCCTCTGTCCTGAAATCTGAACGGGAGGACTCCGAAATGGAGGTTCTCGGGCGGAGATACCGGGCCATGGCCGCCACGGACAAGGAGCTGATCGCAATCTTTGAACGAACCTATGGGCCCATCCGTCAGGACCGGAGACAGGCAATGAACACGCCGCGGTCTCAAACAGAGAACAAACCTTACCGAGGGACTCCTGTCCCGTCCGGTCCCGAGTACGTTCTGGTAGACGGCTACAACATCATTTTCGCCTGGGATGATCTGAAAAAGCTGGCGCAGGATGATCTAAGCGCAGCCAGAGACCGGCTGATCGACATTTTACGAAACTATCAGAGTTTCCGGCAGTGCCCTGTGATCCTGGTATTTGACGCATATAAGGTCCCCGGAAATCCCGGTTCCGTCGAGCGATACGGAGATCTGAGCGTCGTATATACCCGGGAAGCGCAGACGGCTGACAGCTATATTGAGCGGCTCAGCTATGAGCTGGGAAAGAAACACCGGGTGCGGGTCGCAACGTCCGACGGACTGGAACAGATCATCATCCTCGGACACGGCTGTCTGCGGGTCTCCGCCCGGATGTTCGAGTCCGAAGTTCAAAACGTGATGGACGCCATCCGCAGCTATCTGACATAAAGACCGGACGGGTTTCCCGTCCGGTCTTCTCGTTTTCGTTATTGTTTTGCAGCCGCCAGAAGCTGACGCTTCACATCCCACAGCTTCTGTGAGAGGTCCACGTAGTAGGTATGCGGATTTTCAAACCGCATGACCTCTTCCCAGAGCGTGTCAAGCTGCTCAGCACAGTACTTCTTTATATCCGGCAGGGATGGCAGCTGATAGACCAGCTCACCGTTCCGGAAAATGGGCTCCAGCAGTTCTCTGACGGAATAATCTGTCAGCGTCTTTGTCTTCCAGGTGGCGTACTGATCGAAAATTGTATGAGGCTGGGCGGGATCAACAACCTCGTCCCGCAGGCAGATCTCGTCCGCCAGCGCCTTTCCGCTTTCCTTGTCGTAATAGCGGAGTACTTTCTTGAAATGCGGGTTGGTGATCTTCGCGGTGTTTTCGCTGACCTTGATCTTCGGGATGATCTCACCCTGCTCGTTCTCAACAGCTGCCAGCTTATAGACCCCGCCAAATACCGGCGTACTTCTGGAGGTGATCAGCCGTTCGCCCACACCGAAGGTGTCGATCTGCGCTCCCTGCATCATTAGATCACGGATCAGGTATTCATCCAGGGCGTTGGAGGCCGTGATCTTGCAGGTATTCAGGCCAGCCTCGTCCAGCATTTTTCTTGCCTTTTTGGACAGATAGGCAATATCGCCGGAATCCAGACGAATGGCAAAATTTGTGATTCCCTTCGGAACGAGCATCTCCTTAAAGACGCGGATCGCGTTTGGAACGCCGCTCTTGAGGGTATTATAGGTATCCACCAGAAGCGTGGCATTGGTGGGATAGATCTCACAATATGCTTTGAATGCCTCATACTCGGAATCAAACATCTGCACCCATGCATGAGCCATGGTGCCGCCGGCGGGGACCCCGAAGATCTTATCCGTCAGCGTGCAGGCCGTTCCGGCGCAGCCGCCGATATATGCCGCCCGGGCGCCGATGATCGCTGCGTCGGCGCCCTGTGCCCGGCGGGAACCGAACTCCAGCACCGCCCTGCCCTGGGCCGCGCGGACGATGCGGTTGGCTTTGGTGGCAATCATGGTCTGATGGTTCAGGACCAGAAGCACATAGGTTTCAATGAGCTGTGCTTCAATGGCCGGTGCCCGAACCGTCAGGATCGGCTCATAGGGAAATACAGGCGTTCCCTCCGGCACGGCGTAAATGTCGCCGGAGAATTTGAAATGCCGGAGATAATCCAGGAACCGCTCGTCAAAGCAATGCTTGGACCGGAGATACTCGATATCGTCATCTCCGAAGTGCAGGTTTTCAATGTATTCCACCACCTGTTCCAGACCGGCTGCGATCGCAAAGCCGCCTCCGTCCGGAACGCTGCGGAAGAACACGTCAAAATATGCGATCTTGTCGCCATATCCCTTGAGAAGGTAGCCGTTGCCCATCGTCAGCTCGTAAAAATCACAGAGCATGGATAGATTTCTGGGGTTGATCATTTTCGTATTCATCAGACTTCTTCCTTTCTGCCGGTAATAACTATATGAAGGCTTTCCATCACGTCAAGCGCTTTTTCTCCCAGGATCGGATCATTGGAGGCGCAGCAGGAGGCGTCCACCGTGACATCCGTTTCCGGCTGTGCCGTCCTGACAAGAACGGCATTGGAGATCACACAGATATTCGTGACCACGCCCACCAGTTCGATCTTGGAAAAAGCATTCTGCTTCAGGAAATCATAGAGCGCATCGGACCCAAAGGTGTATTTGATAAAGCACCAGTCGTCCTCTGTTGCCATCTCTCCGACTTTTCCATAAAGCTTATGTCCCTCCGTACCGCCGATACAGTGGGGTACCGGAAGGAACCGTCCCTCTCTGGAAAGTAGATAGGTGCTGTTATGGGTGTCAAATGTAAACATGACCTCATCGCCGCGATCCCGATATTCCCGGATTTTTTGCGCGATCCGTTCCTCCAGTTCCGCCGCTTCAGGAAATCCCAGAGATCCGGTCACAAAATCGTTCTGGTAATCTACTACGATCAGGCACTGTTTCATTTCAGCGTTCCTTTCCCGGCCGGCGGCCGAAGGGATTAGATTTTGCTCTATTATACCAAAATATACCGCAGTGTCAATCTGTTTTCAAACGATCCCGCATCTGTATTTCGTCATTCCGCACAAGGAATCATGTTTAATTTTAGTCCGATTTTCCGATGGAATCGGAGTATAATAGAGACAGTTCTCACCGGGAGGTATTGATATGACGCCGGAAAAACTGATCCGTCTGGCAGAAGAGGCCATGACCCGCGCTTACGCGCCTTATTCCCGCTACTGTGTGGGAGCGGCGCTGCTCGCCGCAGACGGAAGAGTGTTCCTTGGATGCAACATTGAAAACGCCGCTTTCTCCCCCACCATCTGCGCTGAGCGCACCGCCTTTGTCAAAGCGGTCAGTGAAGGCGTCCGGGATTTTTCCGCGATTGCAATTGTAGGCGGAAAAGGAGGACGAATCACTGGTCTCTTCCCTCCCTGCGGCGTGTGCAGGCAGGTCATGCGGGAATTCTGCGGAGATGGTTTTCTGATCTATTTAGGCGGGCCGGACGGGAAGTACGAGACAAGAACGATGTCTGACATTCTGCCGGACAGCTTCTCCGCCGCCGGACAAATGCAGGAATACTGCTAAAAGGAGCGCCCGCCGGGCGCCCCTTTTTACTTTCCTTCCAGGAAATACGTGGCTTCCATATCCGCAACAGAAAGTGCAAAGGCCAGCGGGAACTGTTCAAAGACTTTCCCGACGCTTCCCTTGTCCTCATTGCCGGAAAAGCCCATATGATACCGGATGGCAAATGCCTCCTCCCGGCTCAGCCGCATGAATCCGGAAAGGATATACACGGACTTCTCCCCGTGTCCATAGGGCATGGGATCATCGAACTGATAAAAGGGAACCTTCTGCCAAACGCCGTTTTCATCCTTCACATTCCTGGTGCTTGTCTTATAACAGCCAATTTTGCACACGTCATGCAGCAGAGAAACCAGTGCGATCGTCTCTTCCGAATAATTCATGTGGTAAAGATCCTTGACCCGTTCCCGGTCCATATAGGCCCGGAGGCATTCATAGACGTTGACGCTGTGCTGCGCCAGTCCGCCCTCATACGCGCCGTGATAACGGGTACTGGCAGGAGCCGTAAAGAAATCCGATTTCTCCGTCAGATATTCCAGGAACTTATCCGCCCCTTCTCGATGGATCTTGCTTTGATAGATCTGTAAAAAAGTGTCTTTGATTTCCATTTCGCACTCCCTTCACGATTGCAGCTGAATCAGATACAGGACCAGCAGATGGACCGGATAGAAAAGATAAAACAGCCACCTGGCCTTTGGCCCGCGTTCTCCGTTATAGCAGCACAAAAGCGCAACCGCAGCCAGACAGCCGAGATAGTACAGCGGCAGCAGCAGCTGTCCCCCGGGCGTCAGCCAGAGGCACGTTCCTTTGCTCCATCCGTGCCATATGAGCTGAAACACTGTGACCCAGGTAAAGAGATACAGGATCCTGCGTTTCCGATCCGGCAGATAATACAGACCGATTACGAGCGCAACTCCCCAGGCATTATAGTCTGTTTGAAGAACCCAGCCAAGGGCGACGGCAAGGACCGAAGGCAGAATACGGGCTGCCGTCTTTGGCAGATACCGTTCCAGAAGCGGAGCGGAATGGATGGCCAAGGCGCTCAGGAGCATTGTGAATATCACGTTCGTCGCGCCCGGCTTCAGCGTTCCATGGAAGCAAAGCTGAAACGGGACTTCCGACAGGACCGAGAAAACAAGCAGCCGGATCAGATGCCGTTTCGGATCCGAGGTTTTCCGGCAGCCCTCCGCCGCAAACCACGCAAAGATCGGGAAAGCCATCCGTCCAATGACCAGCATGGCGATCCGGATCATCCGTTCCGTTTCCATTCCGACCCAGGCAGACAGCGTACCGGTTTTAATCACGGTTTTCACCGCATGATCCGTCAGCATGGCCAGCATAGCGATCAGCTTCAGTAAGAATTGTGTCATGTATGTACCTCAAAAAACTTACGGACGGACAAACGTCCGTCCGTAAGCAGCATCGATTATTCTTCAGCTGCAGCCTTAGCCGCCTCGATGATCTCCTGCTGGGTGGTGGCGGGAGCTTCCTCATAGCGCACAAACTGGAACGTGAAGCTGCCCCGGCCCTGGCTCATGGACCGCAGGTCGATGGCATAGCTCATCATTTCAGCCATGGGAACCTCAGCCTCGACAACCTGATCGCCGTCGGCATTGGGGGTCATGCCCAACACACGGCCGCGGCGCTTGTTCAGATCGCCCATAATGTCGCCCATCATGGCGTCGGGAATGGTGACTTTCAAAGAGCCAATGGGCTCGAGAATCACAGGACGCGCCGGCAGTTTGCCATTTTTGTCTTTGATGCCGAGTTCTTTGTAGGCCAGGGACGCGGCAGTCTTAAAGGCCATCTCAGAGGAATCAACGGGGTGATAGGAACCATCCAGCAGCGTGGCTTTCAGGAACACCATGGGATAACCGGCCAGGACGCCCTTCTCGCAGGACTCCCGCAGGCCCTTTTCAACAGCAGGGAAGAAGTTCTTCGGCACAGCGCCGCCCACGACCTTCTCTTCGAAGGTCAGCTCCTCGGTCTCGCCGGGAGCAAACTCAATCACGACGTCGCCGAACTGTCCGTGTCCGCCGGACTGCTTCTTATGGCGGCCGCGGAACTGGACGGTATTGCGGATGGTCTCACGGTAGGCCACCTTGGGCTCCCGCAGCTCACAGTCCACGCCGAACTTGGACTTGAGCTTGGAGCACAGCACATCCAGATGGATGTCGCCGGCGCCGGTGAGGACCATTTCCTTGGTCTCCGGATTGTTGACCAGCGTGAAGGACTGATCTTCTTCGGCAAGACGGGCAAGACCGGAGGCGATCTTTTCCTCCTGGCCTTTCACCTTGGCGTAAATGGCCCGGGAATGGCAGGGCTCGTGATACTCAATGGGATCCAGGGTCAGAGGACGGCCGGGCTGACAGAGCGTATCGCCGGTCTTCACGGAGGTCAGCTTGGACACCATGCCGATGTCGCCGCAGCAGAGCTCCTTGACCTCTGTGGCCTTTTTGCCCTTGACGGTGTAGATGTGACCCAGTTTCTCGGTATCGCCGGTGCGGGCGTTCTCCAGGGCCAGGTCGGCGGTAATGTTGCCGGAGATGACCTTGAAGTAGGACTGCTTGCCGTACTGATCGGAAACGGTCTTGAAGACAAAGATCACAGGCGTCTCCGTGGGAGCGCAGTTGATCGTGACGTCCTCACCCTTTTCGTTGACCGCGTGCTGCGCGTATCCTTCGGTGGGGTTCGGCGCAAAGTCGACTAGGCCGCGGATCAAAGACTCCGTGCCCATGCCGGTCATGGCACTGCCGCAGAACACGGGAACCAGAGACAGATCCTTCACGCCCTGATTGATGCCGGCAATGATCTCATCCAGCGTGAATTCCTCGCCCTCGAAGAATTTCTCCATATTCTCCTCGGAAGTCTCGGCAACCGCCTCGCACAGGAATTCGTAATATTCGTCCACACGATCTGTAAGATCCGCGGGAACGTCGACCTTCTGGGTCTTACCGCCGCCGGAAAGATAGGCCTCCTTGTGGATGATGTCCACGATGCCGACGGACTTATCCCCTTCCATGATGGGAATCGTAATGGGGGCAAGGGTCTTGCCGAACTTCTCACGCAGCTGCTCAAAAGTCTTATAGAAATCCGCATGCTCTTCGTCCAGTTTGGAAACATAGACAAACTTCGGCAGTTTCCGCTCAAACAGATACTTCCAGGACTTCTCCGTGCCGACACCCACGCCGTTCTTGGCAGAGACTACAATCACGCCGGCGTCAACGACGCGAACAGACTGCATTACCTCGCCGGCAAAGTCAAAGTAGCCGGGGTTGTCCAGGAGATTGATCTTGGACTTGCCATATTCCACGGGGATGATGGAGGTGGAAATGGAGTATTTCCGCTTGATCTCCTCCGGATCAAAGTCGCTGATGGTGGTGCCGTCAGCGGACTTTCCGAGACGGTCCGTACCCTTGGTGAAAAACAGCATGCTCTCCGCCAGCGCCGTCTTACCGTCGCCGCCATGGCCGATTAAGCAGATGTTTCTGATGTCTTGAGCGGTATAGCTCATAAGAATTGCCCCTTTCCGATCCGGTATGGAATCTCAAAGAGAATTCAAACCGGATCCTGCTTTCAGTCTGGATTTGATTATATACGATGGTACAAGTATTTTCAATGAGAACACATTTATTTTGTGCATTCTGCCAGTTGCGTTTGTGTATATTCCATTATTCACAGGTTTTAAAGAGAGTTGATGATTTTCCGCCCGATCTGCGTCAGATTAACGGATCACATGACGGGACCAGCCTTCCACAACGAGGAAGGTAAACGCCTGGATCAGAAGCAGGCGTCCCGCCGAGATCAGTTCCGTACCATTGGCAATTCCGGACACGGTCACTCCGAACAAAGCAAGAGACGAGACGATAGAACCCGCCGTCATGACCCAGCCCATGGTATGCATACGCCGGGCGCCGGCCACAAGACGGCTGTACGCCGTAATCCCCTCCGCCATCAGGTAGCCGCAGACAATTCCGCGGGAGAATCGGGATGGGTCGGCAAGTTTCCAACGGGTGTTTACCTTCGGGCAAATAATTTCTCCCACAGGGATTTTGAACCAGGTTTTCATATAGGAGGGGTTTACGCTCAGATGCTTCATGGCAGCGAGAGGCGTAAGCCGCGGCTGCTGAACAAATCTGGCAAACCCCGAAGCAGACCCGGCCTTCACCCGGTATCGAATGGCAAACAGGCCGGCGATTTGACCGTTCAGCGCAATAAACAGTCCGTTTTTCGGCGCGTCCTTCGGAGGCATAGTGCCCATCAGCTGCATGAAACTATAGGTTCCAACTGCAACCGTCACGCCGTGGATCTGACCGGAAAGGCCGCCCTCCGTCACCTGGAACCTGCTGACGTGGTGAACCTGTCCGCCGGTCTCCTGCAAAAGCTTGTAAAAAGGCTCCGAAAGGCTGTTATCCGCTCGAAACACGAGGGACGCGCCATAAGAGACCAAAAGCTGCGCCGTCTGATTTCCATACACTCTGACCCCCCGGCGGGAGATCGTTCCGGCTGGAAACAGATCCGAATCATAGGCAAGCACCGTCTTCCGGCCGGAGAGCATCTTCGCGCCGTACCATCCGGCCAGCACGCCGCTCCGTCCCAAAACACCGGACAGAAGCGAGAAAGATCTCGCACCGGTCATGGCGGCCGCTACCGGCATAGACACGGTCAGAAGCGTCACAAGAACGGAAAGATAATTGTTTCCGGTCCTGGCGGACAGATAGGCGCCGGTAATCAGGCATAAGGCCAGGAGAAACATACTGAAAATCGACCAGCCGGTGTGCCAGCTGTCCCGTTCCTCCAGGTGCCGGACAAATCCGGAATTCCCTGCAGGCGCTTTGCCAATGCAGTCCATATGCTCCCAAAGATTCCTGCGGACCCGGACCGCGGTCCGGTTTTTCCGTCCTAAAACGGACCGTAAAGATCGAAGTCTGGAACGGATATTCATCAGATCGGACATTCCGCTGAGACACCAGCCAATCGTCAGAAGCGGTAAAAGCGTTTGTGAGTTCCGGGTTGAAACAGCCTCCATAGCGCTCAGGACCGTTGTGACAAGCAGCAGAGATTCATAGGAAAAGCGGAGATAAGCCGCGTCGCGGACTCCACTTACCACTGTACGCCAGCAGGCTCCAACTGCAATTACCGTCAGGATCAAAGCGGCGAAAACACCGGTCTCCCCGCCCAGGAACCCAAGAAGCATCCACGAAAAACGCCGTCCCATCAGTGCCATCAGCATCAGAACAAGGATCACGGTACGAATCGGATTCAGCATCCCATATACCCGTTCCACCTTGCTGTAATTTCGTTCAGCGGCTTTCAGGGAAGCGCTGTTGTCCGGAAGGTCCTCCCGCTGACGGGTACGGATTTCCTCCAGCGTCTGGGTAAGGCTCTTCAGCATGCCGTCCCGCACGGTCCCCTTTGGGATCTTCTTTACTTTTCTGGCGGGACGATAGATCGGCTTGACCTCTTTTTTCGGCTTCTTTGCGGTGAGAGGTGATTTCAGCTGGGGAGGGTCAGGCTTCTTCTCTTCAGGCTCCTGCGCATCATCCTTTTCCGGGGATTCTTCCGGTTCTTCCGTCGCCGGTGCCGCAGCTTCTCCGGAGGCTTTCTGTGGTTCAGATTCTGCATCACCGGCCGGCTCAGATTCTGCGTCTTCCAATTCCGCCGGCTCCTCAGACTGGGATTCCGGCATAAACTCCGGTTCCCCGTGGAAAGAGGTCGCAACCGCCTGGGCAATCACATCCGCCAGCTCCGACTCCGACTGCGCCGTATACTCCGGCATGACGATCTGTTCAAACTCAAACTCCGGAATGTCGGGTGCAGCTTCCTGTTCCGGCTCGATGGTATTCTCTTCCGCCGTTATGATTTCCGGCTCCGGAAGGTCCATCCACACGTCCAGCGTCTGCTGCTCCGGTTCATAATCCTCTTCGAAACCGGGAACGGCATCCCTTTTATCTTCCTCGTAAGACATGAATAATCAGCCTTTCGTTTTATTTCATCCTCTGGCGCACCGCTTCATACAGCAGGATCGCCGCGGCATTGGAGGCGTTTAGGGAATCAATATGCCCCTTCATGGGGATACTGACCATAAAATCACAGGATTCCGCCACTAGACGGCCAATACCGCTTCCCTCTGAGCCGATAACGATGGCACACGGTCCGGTCAGATCAGTACGGTAGAGTGATTCCGCACCGTCAGCGGCGGTACCGTAGATCCAGATTCCCCGATCCTTGAGCTGCTTCATGACGGCGGCAAGGTTGTTGACCCGGGCGATCGGAAGATATTCCATTGCTCCCGCGGAAGACTTTGCAACCACAGCTGTCAGGCCGGAATTCCGGCGCTTGGGAATAATAACACCATGGGCGCCGGCGCAGTCAGCGGTACGGATGATGGCGCCGAGATTATGCGGGTCTGAGATCTCATCACAGATCACGATCAAAGGCGCCTCTCCCCGTGATTCCGCAAGAGAAAGCATATCCTCAACCGTAGAATAACTGACTGCAGCAGCCATGGCGATTACGCCCTGATGGGCGCCGGTCTGGCTCATGGCATCCAGTTTGCGCCTGTCACAGTATGTGACTACCGCCCCGCTTTTTTTTGCCAAAGAAGCAATATACCGCAGGGTGCTGTCTGTATCTCCGGAGGCAAGAAACACTTTGTCGATGGTCCTTCCGGCCTTCAGGGCTTCTGTCACAGCGTTGCGTCCTTCTAATAACCCCTCATTGGGCTGTTCCGTCATATTACGCATACTTCCTCCAAAAATGAATATTTCTTATATTATATCACGAACGAAGCGGCAAGGGCAAGCCTGACTTATGAAAGCACGGGTTTCTTTCTGTAGGTGTTACAATGATGTGTGACAAAGAACTTTTGAACATGAAAACCTGCAAGCAGTTTTTCATATTTCAAAAGTGATAAAGAAGTAGCGAATAGGA
>CACYXZ010000008.1 GCA_902778525.1 Oscillospiraceae bacterium | reverse complement strand
GCCTGGTGGGCCGAAAGTGCGGAAAGTCCCTGCTGGCCTCCGGCATCGCGGAGTACATGGTCTACGCCGACGGCGAGTTCGGCGCGGACGTTTTCTTCCTGGCGCCGCGCCTGGAACAGACGGACATCGTCTACAACGACTTCCTCCAGAGCATCAGCGCGGAGCCGGACCTCATGGCCATCACCAAAAAGCGGAAGACGGACCTCTACATCGAGGAGACCAACAGCTCCATCCGGAAGATCGCCTTTTCACAAAAGAAGTCGGACGGCTTCAATCCGCACCTGACCGTCTGCGACGAGATCGCCGCATGGCCAGGGGACGCGGGCATCAAGCAGTACGAGGTCATGACCTCCGCCCTGGGCTCCCGGGCCCAGCCGCTGGTGCTGAGCATCACAACGGCAAACTACCTGTCGGACGGGATCTACGACGACCTGTTCAAGCGCTCCACGCGGGTGCTGATGGGAGACAGCCGGGAGCGGCAGCTGCTGCCCTTTTTGTACACCATCGACGACGACCACCGCTGGAGCGACCTGACCGAGCTGGCCAAGAGCCTGCCCAACCTGGGCGTCTCCGTGGGCGTGGACTTCATGCTGGAGGAGATCGCCAAGGCGGAGGGCAGCCTGCCCAAGCGGGCGGAGTTCCTCTGCAAGTACTGCAACCGAAAGCAGAACAGCGCCATGGCCTGGCTGCCGGCCGGTGCCGTGGAGCAGTGCGGCGGGGAGCCGCTCTACCTGGACGACTTCCGGGACACCTACGCCATCGCCGGGGTGGACCTCTCCCGCACCACGGACCTGACCGCCGTGGTGCTGGCCATTCAGAAGGCCGGGATCTGGTACCTCTTCGCGAAATTCTTCCTGCCGGGGGAAAAGATCGAGGAGGCCACGGCCCGGGACGGGATCCCCTACCAGGCCTACGTGCAGCGGGGCATCCTGGTGCCCAGCGGGGACAACCTGGTGGACTACCACGACGTCTATGACTTTCTGACCATGCTCATCGAGCAGTATCACATCTACCCCCTGCGGGTCATGTATGACAGATACTCCGCCCAGTACCTGATCAAGGACCTGGAGGCCTACGGCTTCCAGTGCGACGACGTCTTCCAGGGCTACAACCTGACGCCGGCCATCCGGCAGCTGGAGGGCCTGCTGCGGGACGGAAAGATCCGGTACGGGGACAACGACCTTTTGAAGATCCACCTTCTCAATGCGGCCCTGCGGCATGAGCCGCAGACGGACCGGGTGAAGCTGGTGAAGATCGCGGAGACCGCCCACGTGGACGGCACCGCGGCGCTGCTGGACTGCATGATCGGCGTGGACAAGTGGCACGGCGAGATCGGCGAGCAGCTGCAGAACCTCAACTAAGGGAGGGACAACATTGGGCCTTTTTGAAAAGCTATTCCCCAAGGCTGCGGCGAAGATCCGGGCGGACGGCTTCTTCCGGACGCTGACGGCCTACCAGGCAGTCTTCAACACCTGGAGCGGGGAAATCTACGAGAGCGAGCTGGTGCGCTCCGCCATCCATGCCAGGGCGTCGCACATCTCCAAGCTGGACGTGTCGGTCCAGGGAGCGGCGGCGCCGCGGCTGCGGACCCTGCTGAAGACCCGGCCGAACGTCTGGCAGACCTGGGGCCAGTTCCTCTACCGGCTCTCCACGATCCTGGACGTGAACAACACCGCCGTGATCGTACCCACCTTCGACGAATACGGGGAGGTCAACGGGATCTTCCCGGTGCTGCCCACCACCTGCGAGCTGGTGGACTTCCAGGGCAGGGCGTATCTGCGGTTCCACTTCGGGAACGGTCAGACCGGCGCCATGGAGCTGGACCGCTGCGGCGTCATGACCAAGTTCCAGTACAAGGACGACTTCTTCGGCGCTGACAACCGGGCCCTGTCGCCCACCATGGAGACCATCAACCTGCAGGAGCAGGGCATCGAGGAGGCCATCCGGTCCGCGGGGAGCTACCGCTTCTTCGGACACGTGACCAACTGGTCCAAGCCGGACGACGTGGTGAAGGAGCAGAAGCGCTTTACGGAGGAGAACTGGGGCGCCCGGGGCGCGGTGCTGCTCTTCCCCAACACCTACCGGGATATGCAGCAGATCAAGCCCCAGAGCTTCGTGGTGGACGCGGAGCAGATGAACTTCATCCGCACCAACGTCTACAACTACTTCGGCGTCAACGACAAGGTCCTCCAGAACAGCGCCTACGGCGCGGATCTGGACGCCTTCTTCAACGGGGCCATCGAGCCCTTCGCCATCCAGCTCTCGGACGTGCTGACGAAGATGTTCTTCACGCCCAGGGAGCAGGCCTACGGCGCCCGGGTCTGGGTGACAGCCAACCGGCTGCAGTACATGGCCACGGCTGACAAGATCTCCATGGCCACGCAGCTGGGCGACCGGGGCATGATCCTGATCGACGAGATCCGGGCCCTGTTCAACTATCCGCCCCTGCCGGACGGCAGCGGACGGCGGGCGCCCATCCGGGGCGAGTACTACTTCGCCGACGAGGGCAAGATCAAGAGCGACGGGAAGGGGCAGGAGCCCGCGGAGAAGACCGACGAGCCGGCCCCCGCCGGACAGAACAAGGAGGAAGACAATGCCGGTACTGACGAATGAGCGGGAATACCGCAATCTGGCACAGCCCCTGACGGCCCAGGCCGGGGACGAAGCCCGGACCGTGGAGGGCTACGCCACCACCTTTGACAGCGAGTATCTCCTGTGGGACAGCGGCAGCTACGCCGTCTACGAGCGGGTGGACAGCCGGGCCTTTGAGGGCTGCGACATGACGGACGTCATCATGCAGTACGACCACCAGGGCCGGGTCTTTGCCCGGAGCTCCAACGGGACGCTGGAGCTGGCCACCGACGCCCACGGCCTGCGGGTGCGGGCCGACCTCTCCGGGACGGAGCTGGGACGTCAGCTCTACGACGAGATCCGGGGCGGCTACACCACCCGCATGTCCTTCGGCTTCACCGTGGCGGAGGACAAGTGGGAGGAGATCACCGACCACAACACCGGGCGCGTCACCGCGCACCGGACCATACTGAAGCTGAAAAAACTCTATGACGTTTCCGCCGTGTCGCTGCCTGCCAACGACGCGACAGAGATATCCGCGCGTGCCCTCTCGGACGGATGGATCCGGCGGGCAGAGCAGGAGCGGCTAAAGGCGCGGCAGGCGGAGGAAAACCGCCGCAAAATTCAAATTATTCTGGAGGTAACACAATGAACAGAATCGAAGAGATCCGCCAGCGCCTGGCCGCCATCGCCACTGAGATGGACGCCGAAGGCGCGGACACCAACGCGCTCCTCACCGAGGCCCGCGCCCTGCGGGACGAGATGGAGACCCTGAGAAGCCAGGAGAACGACCGCAGAGAGCTCCGCGGCCTGATCGCCGGCGGCGAGGGCAGACGCATGGAGACGGGCAGCCAGCCCATCCTGAACAACGGCGTGGACAGTGAGGTCTATCACCGGGCCTTCCTGCGCAACCTCATGGGCCAGGAACTGACCCCTGAAGAGCGCGGCGCCATCAGCTCCGCGGACGCCTCCGGCGGCGCGGCCATCCCCACCCAGACCCTGGACCGTGTCATCGAGAACATGGTGCAGATCGCCCCCATCCTGGGCGAGATCGACCTGATGCACATCCCGTCCAACGTCACCATCGCCGTGGAGGGCACCCGGAACGCCGCCGCCCTGCACACGGAGAACGCCGTGGACAGCGGCAGCGCCGACACCCTAGTCAAGATCAGCCTGACCGGTTACGAGATGATGAAGCTGATCCCCATCAGCGCCAAGATGGACGGCATGGCCATCCCGGCCTTCGAGCAGTGGCTGGTCTCCAACCTGAGCCGCTCTCTGGCAGAGCTGATCGAGAACTACGTCATCAACGGCACCGGCTCCTCCCAGCCCAAGGGCATCGACGCAGCGGAGACCTGGACCAGCGGCACCAACGCCCTGACCTTCGCCGCCGTGAATCCCACCCTGGCAGAGCTGCAGACCCTGATCGGCACCCTGAACGGCGCCTACATCGGCAATGCCAAGTTCCTGATGAACTGGAAGACCTTCTGGGGCGGCGTCCACGCCCTGCGTGACGACAAGCATCCCGAGGTCGTCACCAGAGAGAACGGCCAGTACTACGTCTTCGGCTTCCCGGTCGTGATCAGCTCCAAGGCCGTGGACGGCGACATCTTCTTCGGCGACTACCACGAGGGCGTGAAGGCAAACTTCGCCCAGGACGTCACCGTGGAGGCGTCCCGGATCTCCGGCTTCCGCAGCAATTCCGTGGACTACCGCGGCACCTGCATCTTCGACAGCCAGACAGTGGCCGGCCGCATCGTCAAGGGTGCGAAGACCCTGTAAGACCAGCAGTATGACAAGGCGGGGACGTGGAAGCGTCCCCGCCCGGAGGATTGACCTATGGCAGCAACCACCATGGACATCGTGAAGCTATCGATACCCATCACCACCAACGCCTACGACGCGGAGATCTCCGACCTGATCGACGCCGCGGTGCTGGATCTCCAGACCGTGGGGATCAGCAACGCGGGGAATCACGAGACGGATCCGCTGCTGCGCCGGGCCGTGGTGACTTACGTGCGGATGCACTTCGGCGCGCCGGCCAACTACGACAGGTTACTGGCGTCCTATGAGGCCCAGAAGGGGCAGCTGCAGATGTCGTCGGACTACGGAGGCGCGGACGATGGTGTATGACGTGATCACCCTGGTGACGGAGACTGTACGGGGCGCGTTCGATCCGCCAGTCGAGACCGAGGCGCAGATCTACGCGGGGATCAGCACCGCCAACCGCTCGGAGGCCTACGCGGCCATGGCCGCGGGGCTGAACGTGGACTACGTGTTCTTTATCGCCGTGCCTGCGGACTACGACGGGCAGAAGACCGCCGTCTATCGGGGGGACCGGTATCGGGTGGTGCGGGCCTTTGAAAACGAGGCAGGGCTGTGGCTCTCCGTGCAGAAGGTCCGGCCCGGTGATACGGAGGTGAGCCCATGACGCGCATTGAGGCGGCCCTGCAGGCGCTGCCCATCCCCTTCCGGCACTACGCCTGGAGCGGGCTTCCCACCGCGCCCTACGGCGTATGGGGAGAGGACGGAGAGAGCGCCCTGCACGCGGAGGGCCGGCACGCGGAGACCGTGGACAGCTGCTACGTGGATCTCTTCACCCGGGACGACACCGGACGGGACCGGGACCTGGTGGAGGCGGCGCTGGCAGGCGCCGGTATCGCCTGGGCCCTGTCCGGGACCCAGTACGAGCAGCCCACGGGCCTGCTCCACTACACCTGGGACGCGGAGGTACCGCGGGAGGCCGCGAGTGGCTAGCTTCACCGCCAACGTGGGGGACGACTACATCCGGCAGCTGGAGGCCCTGGGCCGGGACGCGGACCGGGTGGCCAGGCGGGCCCTGGAAGAGAGCGCCGATATCCTGGCGGACACCATGCGGCAGAATCTGGAGGGCCTCAGCGAGGACATCCGCACAAGCGGCGGGAAGGACTACTACTTCCTGACGCAGAACGAGTTCTTCGCCGGCGTGCCCAGCGCGGAAAAGGAGACCCTGCTGGATCACATGGTGGTCTCACCCACGCGGATCCGGCGCAACGGGGACTACAGCGTCTGGATCGGCTTCGAGGGCTACGACGACGTGCAGACGGAGGCCTACCCCGGCGGACGTCCGGTGCCCATGCTGGTGAACGCCATCGAGCACGGGACCAGTCAGCGGCCGAAGCAGCCCTTCATCAAGCCGGCGGTGCGGTCCACAAAGGACAGGGTCACGGCGCGGATCCAGCGCATCATCGAACAGGAGACCGAGAAGGTCGTGAAGTAAAGGAGGGCACATGCCCGCTTTTGATTTGAGGTATATCAAAATCGGTTACGCGGAACCGCAGGGCAACGGCACGATCAAATACAGACAGGCAAAGCTGCTGGGTGACGCCATAACCGTAAACATGGAGCTGCGCTTTGCCGAGGCCAGAGCCTGGGCCGAGAGCAACATCGCCGCCGCCCTGCGCCGGGTGATCGGCGGCACCATCTCCATCGGCGTGGATCAGATCAACAAGGATGCTTATGTATCCATCAATGAGATGTTCAGATCAAGCAGAACGCCGATACCTGATGAGGAAACCATCATCGGCCATACAGTCAGAATGAGCGGTGGAGCGATAGCTGCCGGGCTGGGCTTCTACGCACCGGACATGGTGGACGGCGTGGAGAAGTACTGCTGTGTGTTTGCTCCCTGGGTGCAGATCTACCCGCCGACGCAGGGCTACCAGACCCTGGGGGAGAACGTGACCTTCAGCACGCCCACTCTGACAGGGGAGTTCATGCCCGCCCCGCTGGCAGGGCATCCACTCTTTGAGACTGGAATCGCAGACAGAGAGGATCGGGCAATCTCGTGGATTGACAAACTGCTCGGCACCTACAGCTAAAGGAGGACTATCATGCCCAGTTTTGACCTTCGCCACATCTATGTGGCACCCTACCAGAACAACAACGGCACCGTAAGCTACGGTACCGCCATCTCCGCCGGCGACGCCATGACCGTGGCCATGGAGCTGCGCTTCGCAGAGGCCCGGCTCTACGCCGAGAGCACCCTGGCGGAGTACATCCGCAAGGCCACCGGCGGCACCATCTCCATGGGCGTCAAGTACATTCCCGACGACGCCCAGCATCTCATGTTCGGCAACACCGCGAAGAGCCGCTCCATCAGCGGCGGCAGCGTCTCCGGCAACCTGACCACGGGCAAGGACGTGGCCGCCTATGTGGGCGTGGCCTTCTACGCACCGGCCATGGTGGACGGCGTGGAGAAATACGTCTGCGTCTTCGTGAGCCGTGCGCTCTTCGGGCCGCCTTCCATGAACTATCAGACCCTGGGCGAGAACATCACCTTCAACACGCCCACCACGACGGGCGAGTTCCTGGCAGATCACAGCACCGGCAAAAACCTCTTCGAGGTGGCCACCGTTGACACGGAGGCCAAGGCCATCGCCTGGTGCGCCGCGGTGTTCAGCTGATGAGCGGGGACATCCGGCTGAAGACCGGCCGCCTGGAGGTGGGCGGGAAGACCTACGTCCTGCGCTGCAACATGAACGTGCTGGCGGACGTGCAGGAGGAGTACGGCGGCAGCCTCACCGCCGCGCTGAACAGCAACCGGCACCTGAAGCGGGCCCTTTCCTTCGCCGCGGCCATGCTGAACGACTGGGCCGAGGAGCAGGGCTGGGAGGAGCGCTGGACCGCGAAAACCCTGGGCCGGGCCCTGCCCACCGACGCCCCGGGGATCTGGGCGGATCAGATCATGGATCTGGTCTTCGCCGCCCTGCAGCCCCCGGAGGAGGCGGACGCCGGGGAGGATCCCGAAAAAAAAGAGTTGACCAGCCGACAGACGACGGCATAGACTTCGGCTGGTATCTGGAGCTCTGGCTCTCCGTCTTCCACGGGTCCGAGGCGGACTTCTGGAAGACCATGAACCCCTACCGGATGGCCGTGCTGCTGCAGAGGCGGGTGCGGCGCATCCGGCGGGATCGGGAGGACGAAGCTCAGGGAGCCGCCCAGGCCAGACAGGACCGGGGCGGCTCCTCTCTCTATGCCTACATGATGGGAGGAGGTGCGTGACATGCCGGACATCGGCGCAACGATTACGCTGAAAGGCGAACAGCAGTACCGGAAGGCGCTCTCTGATATCGCCCAGGGGCAGAAGGTCATGCGCTCAGAGCTGGAGCTGGTGACTGCCCGCTTCGACGGGCAGGAAAAGAGCGTCCAGGGCCTGACGGCAAAGCACGACGTCCTGGAACGGACCCTGAACGGCGAGCGGGAGCGCATCAACACCCTGCGGGCCGCCCTGGAGAAGTCCGCCGCCACCTACGGCGAGGCGGACAAGCGCACCCAGAGCTGGCAGATCCAGCTGAATAAGGCCGAGGCCAACGCCGCCAAGCTGGAGCACCAGATCGACGGCACGGACCGGGAGCTGGAGGAGCTGAACCAGAGCATGGGCGAGACCGGCCGCACCGGGCAGGGCCTGGGAGACATCCTGGGGAACCTGGCCGGGAAGCTGGGCATCGAGCTGCCGGAGGGCCTGCGGAACAGTGCGAACAAGATGCTGACCCTGGACGGCAGCACCATGGCCGTCATCGGCACCGTGGGCGCCCTGGTGACCGCGCTGGTGAAGGTCGAAGGAAAGCTGATGGACACCACGAAGGCCGCGGCAGCCGCCGCGGATGAGCTGATGACCCTGTCGCAGACCTCCGGCATCGATACCGAGCGGCTGCAGGAATATCAGTACGCGGCGGAACTGCTGGACGTCTCTGTGGAGACCATCACGGGCAGCCAGACCAAGCTCCTGCAGAGCATGGACAAGGCCAGCGAGGGCGCCGCCGCCCAGGCGGAGGCCTTCGGGCAGCTGGGGGTGGCCTGGCAGAACGCTGACGGCAGCCTCCGGAGCACTGACGAGGTGTTCTGGGACGTCATCGGCGCCCTGGGGGAGATGGAGAATGCCTCCGAGCGGGACGCCCTGGCCATGGAGCTGGTGGGCAAAAGCGCCCGGGATCTCAATCCCCTGATCAACGCCGGGCGGGACTCCATGGAGGCGCTGGCCAAGGAGGCCCACGACGTGGGCGCCGTGCTCTCGAAGGAGCAGGTGGAGGCCCTGGGACGGGTGGACGACGCCACCCAGCGGTATAACGCCAGCGTGGAGGCGCTGAAGAATCAGATCGCCGTGGAGTTCGCACCCTATCTGGAGGACAGCACGAAGAAGCTGACGGAGTTCGTCTCCGGCCTGGGGAAGGACATCAAGAACAGCGGCATCGTGGACGCCTTCGGCATGCTGCTGGAGACCGTCACCAACCTGATCCCCCAGAACAAGGAACTGGTGGGCACCATTTCCCCCATCGAGGCCGCCCTGCGGCCCGTGGCCTATCTGGTGGCCGCCATCGCCGACACGCTGCAGTTTATCAGCTCCGTGGTGCGGCTGGACTTCAAGAGCGCCGGCGCGGCCATGGGCATCGGCGGCAGCTACTCGAACCCAGTGAACAATCAGCAGCGCCTGCAGACCCAGTGGCAGCAGAACGACTATAACCGCGCGGCCGAGGCCAACGGCTACGGGCAGTACTACGCCAACGGCAAGTGGTACTCAGACTATGATAACTACCTATACGACCAGTGGGACAGCATCCAGGGCGACAAGGGCTCTTTTGAGTACTGGAAACAGCTGAACGGCTACAACGCCGGCGGATCCGAGAACTGGCGCGGCGGCTTCACGTGGGTGGGCGAAAACGGGCCGGAGCCCGTCTGGCTGCCCCGGGGCTCCCGCATCGGTACCGCCCAGGAGGGCCGCATGGAGGGCGGCATCACCTGGACAGGCAACGTGGTCATCGACGCCAAGGAGCTCTCCGACGTGACCCGCGTGGCCGAGCTGTTCCGCCAGCTGCCTATGATGATCCGGAAGAGGGGGTGAGAGAGTGAAGACATACACCGCAAGCGTGAAGACCGCCCGGTATTTGATCGACGGCATCTATGACAAGGACGCCGCCACCTACGCCAACGCGGCGAACCGGGGCGACGTCTTCATGCAGATCAACGTACCGGCGGAGCTGCAGGCACATACAGCCAAGGCCGCACGGCTGAAGATCTACGCAAAAGGGAAAAAAGGGTACTTTATAACGCAAGTCAAACATTCGTACTCAGGATTTTCTTACGCCAGACCGAGCCCGAAAGGAGTGCCGGACACTGTCAGTGTAGATCAAGACCAGTACCCACAGCAAGGTTTTTATTGGACAGCCGGGCAAAGGTATGACTTTTACGACACAGCAGGGCCTCTGTGGCTCACATTGTCATTCGTTCCAAACTATGTTGCAAATGGTCTTATCATCAGACTATGGGGTCAGACCAGCACGCTTGAAGTCGATCCCGGCATCACGCAGATCTGGACGGAGCGGTCCTCCTACGTGCCATATGTGGAGATCGACTACGACGAGGGCGTGCTGATCACCGAGCCGATCGGCCCCACCGGCATGATCGACAGGACACAGGCGCAGACCTTCTTCTGGCGAAACACCTGGAGCGGGTACCCCGTGGAATCCGTGGCACAGACCTCCGCCACTCTCCAGTGGAAGGACGGCGAGAACGGTACCGTCCACAGCATCAGCATCTCCGGCGACGACACGGACTACACCATGGCCGCCAACACCCTGCCGGAGAGCACGGATATCCGCTGGCGCGTCAATGCCGTCACCGCCGAGGGCACCGCCACGGGCCAGTGGACCAGCCTCCGCACCCAGGACGCCGTGCCCGTGGCCGTGGCCGTCTCCCCCACCTCCAGCTACGTCGTGGGCACCGAGGCTGTGCGCTTCGTCTGGAGGCACGACATCTCCACAGGCACGGCGCAGACCCGCTTCGACCTGCAGACCTGCATCACCGGCGGATCCTGGACGGATCTGGCCACCGTAAACACCGCGGACACCTTCTACACGGCCCCGGCGGGTTCTCTGCCCACCGGCGGATTGCAGTGGCGCGTCCGGACCTACAACCAGAACAGCCAGGCCGGCGACTGGAGCGCGCCGCTGAGCATCGTGGTGATCGGCGCGCCCACCGTCACGGCTCTGCAGGCGGACGGCACCTCCCCGCGGCCGGTGATCAGCTGGGAGAGCGCGGATCAGCAGGCATTCCAGGTGCAGATCGGCAGCTTTGACAGCGGGCACATCTTCGGCACCGCGAAGACCTACCGCTGCCCGGTCTACATCCCGGACGGCACCACCGCCGTGCGGGTGCGTGTGCAGAACGAGTACGCCTTCTGGTCCGAGTGGGCGGAGATCTTTGTGAACATCGCCAACACCCCCGGCGTGCCGGCAGCCCTGACCGTCTACGGCAGCCCTGCGGCACAGCTCAGCTGGTCCGCCACCGACGCGGCGTCGGCCTGGCGCATCCTGCGGGACGGCCGGGAGATCGCCGAGATCCCGGCCTCCCCGGCGCCGGATCCGACGTACGTCTCCGGCGCAGAGTTCTCCTGGACGCAGGGCATCATCAGCGCCACCGGCGCAAATGCCAATTCCAACTATTCCATCCGCACCGGCTACCTGCCGGCGGCGGACTACATCGGCAAAAAGTGGCGCAGCTGCGGCCCTCTGAGCGCCAACGGAGCACCGTACCGCACGTACATCGTCTCCTATTCGGACAATGAGGCCAGCAGCATGCTGGCCCGTGATATGCTGCTGACGGACGACAGCGGCACCAACATCCTGGAGCTGCCGGAGGGCACCAACTACGTGCGCTTCATGCTGCTGCACCCCACGGCCACCGGCGTCTACACGAAGCCAAGCGAGGCGCCGAACTTCCAGATGGTCAGCGTGGAGGATCAGAGCGGCAGCTATGAGGACCGCACCGCGGCTCCCGGCACCCACACCTACGCCGTACGGGCCGCCTACGCCGACCGGGGCAGCTACACCGACAGCAACGCCGTGGAGCACACCATCGCCGTGGAGGGCACCGTCATCGGCGCCGTGGACGGCGGCAGCTGGCTGGACATCGGCCTCTCCGCCACCATCACGCCCTCCACCAACGAGGGCCGCAGCGCTACGGTGGCCATGCTGCAGCTGGCCGGTGCCGCCTACCCCGTGCCGGAGGTCTCCCCGGCCAGGCAGCGGAGCTATCAGATCAGCTTCGCCACCACGTCGGAGGCCACGGGCCGGGCCTTCGAGGCCCTGCTGGCCCGCGTGGTGGCCCTGAAGGATCAGTATGGTGCCAGCTACGTCGGCATCATTGCCAGCATGACCCGGGCCCGGAACTTCGCCCTGATCAGCTACAGCGCCGTACTGCAGGAGGTGGACGAGAGTGCCTATCAGATCCGTTGACTACCGGGTGGACGTCCTGCGGAACGGCGTCCCCTGGCAGCGCATGACCTACGCCTCCGCGCCCTCCGTCTACTGTTCCGCGAACGACGAGATCCCGCTCACATTCCGGGGGGAGTTCCGCCACATCGACGAGCTGCGGCCCATCACAGACGAGCTGCAGCCAGTCATGATACTGGACGGCGCGGAGTACCCCCTGGGGGTCTACCGCATCGGATCCATGTCCTGGCGCCGGAACGCCGCCGGGGTCCGCTACGACAACATCGTGGCCTACGACCGGGGCCTGCTGCTGCGGCGGGCCGCCCTGGAGCACCGGGAGTTCTGGCCCGCCGGCACACGGTATCTGGACATCGTGCAGCAGTACCTCACCAGAGCGGGCATCCGCATGGCCATCGTGGAGGACAGCGACGCCGTCCTCCAGACGGACCGGGAGGACTGGGACATCGGCACGCCGTACCTCACCATCGTCAACGCCCTGCTGGGGGAAATCACCTACAACCGGATCTGGTTCGACCTCGCCGGCGCGGCGCGGATCCAGCGCTACCGGGCGCCCTCCGCCGCCACGCTGCAGCACCAGTACCGGGAGGGCGATCAGATCCGGGTGCTGGGCCGGGAGTACGGCGCCGAGATGGACATATTCGACGCGCCCAACGTCTTCATCGCGGTGCTGGAGAATCCGGAGTACCCGGAGCCCATCTACCGCACGGCGGTGAACGACAGCCCGGCCAGTCAGATCTCCACCATCTCCCAGGGACTGCGGATCCCGAAGGTGCTGATGGTGGACAATATCGCGGACGAAAATGCCCTGCAGGACTACGTGAACCGGGTCCGGGACGAGAGCATGCGCACGTCCGAGTACGTGACCTTTGAGAGCGTCAACCTGGGCACCCACGGCGTCGGGGACGTTATCGGCCTGCAGCTGCAGGACCTCTCCGGGATCTTCCGGGAGGTCTCCTGGAACCTGTCCATGCAGACCGGCGCCATGATGCAGCACAGAGCGGAGAGGGTGGTGATCATCTGATGGATGAGATGGAACTGGGCATGGAGGCCCTGACGGAGGAGCTGGCCGACGCGGCCCCGGAAGAGGAGGTCGTGCGGAACTTTGCCACCGTGGGCGAGGTCTTCGAGGACGGCGTCAGCCTGATCTTCGACGGCGAGGAGGAGCCCACGGAAAAGCACTATCTCTGCAACACCAACGTCTACTTCCAGGCCGGGGACCGGGTGCGGATCCTGGCGGACGGCGGCACCTACATCGTGGAGTACGTGGTGGGCGCGCCCCGGCAGCAGCCCATCCACCAGGTGCCGGGCGGCGGCGACGAGGACGACGTTCTCACCAAGGCCAGCGGCGACAGCTGGGACACAAAGTGGAGCGCCCCGCGCTATGTGCCGCAGACCGGCACCACGGGCTACGTGCTGACAAAGACGGCCAGCGGCTACGCCTGGCAGGCCGCGCCATCGGACATCCCCAGCACCGGCACGACGGGCTACGTACTGACCAAAACCGCCACCGGCTTCGCCTGGCAGGCCGTGCCCACGGAGATCCCCTCCAGCGGTACGGTGGGACATGTGCTCACGAAGACCTCCGGCGGCAACGCCTGGCAGGCCGTGAACGCGGTCCCGGGCACCGGCACCACGGGCCACGTGCTCACGAAGACCAACAGCGGCTACGCCTGGCAGGCTGCGCCATCGGACATCCCCAGCACCGGCACGACGGGCTACGTGCTCACGAAGACCGCCACCGGCTTCGAGTGGAAGGCCGTGCCCACGGAGATCCCCACCAGCGGCACCACTGGATACTTGCTCACGAAGACCAACACCGGCTTCGAGTGGAAGGCCGTGCCAATCGGGGACCGCCTGGCCAACCTGGGCGTCCAGACGAGCCTGCAGACCAACAACAGCTACGTGATCCAGTTCAAGACCGGCGGCACCAGCGGCACTGCGGCCAGCACCTTCTACATCCGCATGGGAACCTCCGGCACCTGGCACCAGATCACCACGACGTAAGGAGGCACCCATGAACGAATTGGAAGTGGAACGCCGCCTGACAGAGACGGAGGCCAGGAGCAAGTCAAACACCCACCGCATCGACGACCTGGAGCATCGGCAGGACGGGCTGGAGAAGTTAGTGACCTCCGTGGAGGTCCTGGCCACCCGGCAGGAGACCGTGGAGACCGACGTGAAGGAGATCAAGGCCGACGTCAAGGAACTGGCCGCGAAGCCTGGCCGCCGCTGGGAGGCCTTCGCCCTGGAGCTGGGGAAGCTCCTGCTGGCCGCCGTGGTGGGCGCGGTCATGGTGTGGATCGGTCTGAAATAGTTCGGGCTAACTTATAAGGTAATTGAGAGTGAAATGAAAGGAGCGGGTAGAAATGAATCGTAGATCCTGGTGGTACTGCGCGGGGATCCGCGCGCTGAAGACCCTGGCTCAGACGGCCATCGCCACTATCGGCACATCCGTACTGATCGATCAGGTCAACTGGTGGGCGGTGCTGTCCGCCTCTGCCCTGGCGGCGGTGCTGAGCCTGCTGACCAGCGTGGCCGGCCTGCCGGAGGTGGAGGAGCACTACTATGAGCCGTGACCTGGCGCAGCTCCATCCGCTCCTGCGCTGGATCATCCCGGAGATCATCGAGCGGTGCCGGGCGGCTGGCCTGCCGGTGCTGGTGACGGACGGTTTCCGGACGCAGGGCGAACAGGACGCGCTGTACGCCCGTGGCCGCACGGCCCCGGGAGGGATCGTCACACAAGTGCGCTGGCCCAATTCGGCCCACTGCTGGGGAATTGCCTTCGACTACTGCCGGAATGTGAAGGGCCGGGAGTACGACGACAGCGACAACTTCTTCGGCCGCGTCGCTGCCATCGCCAAAGGCTATGGCCTGGACTGGGGCGGCGACTGGACACGGTTTGTCGACAAGCCCCACCTCCAGCTCCGGGAGTTCATGCCGGGGAACTCTACGACGTGGCTCCTCAGGACATACGGCACGCCGGAGGCGTTCCGGGCGACGTGGGGGGCCTCCCAGAAGACCGGGGGGGAGGTGGAAACCGTGGAGCGGTATCGGACTGTGCTGGATGCTCCGGACTACGCCCGGGGCACCCTGCTCCGGCTCATGGAAGCCGGTATCCTGCTGGGCGACGGCAACGTCGACCAGTATCACCGGGTGATAGATCTGAGCGAGGATCAGGTGCGGATTCTGGTGATGCTGGAGAGAGCGGGCGTGTTTGAAGAAAAGTGAGCATAAAGAAAAAGGACAGGGCTTAGGCCCTGTCCTTTTTTGGCTTCACGAGCTGGAAACACGGGAAGCCGCCTATACCTTCCAAGGTACCTATATTATATCACAAACAAAGACCGGAAGAAAGTGTCTCTGGTTATTTTTGCGCTTTTCCAAAACTTTTTTGAAAAAGTGCTTGACAAATTGTTCTTGGTATGGTAATATATAAGCAGATCAAGAGAGAACCCGCCGCCCAGGGTGAAGGGCAGAGAGGATGAACAATGACAAGAGCAGAGGCAAAGGCGGTCTTCGATCGTCACAACATGGAGTATTTGCTTAACAACAGCATCGAGGAACTACACATTGGAGGATACTGCGTCACCGATCACGCAGTCCCAGAGCTGGATGCCCTGGCACAGCAGAACCTGCTGCCCTGTGCTGTGACGGCTGAGTGCATCGGCGGTGATTATCACCGTTACACACTGGTTGTTCCGGCGGCTTGGATGGACCGCAGTGGATGGAAGGAGGAGGAATAAGCTATGACCATCAAAGAGCTTAACACCATCCGCGCCGCGGCCTACGCCGCAGCGAACGAGATCCCGGAAATCAAGAAGGCCCTGGACGTGGCCGGGGTGGCCTACGTCTACGACGTCCAGGAGGGAAACCACCGCGAGCTGCTGGTGCTGACGGCTCGGACCCAGCTCAACGACAACACGCTGGCTGATCACGGGTTCACCGCAGACGCCACAGTGCACACGCTGCTCACGGCACAGCGCCAGACCAAGAGCGTCAAGTTCAGAGGGGAGGCGTGAGCGGTGCCCAGACGCGGAACAAAGCTCTCCCCCGTTGCCGCTGAGCGGCAGGCGGAGGCCATTGCGGCCTATCACTCCGAACACTATGAAAACCTGTCCCTCCATCTGAAAAAGGGCAAGCGGGACGCCTGGAAGCGTCTGGCCGAGGCCAGGGGTGCTTCCATGAGTGCCATGATTCAGACCTACATGGACGGCGAGTACCAGAAAGAGTTCGGGCAGAACATAGAAACAGATCTGAAATGAGCAGCACCCAGCTGGGATCACCGGCGGGGTGTGGTTTTTGTGAGCAACGGTGTGAGCAACCGAAAGAGGTCCTGAATGGTTCAGAGTGGACAACGCTCAAAAAAATCGGCCTGGAACCGGTATAAAGCATTTTGGCATTTTCTGAAATTTTGAAAAAACACGTCTACGATGCAGGGGGTCAGGGGTTCAAGCCCCTTAGTCTCCACCAAAAAAGCCAGCCTGTGAGGCTGGCTTTTTTCATTTCTATTTTTCGGCGATACAGCTTTTGTAAGCAACGTGTGAGCAACCGGATTTTCTGAGGCCGTCAGACGGCCTCTTTTTTTGTGCCCTTTTTCGCCTTTGCCGCGGATTTCTTCCCGGCGGCGTCCACCGCCTTCACCAGATCCTCCGCCTGGGGTTTGTTGTAGAATTTTTGTGTCGTCGAAAAATCCCTGTGCCCCAGGACCTTCTGCAGCGCGGCCGGGGCCAGCTCCTCCGCCACGGCCCGGGTGGTGTAGGTGGTGCGGGTGCTGTGCGGCGTCTTCGAGCGCGGGATCCCCAGCTGATCCAGGAGCGGGTAGTAGTCCCGCTTGCGGAAGTTGTCCACGTTGTGGTTGCCCACGTAGCTGTCCAGCAGGAACTCCATGCCCTCAGACTGGGCGGCGAAGTACTCGAAGAAGGCCCGGCCCTCCTCCCGGATGGGGATGATACGCCCGCGGCCCGCCGCCGACTTCTCGCCGCCGATCACGTAGCTGCCGTGGTAGTCCGCCAGGGGCAGGGCGAAGAGCTCCCCGATCCGCATGCCGGTGGCCAGCAGCATGCAGACGATCTTCGCAGCCTCGCTCTCCCGGGCGGCGTCCTCCAGGCGGGAAATCTCCTCCAGCGTCATGGGCTCATGGCCCACGGCGGCCCGGCCCCGAACCTTGCAGAATGTCGCAAAGTCCGTGGGGGTGATCTCCTCCCGGACGGCCCAGCGGGACATCTGGGTGATCAGCTGCTTATACTTCCCCACGGTGGAGACAGACTGCTCCGCGTGCTGATCCAGGACCGCCTGGAAGTCCGCGGTGCGCAGCTCCCGGAAGCGCCGGGCGTGGAGCTCCTGGAACACATCGTAGGCACGCTCGTACTGGGCGACGCCGGAGGCCGTCAGATCCCGGAAGTGCTCCGCGCTCCAGCCGCGGTAGACGTTCGCGAAGGTATAGTTGTACTTCTCCGGCAGGGCCTCCCCTGCCAGGCGGTTCAGCGCCTCCAGGGCGGCGGTCTTTGTCTCATAGAAGCCCACGTACTGGGCGCCCTTCTTCGCCGCCCAGGGACGGCGGCGGCGGCCCGGCAGCTTGTAGACGCTGCCCAGACCGTTGGCCCGCTTCAGACGGCGGCGGGCCTCCTGCTCCTGCTTCACGCCGCAGAGGGGGCAGTAGACACAGCCCTCCGGGATCTGTGCCCGGCATTTTCTGCAGATCATATTTTCACCCCTTAAAACTGAAAATGGCTGAAAGTGCTTGACAAGAATCGAACAACTGTTCTATAATTGCACCAGAAACAATAGAGAAACTAATAAAGAGAGGATGACGTAATAGTGGAAGTAATAGTGAACGACTTGGAACTGGAGCAAGCCCGGGAGACTGTGCGCCGTCTGATGCTGGCCCTGTTGGAAGTGGCCAGCCTGCGGCAGCTGGAGATCATCGCCGCATTTCTGGAGACCATGGAGGCCCACCCGGACTACTAGAAACCTTAGAATACTGGGAGAGAAAAGACCGCGCCGATCATTCGGGGCGGTCTTTTTCTTTTTCTGCCTCCTCCGCAAGCCGGTCGGCCAGATCCTCCAGCAGGCGCCAGTCCTCCACGGAGAGCCGGGCCAGGACGTGGATCAGGCGGCGCTTGAAGTCGTCGCCGGGATCGTTGCGGAGGGTGATGCTGCCGATAAAGGCGGCGATCTCCTCATCCCGGGAGCGGGTGCGGAACATCTCGCCCTCGCCGGTCCGGAGCCAGGTCTCGGAGACGTTGAACTCACGGACGATAATGCGAATGTTCTGCTCTGTCAGAATATTGGCGCCGGATTCTATCCGGGAGATTGCAGCGCCGGTGACGCCGAGCTTCGCCCCGAACTCTTCTTGCGAAAGTTTCAGGTATTTCCGCAGGTTTTTAAGTCTTGTATTCACAAGATCACCTCCATGGCAACAGCATACCATAAAAACTTAATTCAGTCAAGAAAAATTTCTCAAAACCCCTTGACAATTTTAATCGAATCAAGTATTATATTGATGTAATCAAGTTTACATTTGATTTTGTTAGGAGGTGAAAAACTTGTCAGAAACTGAGAAAAACATAGTCGAAAAAATCACCCGGGCGGTGGACATTCTGCCGCCGCTGCAGCGGGAGCGGTTCCTGGGCCAGGCGGAGGGCGTGCTGCTGCACGCGGAGGCCGTGGCGGCCCGGGCACAGGAAAAAGCCCCGGCTGATACAGCGCCGGGGCAGGACGAGGAGGCCAGCGCATGAACACCTTCCCACACGCAATTGAGATCAACAGCGCCGCGCCGGCGCAGGTGACTATCACGCCGAAGCAGGCCACGGAGCGCCTGCGGGCCCTGGGCGTGAAGATCTCACCGGAGACCGTCCGCCAGGGCATCGAGCAGGGCAAGTTTCCCTTCGGGGTCTCCATCACCACGGACAAGGGCGCGCCGGTGTACCTGATCAGCGCGAAGAAGTTCGACGCATTCGTCGAAGAGTGGTTTTAGTCCAGCATGTACTCCTCCACCGTCATCCGGCGGGGACGCATGCGGGCATGGCCCACATAGGCGAAGATCATGGGCAGCAGCATGTAGAACAGGCCGGTGACGATGAAGACGGCCAGGGCCAGCGTGTAGAACACCGCGGCGGTGAGCACCAGGGGCCGGGCCTTCCGCAGGAAGCCCACCCAGTTGCACACCACGGCGACCGTGGCCAGCGCCGCCTGGATGGCCATGGCGTTTGTGAAGGTCTCCGCCCAGAAGTCGCTCCAGGGCCCGGCCGCGCCGATCGCCTGCAGCATGCAGAGGATCATGCCCACGGTGCCCAGAATGGCAGCCGCCAGGGCAAAGCCCCGACGCACCACCAGGATGGTCTCGCCGGTCTGAGCGGGCGCCGCCTGGACAGCGGGCGCCGGGCGCACATCCATCCGGGCCAGCGGGAAGCCGCAGTTCGGGCAGGCCTGTGCGGCGTCGGAGATCTCCCGGCCGCACTCCGGGCAGGTGATCAAAGCCATGGGATCACATCCTTTCATGTTTTCCCGCCGGGATCACCGACAGGATCAGGAAGACGGCCAGCGGGACCGCTGCCGCCAGGGCCAGGAAGGCCGCCACACGGAGCTGCCCAAGCCCCAGACCGAAGGCCGCCAGGTGAGCCGCGCAGGAGATCAGCAGGGCCACCCGGGACCGGAACACGGCGCCGGCGGCACAGGCCGCCGTGCCCACGGAGACCGAGGCCAGAGCGCCCAGGGCCAGATAGAGCCCCGGATCCAGCGCCTTCCACCAGATCAGAGCGGCAGCCGCCGCGCAGAGGCCCAGGAGCAGAGACGCCCAGGGCAGCACCACGCGCAGATCCTCCGGCCAGTCCGGCGGATAGGACGCCTTCACCGGCGCCCGGCCGCACTTCGGACAGACCGCCGCGTATTCGGATATCATCGCCCCGCAGAGCGGGCAGGCTTTGAGAGCCATAGCATCACCCCTAAAGATTCTAAACAAATTCTATCAGCATGTCAAGGAAGAAGGGACACGCAATGAGCGACACCGCGCTGGATCTGCTGTGTCTGGAACAGATCGGCCTCACCTGGGCCGAAACCGTGGACTACATCCTGGAGGAAGAAGATGAAGCCGATGGGAAATCGTAATCCCCGCAACTACGGCACCTTCACCTGCCGGATCTGCGGGACGGAACACATCAAGAAAATGCCGCGGCAGGAGATCTGCGGCGACTGCCGCAGGAACCGGTCGAAGATGCGGGCGTACTACCGGCAGCTGGCCGAGGCCGAAGCCGCCGCCCGGGCATCCGCGCCCCCGGCCTCCGGCACCATCCGGGAGATCGACGCCAGGACCAAGGAGCAGGGCATCACCTACGGCGACTGGGTCCGGGCTGAGACCCTGGTGGCCTCCGCCGCACCGGCCCGGATCACCTTCGAGGGCAGCCCGGCGGACGTGATCTTCGCCATTGTACGGGACGGGGCCGTGGTGGCCCGGATCGATCCCGGCCGGCGGGAGCCCCGGGAAGTCTACGCCGAGCTGGTGGCTTACCTTCGCCGGATCCGGCTGGGGATCATCGTCTACCTGCGGGAGCGGGAGATCTATCTGGTCAAAAAATGAGCGCCATCCGGCGGGTGAAGTTCCGGAAGGCGCTCTGAGAAAGGAAGATGAATAATGAACTACTCTTATATTCTACCACGCCGACGCTGGTACACGCAACAGCGCACCATCCGGCGGGCCGCCGCGGCGCTGATCGCGGGGGCCGTGCTGCTGGGAGGGGCCCTGTGGCCCCGGGCCGAGGCCGCAGACAGCGAGCCAGAGCAGGTGGGGTTCCTGCTGATCGCCGGGCAGGTCCCGCAGACTGAGGAGCCCAGGCACCCGGTTCTGACGTTCCGGGGCGTGGATCCGGCGCTGTGCGCCGGGATCGAGGCGCCGGAGATCGAGCCGGAACCGGAGCCCCAGGAGGCCGCACCCTGGTGGACGGAGGAGGAGCTGGAGCTCCTGGCCTGCACCATCTACTGCGAGGCGGGCAGCGACAGCATCAGCGACGAGACCCGGCTCATGGTGGGCCAGGTGGTGCTCAACCGGGTCAACTCCCCCGACTATCCGGACACGATCCACGACGTACTGACCCAGCGGGGCCAGTACGGGCGGTTTCACTGGACCGGGGTGGTCTGGCCGTCCCGGGCCGGGCGGTCCGTGGAGGCTCACGCCGTGGAGAGGGCCTACGACTGCGCGGAGCGGGTCCTGGGCGGCGAGTGGCTGCTGCCGGAGGACGTGATCTATCAGGCGGGCTTTGTACAGGGCCGGGAGATCGTGGCCCAGGCCCCGGGGTTCTATTTCTGCCGATAAAAAGGGATGAAATTGACAATGGATAACGAAAATCAGGCATATCACGAATTTTTGAAGACTAAGGAAATCAGATCCATATCCGCCGGATTTGAGCCGACAGAGGACAATCCGAAGCTGTTCCAGTGGCAGAGCGATATCGTCCGGTGGGCGCTGATGAAAGGCCGGGCTGCGATCTTTGCGGACTGTGGTCTGGGCAAGACCCCGATGCAGCTGCAATGGGCCGCCCAGGTATCAGCACATGAGGGGAAGCCCGTTCTGATCTGTGCACCGCTGGCTGTCGCCGCGCAAACCCAGAAAGAGGGCACAAAGTTCGACGTACCGGTGAACGTATGCCGCAGGGGCACGGACGTCCGGGACGGCGTCAATATTACGAATTACGAAATGCTGGAGCATTTCAACGCCGACATATTCGGCGGCGTTGTATTGGATGAGAGTTCTATTCTGAAGAGTTCCAGCAGCGCCACGAGGAAGCTGCTGACGGAAATGTTCAGAAATACGCCCTTCAAGCTGTGCTGCACGGCTACCCCCAGCCCGAACGACTATATGGAGTTGGGCACGCATTCCGACTTTCTGCGGATCATGACACAGCCGGAAATGCTGGCGACGTTCTTCTGCCACGACGGCGGGAACACGTCGCAATGGAGGTTGAAAGGCCATGCTGAACAGAAGTTCTTCGAGTGGGTGGCCAGCTGGGCCTGCTGCGTGACAAATCCATCAGATCTGGGCTATGACGGCAGCGACTACATACTGCCGGAACTGCGGATCACGGAGATCGTCACGAGGTCGGAAAGCATGATGGATCGGGACGGTCAGTTCCTGCTGGTGCCGGAGGACACGCAGACACTCAACGAACGCCGGGAGGCACGGCGGAACAGTATCGCCGACCGGGTACAGGCCGCCGCCGACATTGCCAACGGCACGGAAGAGCAGGTGCTTGTCTGGTGTGACCTCAATGCGGAGAGCGAGGCCCTTGCAAATGCGATCCGGGACGCCGTCGAAGTCCGGGGCAGTCAAAGCCCTGATTTCAAGGAGACCGCCATGAACGGATTTTCAGACGGCAGCAACCGGGTATTGGTATCTAAGCCCAGCATCGCCGGATGGGGCATGAACTGGCAGCAGTGCCATGTCATGATATTCGTAGGCCTGTCCGACAGCTTTGAAGCCTATTATCAGGCAGTCCGGCGCTGCTGGCGTTTCGGACAGAAGAGGCCGGTAGAGGTCTACATCATCACATCAGACGCAGAGGGGGCCGTGAAGCAGAATATTGAGCGGAAACAGGCCGACGCCCAGCGCCTGACCCGGGAGCTCGTGAGGTTCACAAAGGACATCCTCACGGCAGAGATCCACCGGACGACACGGATCAGTGAGAGCTATATCACAATGGAAAGGATGAACACGCCGACATGGATATCAATGTAATCGATCAGGTGGTGACAGACCGCTATGCGCTGTACAACGGAGACAGCGCCGAGATACTGAAGGGCATTCCGACCGGGAGCATCCACTATTCTATTTTTTCTCCGCCCTTTGCGAGCCTGTACACCTACAGCAACAGCGAGAGGGATCTGGGCAACTGCAGGACGACGACGGAGTTCTATCAGCAATTCAAATTCATCGTCGAGGAGCTATACCGTGTTCTGATGGACGGGCGGCTGATATCGTTCCACTGCATGGATCTGCCGCTCTCCAAGGAGCGGGACGGGATCATCGGCATCCGGGATTTCCGGGGCGAGCTGATAAAGCTGTTTGAGGACTGCGGATTTGTGCTCCATTCTCAGGTGTGCATCTGGAAAGACCCAGTCACCGCCATGCAGAGGACAAAGGCCATCGGCCTGCTGCACAAGCAGCTCAAAAAGGACAGCTGCATGAGCAGGCAGGGCATACCGGACTATCTGGTGACCATGCGGAAACCGGGGGCGAATCCTGAGCCGGTGCATCACACGAACGACAGCTTCCCGGTTGAAATCTGGCAGAGATACGCAAGTCCTGTATGGATGGATATCAATCCATCGGACACCCTGCAGGCGTCGTCTGCCCGGGATGAGAAAGACGAGCGGCACATCTGCCCCCTGCAGCTGACCGTCATCCGCCGAGCGCTGAACCTCTGGACAAATCCGGGAGACACCGTGCTGACGCCGTTTTTAGGGATAGGCAGCGAGGCCTATGTGGCCCTGGAGCTGGGACGCCGGGCAATCGGTATCGAACTGAAGCCAAGTTACTACCAGCAAGCCGTGAAAAACTGCGGCAGCGTGACCGCCTTCGAGCAGATCTCACTTTGGTGAAAGGAGGCCGGGGGATGAAATATGCGAATCCGCTGAAAATTGAAAAGCGGGAGCGGGTGCCGACGTACAACATGACCCAGGCGCAGCTTGACGCCATCCGGGAGGAGGGCTTCCGGGCCGGGATCAGCACCGGAATATACTACGCCAACGGAATGCTCTCCGCCGCGTGGCTGCTGCAGCTGCGGGACACCTTCGGCTTCGGGCAGCGGCGGCTGCAGCGGGTCTTTTCCCGGGTGCAGGAAAATTTCAACAGCATCGTCGCCGGGCTGATTTCCTATAACGACATGGGCCGGGTGCTCATGGACGAGTGCCGGATCCGGCTCACCGTCGAAAAGCCGGACGGGGTCCGGGAGGACATGTGGGAGATCTTCCGGCAGATGGAGCTGCCGAAGCTGCGGATGGAGGGGGGAAAGGTGAGACTGTAATGGAATATAGCAACAACGGGACGGAGGCCTGGTACATCCGGCGGCAGCTGTACCGCTGCACCAGCCCAGCCGGGGTGCGGCTGGAGACGGCTGCCTCCGAATCCGAGGCGCGGACCTCCGCCGCCCGGCAGGTGGGCACGCCGCCGGAGAGCTTCCGGGTGGAGGCCGTACCGGGATCTGAGCAGTATCGGTTCTTATGCCGGGGCACCGACCGGGATATGGAGACCGGCGGGCCGAGAGTGCGGGAAAGAAAATAAACATTTTGAAAGCCCTGGCACCGGGACGGAGGAGCGGGATGGCCCCCTCTCAGTCGGCTGCGCCGACAGCTCTCCCCCTGTGGGGGCGAGCCAAGGGGCTGCGGTGCGGAACAGGGCAGAAAGGAAGACATGATGGAACAGAGCGTACATATCACGATCGAGGAGGGCGGAAAGGTCGTCCATGACGAATGGGTCAACGGCATGGTCGTGATCACGACCGACGGCAAGCAGAAAACAGGCGTCATTAAGCACATTGCCGAGGCCAACGGGCCCTTCGGTGATATCGTCATCAATCTGCAGCTGGCGGGCAGTCTGATCGCCGAGGGCGAAAACATGATCGTGGAGATGGAAGAGGCGCTGCCGGGCGCCCCGATCCGGGAGGCCGTGGAGAAGTTCTATACCGAGGCCAAGGAGCTGCGGGAAAAGCGCCGGAAGGAGAAGCGCCATGCTGAATAAAGCAATACTTATGGGCGCGAGGGGCGCCCTGGCAGGGCCCGGTGGGCCCTGCAACCCCGAGCGCGGCGGGACAGTGCCCGCGGCAGTGGCCCGCCGAGGGCGTAGTCAGTCACGAGGAAACGGCAGAGGGGGCAGGAAAGATGCTCAATAAGATATGCTTGATGGGGAGGCTCACCAGGGAGCCGGAGCTGAAGCATACCCAGGGCGGGGTCGCCGTCTGTACCATCACCCTGGCCTGCGAGCGGGACTTCGTGGGCCAGGACGGACGACGGGAGGCGGACTTCATAGACGTGGTCTGCTGGCGCGGAACCGCCGAGCTGGTGGCCCGCTGGTTCCGCAAGGGCCTGCTGGTGGCCGTCGAAGGGCGGCTGCAGTCCCGCAAATGGGCTGATCAGTACGGCCAGAACAGGACCGGCTGGGAGGTAGTCGCCGACAGCGTCTACTTCGCGGAGCGGGCGGAGCGGGGTGAAGAGCCGCGGGCGGGCACAGAGACCCGCCCCTACGGATCCACGGAGGGACAGGGGGCACCCAGACGGGGACCGCGGGAGGATCTGCGGCCCGTGGACGCCTCCCGGGCGGACATCCAGGCGGACTACACCGGAGATCTCTACCAGCTGCCCCAGAACGATTTCGCCGGGCTGGATGAGGATGAAGATATACCATTTTAAGGAGGATCGAACATGGTAGGCATTTGTGAATACTGCGGGCAGGCCGTGGAGTGCGGCGACTGCGCCGCGCCGGATGAGGTGGCCTGGGAGTTCTGCGACTGCCGGGACGCCCGGCACCGCCAGCGGCTGCAGGCTCAGATCGATGAGGCCCTGGAGCACCTGGAGGAGATCTTCGGCGAGCGGGCGGAGGAGTACAACCATCTGCCGCCGGTGCAGCATGCCTCCCTCTATGAGCTCCTGCGCTGCGCCGTGGCGGAGGTGGGTACCGGCCACGCCGCCAGCGTGAGCGTCGGGATCCCGGGCGGCGGCACCGCCGTGATCCGCGCCGGATCAAAGGGCGAGATCCGGGTATCCCGGCGCATGAGCCGGGTGGTCACCGCCGAGGCAAGCATATAGATGGCAAGGGCAGCCAATGAGCCCATAAAAGCCTTTTATCTCTGTCCCTGATCCTGCGGGATCGGGGACAGACACAAGCGGCTTTGACAGAAGGAAGGTGCTCCAATGCGGAGGGTGAAACGCCGGATCTTTTCCGGATCCATCTGTGAGCAGATGGTCTACAACATAGGCGACCGCGTGCGGGACGTGGGGGCAGCGCAGCCCCGGCGTCCTCGTTTCGCGTCCGAGGAGGAGCGGGCCGCCCACCGGGAGGGGATCTCCAGGCGGCGGCACATCCGGACCTTCAACGCCACTTTCTCCCCTGCCTCCCTCTACTCCACCCTCACCTTCTCCGACGAGGAGGAGGTACACACCTTCGCCGAGGCCCGGCGGCTCCGAGACAACTTCGTCCGGCGGCTGCGCTACGTCTGTCCGGAGAGCCGGCTGCGGCTCTACATGGGCCGGGGGCGGCACACCAGCCGGATCCACATGCACATGGTCTCCGACGGCATCCCGGAGGAGATCATCCGGTCCCGCTGGATCTATGGACGGGTGGAGCGGGTGGAGCACCTGCGGGAGCACAACTGGCAGGACGGCCAGGACCTGGGCCAGGACTACACCGGCCTGGCTAACTACCTCTTCGACCACTGGACGCCGGAGCAGGGCGGCCACCACTGGAAACAGGCAGGCCGCTTCAACCAGCCGGAGGAGGAACCGGCCCGGGAGATCGTCCGGGAGTACAGCATTGAGCGGCCGCCCGCGGCGCCAAAGGGCTACCGCTTCCTGGAGGCCAGCGCCACCCGGTACGGGTACTTATATTTCAAATATGTGAAGATCGTGGAGCCGGCGCGGCGGCCGGGCAGACGGTGTTAGGCCGCTGCCTTTTGATTGCCTTGTAAATGTGTAAATTTTCTGAACGAAGGGGGACGGGGGCATGATCGGGAAGGCACCGTGCTACATGTGCCGGGACAGGACCGCAGACTGCCACGGGCAGTGTGCGCGGTATCGGGAATACAGGCAGCGGCGGCTCCGGCACAGGATGGCCGAGGCCAGGCAGAGCGAGGTGAACGACTATGAATCGAAAAACAGTTTTTACAGGCAACCGGGACCCCATGGACGATAAGCCGCGCTATGAGACGTGCGAGCAGTGCGGGCAGCGCTGGAACGTCAGCCGCCAGGCACGGCTCTACGCCGGGGTGTACATCTGTCCGGAGTGCGCCACGCGGAACCGGAGAGGGAGGCCTGTCAAAGCATGACGGCAGCACAGGCAAAGGCGGAGCTCCGACAGGTCATTCAGATCCAGCGCCACATCCAGACGCTGGAGGCCATCCGCACCAGGGACGTGGCACGCCTGGAGCGCCTGATCACCAGGGACGGTGATCAGACCGGGCAGCTGCGTGACGCCCTGGACAAGGTCCGCCATGAGATCGGGCAGTACACGGCCGCCATGCACCGGCAGCGGTCCGGGATCCTGGCGCGCATTGAGGCCATAGAAGAGAGCACCCTGCGGGAGGTGCTGGCCTTGCGCTACCTGGAAGGCGCCAGCTGGAGATCCATCTCCCGGCGCATGTACATATCCGAGCGGACTGCGCAGTACCTGCATGGCCGGGCACTGAGAGAATACGCGGGGCGGTCAAAGTGACCGGCCCGCATATTTGCACGCCCTTGCAGTTTTTTAGGTGGAAAATGGTAGCATAGAAAAATCTGCAGGGAGTGTCGGACGCTAATCGCCGACGGGGACCGGAGCCATCCGGATGAGGGTAAGCTATGGCACAGGAATGGGCGCAGCCATTTTACAATTCAGGGGCCTGGCACGACTGCCGGGATGCTTATTTGTCCAGCGTCGGCGGCATGTGTGAGCGCTGTCAAAAGGCCGGCATCATTCGCCCGGCCGATGTAGTGCACCACCGGGAGCATCTTTCGCGGAACAATATCGGGGACCCGGCCGTGGCCCTGAGCTTCGACAATCTCATGGCACTCTGCACCGACTGCCACGCCGCAGTCCACGCCGGAGACAAGCGCTTTTTGGTTGACGCCAACGGCCGCGTGCGTGCATTGGAAGCATGACCCTCCCCCCTTCAAAATTTTTTTTGACCCCCGTGACCTATACCGCCCGTCCCTCTAGATTATGGCGCTCTTGGGCGCGGAAGGGGGTGTTGATTTTTGGGAGAAGATGATCTGAGAAAATCGGCAACAGCTTTAGCTGTTGAAAATTTCGGCGAGATCGCCGAGGCCGCCGAAAACGCCTCCGAAATCGACGGAGAAAACGGGAAAACCGGGGCCTCTGCTGGATCCGAAGCCTCTGCTGGATCCGGGACGTCTGCCGGGCCCAGAGCGGGAAGCGCGGCGGGAGCCAGGGCCGGGGCAAAGCCGGAGCTGACCCGGGAACAGCGGATCGCCAAGCGCCGGCGAGAGCTCTTTAAGATCTTCCGGGGCATCGACGCCAACCGGCTTAAGGTCGTGACCTCGCTGATAGAGCGGGCCGCCTTCTACACCGTCTCGCTGGAAGACCTGGAAGCGGAGCTCAACGCAAACGGCTGGACAGAGGTCTACCGCAACGGCAAGGACCAGGAGGGCGTGAAGCGCTCCGCCGCGGCGGACGCCCATATCAGCATCACCAAGAACCTGACCGCCATCACGAAGCAGCTGCTGGAGATCTGTCCGGCAGAGGTGAAAAAGTCAAAGCTGGGCGGCTTTCTGGCCGGGTGATTTTTGAAAGACAGAGAGGGATCGCGTGAGCGGGGTGCCGAATTACATCTACGCATACTACCAGGCCATCAAGTCCGGGGAGATCATCGCCGGGAAGTGGATCCTGGCCCTCTACGAGTACATCATCCGGGGCCTGGAGGAAAAGGCCTTCTTCCTGGACCTCCGGAAGGCCAACCGGGCCGTGCGCTTCATCGAGACCTTCTGCCACCACTCCAAGGGCCGACTGGCCCCGCAGCTGGTGACGCTGGAGCTCTGGCAGCGGGCCATGATCTCCTGCATATTCGGCATCGTGGACGGGAACGGGCTCCGGCAGTTCCGGGAGGTCTTCTGCCTGGTGGGCCGAAAGTGCGGAAAGTCCCTGCTGGCCTCCGGCATCGCGGAGTACATGGTCTACGCCGACGGCGAGTTCGGCGCGGACGTTTTCTTCC
>CACYXZ010000007.1 GCA_902778525.1 Oscillospiraceae bacterium | reverse complement strand
AAGCTCAGGGCCGTGATGGCTGCCGCGATCAGAGTGATGGGCAGCCCCTCCATGCACTTGGGCGGGTTGGCGTCCTCCACCCGGCGGCGCACGCCGGAGAACAGGACCATGGCCAGCAGGAATCCGATTCCCGCGCCCACCGCACAGACCAGGGACTCAATATAGCTGTAGCCCTCGTCGATGTTCAGGATCGTCACGCCCAGCACCGCGCAGTTGGTGGTGATCAGGGGCAGGTAGACTCCCAGCGCCACGTAGAGCGGCGGAATGAACTTCTTCAGGAACAGCTCCAGAAGCTGCACCAGCACGGCGATCACCAGAATAAAGGCGATGGTCTGGAGATACACCAGGTCAAAGCGCTCGAGAAGCTGCTGCAGGGGCCAGGTGACTGCCGTCGCCATGGCCATGACGACGGTGACCGCCACCGCCATGCCCACCGCGGAGGACAGCTGCTTGCTGACGCCCAGAAACGGGCAGATCCCCAGGAACTTCACCAGAACGTAGTTGTTCACCAGGATCATGCTGAAAAAGATCGCGCCGAGCTTTGCCGCAATCATGCCTGTCCCTCCTCTCCGCCGCACACGCCGGCAGACGGGCATCCCTCGCAGGAGGATCTCCGTTCGATCCGGTGTCCGGTATGGTTTTCCAGCAGTACCGCCAGACCCATCAGGATTCCGAAGACGAAGAATCCTCCGGGCGGCGTGATGAATACGGTCATGGGGTCCATGGGAATGAAAAGATCGAGGCCGAAGAACGTGCCGCTGCCGAGGATCTCCCGGATGGAGCCCATCAGCACCAGCGTCAGCGTGAAGCCCAGCCCCATGCCAAGGCCGTCCAGGGCGGAGTCGAGCACCTTGTTCTTCGAGGCGAACATCTCCGCCCGGCCCAGAATGATGCAGTTGACCACGATCAGGGGCAGATAGACTCCCAGCGCGCTGTTGAGGGCCGGCAGATAGGCCTTGACCAGCATCATCAAAAGCGTCACGAAGGCTGCGATGATCGTAATGTAGGCCGGAAGCCGGACCTTGGAGGGGATCACGTTCCGCAGGGCGGACACCGCCGCCCCGGAGCAGATCAGCACAAAAGTGGCCGCCAGTCCCATGCCGAGACCGTTGACCGCCAGCGTTGTCACCGCCAGCGTCGGGCAGGTCCCCAGGACCAGGCGAAGGGACGGGTTCTCCTTCAGGATCCCGTTCCATACGATGGAAAGTTTCTGATTCATGCCGCACCTCCCGTCACGCTCTGAAACGCTTCAATGGCCAGATCCACAGCCGCCACCGCCGCTCTGGAGGAGATCGTCGCCCCGGAGACCGCGTCGATGTCCTCCAGGGAAAGGGGCTCTGCCGCCATGCCGGAAAACTGTCCGGCAAAGTCCGGCTCCGTGACCTTCTGTCCCAGTCCCGGGGTCTCCTCGTTGGGCATCATGATCACGCGCAGGATCTCCCCCTCCGGGGAGAAGGCCACCGCTGCGGGGACCTGACCGCCGTATCCCCGGGCCTGGGCTGTGATGACCCATCCCGCGCCGTTGTCCGCCTGCAGCACGGCGGTAACGCCGGAAATCTCGCACGGAACGGAAGTAAAGCTGTCCGCCTCCGGAAGCGCGGCGAAATAGGTGGCGTTGTTGGCCGCCTCCTCGTTGGCGGCGATCACCGGCGCGGTCAGGACGTTGGCCGAAGAAAGCACGATCCCCGCGATCAGGCAGACCACGGCCAGTACCAAAATCGGTTTGCCGGATTGACTCCAGGCGCTCATGATCTGGTCCCTCCTCCCATCGGCGTCCGCCGGAACTTCGCGTTGATGTAGGGCACCAGAAGATTCATGATCAGGATCGAGTAGCTGACGCCCTCGTGCATATTCCCCCAGAACCGGATCAGGCAGGTGATGATCCCCAGTCCCAGTCCGAAGATGATCTTGCCGGACCGGAAGAAGGGCGAGGTCGTATAGTCCGTCGCCATGAAAATGGCGCCCAGCAGCAGGCCTCCGGACAGCACCTGGTACAGGACGTTCTGTCCGCACAGGGCGCTGAGCACCGCCACGGTCCCCACGTACACCAGGGGGATCGTAAGCTCGATGGTGCGGGTGGCCAGAAGCCAGATCAGTCCCAGCAGCAGCGCCAGCGCGCAGGTCTCCCCGATCACGCCCCCATGGGTGCCCAGAAACAGATCCAGCAGGGACAGCTTCTCCGCAGTGACCGCCAGCGGCGTTGCGCCTGTCAGCGCATCGCACGCCACCAGAGGAGCGGGAAAGAAGTAGCTGGTCATCCGGGCCGGGAAGGATACCGCCAGGGTGATCCGGCCCACAATGGCGGGGTTGGCAAAGTTGCAGCCGATGCCGCCGAAGAGCTCCTTCACCACAAGGATCGCCGTAATGGCGCCGATCACGGGAAGGAACAGGGGCACGGTGGAGGGCAGGTTGAAGGCCAGCAGCAGTCCCGTGACCACCGCGGACAGATCCCCCACCGTGTTGGGAAGCCTGCGGATCCTGCACCAGAGGTATTCGCACAGCACGCAGGCCGCCGTGGTGACCGCCACCACCAGAAGGCTCCGGAGGCCGAAGATCAGCGTGGAGGCCAGAAGCGCGGGAAGCAGCGCGATGATCACATTCCCCATGACCCGCCGGGTGGTCAGTGCGCTGCGGATATGGGGAACGGGAGATACCACCAGATGGCTGGTATGTTTGTCCATTTCAGTTCTTCCCCCTGTTCCGCTTGGTTTTCAAGAAGTTTTTGGCCAGCGTCACGCTCTGGGTCAGAGGCCGCTTGGCCGGGCAAACGTAGCTGCAGGTGCCGCAGCCGATGCACAGGTCCGCCATCAGCGCGTCCAGCCGGTCCGCGTCATATTTGACGTAGGCGTCCCGGATCGCCAGAGGTGAGAGCCCCATGGGGCAGGAGTTGATGCACCGGCCGCACCGGATGCAGGCCGTGGCGTTGGGTTTTTCCGACGCCTTGGCGCCGAAGAGCAGCAGGCCATTGTTCTGCCGGGTCACCGGATAGTTCACGTCCATCTGGGCCGAGCCCATCATGGGTCCGCCGATGATGACCTTGTGGGGTTCCTCCCGCAGGCCGCAGAACTCGATCACGTCCTGAATGGGCGTGCCGATGGGCACCTCCAGATTTTTGGGGTCCCGGACCGCGTCCCCGGCCACCGTCAGCCGTTTGGTCACCAGCGGCATGCCGGTCTTTAAGTACTTTCCCACCGACGAGACCGTGGTGACGTTGAGCATCATCACGCCCACGCTGGTGTGCCGCGCGCCCCGGGGCACTGTCCGCCCGGTGGCGTTGTAGATCAGCACGTTCTGCGCCCCCTGGGGATACCGGGATTCCAGCACGCACACCGAGATCCGTTCATCCTCCGCCGTCTTTCTGGTCATCAGGTCGATGGCCGCCGGCTTGTTGTCCTCGATGCAGATCAGCGCCCTGGGGATTCCCAGATAATCGAGGCACGCCCGGATCCCGTTCAGGATGGAGTCCGGATGCTCCAGGAATTCCCGGTTGTCCGTGGTCAGATAGGGCTCGCACTCCGCGCCGTTGATCAGCAGGGTGTCGATCTCGCTGAGGTTTTTCGGCTGGATCTTGATGTCGGTGGGGAAGCCCGCTCCGCCCAGGCCCACGATACCGGACATGCTCACCGCGTTGATAAAGCTCTCCCGGTCATGGACCTCCGGGGGGCAGATGGATGGATCCGGCTCCTGGAGTCCGTCGGAATCCACCACCACCACCGTATCTCCTTTTCCGGTGTTGTACAGGATCGGTCCCACGGTGGACACCGTTCCGGAAACGCTGGAGAAAATATGCATGCTCATGGGGCTGGGCGCCTTTCCGACCATGGTCCCCACATAGACGTGATCGCCCTTCTTCACACAGGGCTCGCAGGGCGCGCCCACATGCTGATTCATGGGAAGCACGATCTTTGGGGGCAGCGGCAGCTGTTCCGTGGGATAATTGGCCGTATCCTTGTGGTGCGGGACACGGACTCCGCCTCCGCTGAGCAGTTTTTTCAGTCGACTGAGATTCATCTGCGCACCTCTCTCCTGAACTGTCTGTTATTACCTGTATCCATTATACAACAGGTTTTCCCGATTATCTTTAGGGCAAAGCGCAGAACTTTTCCCCTTTAAAGCAAAGATCCTTGAACAGAATCACGAATTGAAGAAAATAGTGCAGTTTTGTGAGGGAAGAAAGAAGAATCATCGCCGATTTATTGTGAAATAATTCACAATTTCGGTGAGGCTTAATCCTTTTCCATGAGCGTCTCAAGGCCCCCCGCCCGAGCCGGTCGATGCGTTTGATGTACTGCCGATGGTCCTTTTCCGCTTTCCGATCAGCTTCTGATATCGGGGTTGACGGAAATCTCTTCGGAACTGCCTGACCGATTTGATGAATATTCGTGATGACAGAAATGTATGTAACGTCTTGATACGTGAGAAACTTTATGGTATAATACCATAGAATGAAGGAAAAATTGCATTGTTCCGAAAGGAGGAGCCATGAAGGTTCAATTTACGGAAACCGTTCTGCGGGACGCGAACCAGTCTCTGATCGCCACCCGCATGCCCTATGAGAAGTTTGAACCGATTCTGGAATCCATGAACCGGGCGGGGTTTTATTCGGTGGAGTGCTGGGGCGGCGCCACCTTTGACGTGTGTCTTCGGTATCTCGCCGAGGATCCCTGGGAGCGGCTTCGGAAGATCCGGACCAAAATGCCGGACGCCAGGCTCCAGATGCTGCTCCGGGGCCAGAACATCCTGGGCTACAAGCACTACAGCGACGACATCGTCCGCCGGTTCGTCCGGGCCTCCGTCCGCAACGGGATCGACATCATCCGGATCTTCGACGCCCTCAACGACGTGACCAACCTGAAAACCGCCATGGAGGAGACCGTGGCCTGCGGCGCGGAGGCCTCCGGCGCCATCGCCTACACCACAAGTCCCGTTCACACGCTGGAGGCCTATGTGAAGCTGGCCCGGGAGATGGCGGCTATGGGCGCCTCTTCCATCTGCATCAAGGACATGGCCGGCATCCTGACCCCCAAAGCCGCATACGACCTGGTCCGGGCCATCAAGGACGCGGTGGATCTGCCGGTGATCCTGCACACCCACTGCACCACGGGTCTGGCCTACATGACCTATCTCAAGGCCGCGGAGGCCGGGGCTGACGTGATCGACACCGCCATTTCCCCCTTCTCCGGGGGCACCTCCCAGCCTGCGACGGAGACCCTGCACTACGCTCTGCGGGAACTGGGCTTCGAGACGGGACTGGACGCGGACGTGCTCCATCAGATGGCCGATTTCTTCAAGCCGATCCGCGGAGAATTCATTTCCGACGGCACTTTGAACCCCATCTCGCTGACCACGGACACCCAGTGTCTGACCTATCAGATCCCCGGCGGCATGCTCTCCAATCTCCTCAGCCAGCTGAAAACCCTGGGCGCGCTGGACAAATTTGAGGATGCGCTTCTGGAAACGCCCCGGGTCCGGGCGGACATGGGCTATCCCCCGCTGGTGACGCCCACCAGTCAGCTCATCGGTTCTCAGGCCGTGCAAAACGTTCTCTCCGGCGAGCGGTACAAAAACGTCGGTGCGGAGCTGCGGGCCTACTGCCGCGGCGAATACGGCACCACCCCCGCGCCCATCGATCCGGAGGTCCGGAAAAAGATCCTGGGCCGGGAGCAGCCGATTCAGGGCCGCTATGCCGACACGCTGCCGAAGGACACCTTCGAGACGGCGGAACAGGCACTCGGAAACCGGGCCCGCTGCGAGGAGGACGTGCTGAGCTATATTCTCTTCCCCCAGGTGGCGGAGCGGTTCTTCGTCAAGCGGGAAGCTCTGGAGTCCAAGATCACCCGGTACAGCATAGAGAGGGTGGAATGAGATGAGCTTTGGAACCGCACTGCTTGACTCTCTTCTGGGGATCCTGGTGGTATTCGCGGCGCTGGTGCTGCTGATGGTCATCATCATGCTCATGACCTCCATCGGCGACCGGATCGAGCGCCGTCCCAGACCCATCCGGGCGGACGTGACGCCGGTGCCGCCGGAACCGCAGCCGCCCGCGCCGGGCAGCGCAGGCGAGGTCAAACTCTATGACACCGATCCCCGCACTGCCGCGCTGATCATGGCGATCATCGCCGACGAGCTGCACACCCCCATCAACGAACTGCGCTTCATTTCCATCCGGGAAGTAAAGGAGGAGCACTGAGATGAAATACAAAATCACCCTGCAGGGCAGGACCTATGAAGTGGAAGTGGAAAAGGGCGAAGCGATCCTGCTGGACGAGTATGAGGCCAAGGCGCCGGTTCCGCCCTCCCCCGCTCCGCAGCCTGCCGCGACCGCCCCGGCTCCCGGGAAAGCATCCGCCGCCTCGGATGCGGAAGGGACCGCCATCAAGGCTCCCCTGCCCGGAAACGTCCTGAGCATCTCCGTGCAGGAGGGTGAGGCCGTGAAATCCGGCCAGGTCCTGATGCTCATCGAGGCCATGAAGATGGAGAATGAGGTCCTGGCTCCCGCCGACGGCGTCGTTCGGAAGATCGCCGTCGAGAAGGGCGCCATGGTCGCCACCGGCGACACGCTCATCATTATCTGAGGAAACTGCCATGGAACAAATACTGCAAACCATTTCCCGGCTCTGGCAGACCTCCGGGTTCTATATGCTGGGAGCGGACTGGCGCCAGATCGTGATGATCGTCATCGCCTGTTGCCTGCTGTATCTGGGTCTGGTCAAGAAGTTTGAGCCGCTGCTGCTGGTTGGAATCGCCTTCGGCATGCTGCTTACGAACCTGCCCGGATCTGAGATGTACCACCCGGAGCTGTGGGACGCCTACATTGCCGGAGAGATCCGCCTGACGGACATCATCCACGACGGCGGCCTGCTGGATATTCTGTATATCGGCGTAAAATCCGGCCTGTATCCCTCCCTGATCTTTCTGGGCGTCGGCGCCATGACGGACTTCGGTCCCCTTTTGGCCAACCCGAAATCCCTGCTGCTGGGGGCTGCGGCCCAGTTCGGCATTTTCGCCGCGTTCCTGCTGGCCATCGGCGTGTTCGGCTTCGCGCCGGAGGTGGCGGCCTCCATCGGGATCATCGGCGGGGCGGACGGCCCCACCGCCATCTGGCTGACCTCCAAGCTGGCGCCGGACTATCTGGCCCCCATCGCCATCGCCGCCTATTCCTATATGGCGCTGATCCCGCTGATCCAGCCGCCGCTGATGCAGCTGCTGACCACCAAAGAGGAACGGGAGACGAAAATGGAACAGCTCCGGCCCGTTTCCAAACAGCAGAAGATCCTCTTCCCCATTGTGGTAACGATCTTTGTGGTCCTGCTGCTGCCCTCCGTGGCGCCGCTGCTGGGCTGCCTGATGCTGGGCAATCTGTTCAAGGAGTCCGGCCTCACTGACCGCCTCTCCGACACCGTTCAGAACGCCCTGATGAATATCGTCACCATTTTCCTGTCCACCTCCGTGGGCGCAACTGCGGTCTACTACCGGTTCCTGACCCCCCAGACGCTGTTCATCATCGTCCTCGGCCTGCTGGCCTTTGAGCTGGCCACCACGGGCGGACTGCTGCTGGGCAAGCTCATGTACCGGCTCTCCGGCGGGAAAATCAATCCCCTGATCGGGTCTGCAGGCGTGTCCGCCGTGCCCATGGCCGCGCGGGTCTCTCAGAAAGAGGGCCAGCGGGCCAATCCCTCCAATTTCCTGCTGATGCACGCCATGGGCCCGAATGTGGCCGGCGTGATCGGCTCCGCTGTGGCAGCCGGCTTCCTGCTGGCGGTTTTCGGCGGATAATACGGTGCAAAAAAACGGAGAGCCACCCTTTCGGGTGGTTCTCTCCATCATTTTTTCACAAAAGTCCTGTTGTCTGCGTGAAATCCGGTTGCTTTTTGTCGGAAACTGCGGTAGTATTGTCTTTTGACAGAAAGGAGTCATGGCAATGCCTTCGACGTTTACTGATATAGAAAATACCCGCTCCTCCGCCATGCCGGTCAGCGGGCCGGTACTGCGCCGGACGCTCTGGCGGGAATGGCGGGGCAGCCTTCTGACCTTCGCATTTGTGAGCATCTATCTGGAGCTATGTCTGCACATGTGCATCTTCCGCAGCATCAACATCCGGATCCTCTATCCGATCCTCTTCGCGCTGATGGAGGCGCTGATCTGTTCCCTGGTTGCCTCCTCCCTGCCGAAGATCCCCGGCCGGATCATGGCGGTGGCGCTGACCCTGCTGCAGACAGTTCTGGCGGAGGTGCAGCTTGTCTACAACTCCATCTTCGGCAGTCTCATGCCCATCAGCCAGGTGCAGATGGGCGGCGACGTGGTGACAAACTTCGGCCAGCAGATCCTCTACGGCATCCAGAAAAACATTCTGCCCATCCTGCTGCTTCTGGTCCCGCTGATCGTGCTGGTGCTGACCCTGATCCTCCGGAAGGCCCCCAGATACCGGCTGCGCTGGCGTCAGGCCCTGTGTTCCTTCGGAATTCTTCTGGTTCTGATCGTGCTGACTGCCGGTCTGATGGTCACGGGAAAGGGAGAGCCCTTCTCCGTCTATGAGATCTTCACCAATGTGAACACCTCCACGGAGATGAGCTATAAGAACGTGGGCATGCTGGCCACCACGGAGCAGGAGCTCCGCTACATGCTCCTCGGCGTCGGTCAGGATCAGGGGAAGCTGAACGAGGTCTCCCTGGGCACCACGAAGGAGCCCGAGACATACTCCAGCCGGGAATACAACGTGATCGAGGACATCGACTTTCAGAAGCTGAAGGAGTCCACCGACGACCCGAATCTCCAGCGTCTGGACGAGTATTTTTCCACGGTACTCCCCACCCGGAAGAACGACTACACCGGACTGCTGAAGGACTACAACCTCATCACCATCTGCGCCGAATCCTTTTCGCCCTGGCTGATCTCCGAGGAGCTGACTCCCATGCTCTACGAGATGTCCCACACCGGGATCCTCTTTGAGAACTACTACGGCTCCTTCCAGTCCGTGACCACCAACGGCGAATACACCATGTGCATGGGCCTCTATCCGGATATGTCCCGCACCAAGACGGACTCCAGCTTCGACCAGTCCAAGAGCAACTACCTGCCCTTCTGTCTGGGCAATGCCCTGCGGGCCGAAGGCTACAGTACCTGGGCCTATCACAACTACATCGGGGATTTTTACAACCGGAACCTGACCCATCCCAACATGGGATACACCTTCAAGTCCGCAGACAACGGCCTCAATATCACGGTGGACTGGCCCTCCTCCGATCTGGAGATGATCGAGGCCTCCATCGACGACTACATCGACAGCGAGGGACCCTTCCACGCCTATTACATGACCTTCAGCGGCCACTACCAGTACAACTGGCACAACGCCATGAGCGCGAAAAACCGGGCGCAGGTGGAATCCCTGCCCTACTCCATGCCCGTCAAGGCCTTTATCGCCTGCAACCTGGAGCTGGAATACGCGCTCGAATACCTGGTGGACCGGCTGAAGGAGGAGGGAATCCTGGACAAGACCTGCATCGTCCTGACCAACGACCACTATCCCTACGGTCTGAGCGAGCAGGAATACAACGAGCTGGCCGGGCAGCCCCTGGACACCACCTTTGAGAAATACCGCAACAGCTTTATCTGCTACGCCCCGGGCCTGAAGGAGAATATCGAGGTGGAAGAATACTGCTCCACCGCGGACATCCTCCCCACTCTGCTGAACCTGATGGGCGCGGAGTATGACTCCCGGCTGCTGGCCGGCACCGACGTCTTTTCCAGCGGCCCCCACATCGCGGTGCTGGCGGAGGAGAGCTTCCTCACGGACCGCTTCCGCTATGACGCGGGCACGGAAACGCTGACCGCAGCAGACGAGACGGATGAAGTCGATATGGATACCCTGAACATGTACCGGATGTATGTGGACAACAAATTCCAGATCTCTGCCGATATCCTGCAGAACGACTACTACGGCCATGTGTTCGACCACCGGAAAAACGACGTCGCGGATGCAGAGACCGTGGTGTTCGAGGACATCACCAACATCTTTTATCAGGCCGGCGTGTCCTACATGTACCGGAACGGCTATGTGGAGCCCGAGAGCGAGACGGTCTTCGGCGGAAAATACGTCACGACGCTGGGCGAATTCTGCGACGTGCTCTACCGGATCGCCGGCTGCCCGGAGACCTCCAACGAATTCCTGCCGAAGGGCTATGAAAACAGTCGCTTCAACAGCACCGACTATGAATACTATGACGCGGTCTGCTGGGCCTTTGAAACCGGGCTGGTACGCGACGGCGACAAGCAGGACAATTTCCACGACCGGGTGGACTACCGCACCGCATCCCTGCTGATGTACCGGTATGCGCAGCTCTCGGGCGTTGCCACGGACGTGGAGGAAGCGGAGCTTCTCCAGGCGGCGGAGGACTATCCCGAAATCGGAGAAGAGGAGCTTCCGGCGCTGGTCTGGTGCTACGAGGAGAGCTTCCTCACCGGCTCTGTCGGAGAGCTGGAACAGATCCTGGACCGGTTTGACCGAAGGATTAGCCGCGCCCAGATGGCCACGTTCCTGTTCCGGCTGTGTACCTACAAGCTGGACCTCAACGAAACCTGACAGCATACAAACAGGCCCCGCACCGGAAGGTGCGGGGCCTGTTTTCAGTCTTCCATGGTGTAATCCGTAAAGGGGATCTCCTTTTCCGCCGCCATCCGTTCGATCCGGCGTTTAAATCTCACCCAGTTGCTTCCCGCCGCCTGCAGCGTGCTCTTCCGCAGAAAGATATTCCCCCCGGGAACCTGAATCTGAAGGATCTGATCCTCTGTTTTCTTTCGTCCCAGAAACCCGGTTTTTTCCGTTACGGGCTTGACTTCAAAGCCGATGATCTGCTGATTGGTCATGTCAGTCCCTCCTTGGTCATTCCCAATATAGCCTATTTTCAAGGAAAATACAAGCACAACTTGCGCGCTGTCCGTCTCCCGGTTTCCGCGATTCTCTGTTTTTCCGAAATTCCTGCGGAAACGCTTGCATTCCCGGGGAAATATGGTAGAATATTTAAGTAGCAAAAAACTAAGTAAGGAGTGTTTGTTGTTGGAAACCTATTTTCTGATTGGCTTCATCGGCGCTGTGGTCGCACTGGCATTTGCGTTCATTCAGCGCGGACACGTGATGAAGCACTCTGAGGGCAACGACAAAATGGTGAAGATCGCTCAGGCGATCCGGGACGGTGCCAATGCTTACCTCAAGCATCAGTACCTGACCGTGGCCAAGGTGTTCGCCATTGTGTTTGTGATCCTTCTGATCATGGCTTTTGCAGGCATGCTCGCCATGTTTACCCCCTTCGCGTTCCTCACCGGCGGTATCTTCTCCATGCTGGCTGGCTTTATCGGCATGAAGATCGCCACCTCCTCCAACGCCCGTACCGCCTGGGCCGCTTCCGAGTCCCTGAACAAGGGCCTGCGGGTGGCCTTCGCCTCCGGCTCCGTCATGGGCTTCACCGTGGTGGGCCTGGGCCTGCTGGATGTGACCATGTGGTTCTGCCTGCTGCGGTTCGGCTTCGGCATCTCCGATCCCGTCCAGCTGGGCAACATCATGGTCATGAACGGCATGGGCGCTTCCTTCATGGCGCTGTTTGCCCGTGTGGGCGGCGGCATCTACACCAAGGCTGCCGACGTGGGCGCCGACCTGGTGGGCAAGGTGGAAGCCGGTATTCCTGAAGACGACCCCCGGAACCCCGCCACCATCGCCGACAACGTGGGCGACAACGTGGGCGACGTGGCTGGCATGGGCGCGGACCTGTATGAGAGCTATGTGGGCTCCATTCTGGCCACCTTTGCGCTGTCCGCCACCGCGGGTTACGGCTTCAAGGGCATGCTGCTGCCCCTGATGATCGCCGTGACCGGCATGCTCTGCTCCCTGGTCTGCACCTTCCTGGTCAAGACCAAGGAGGACGCCACCCAGAAGTCCCTGCTGACCTCCCTGCGGACCGGCACCTACGCCGCCGCTATCGTGGCCGCCATCGTGGCTCTGATCCTCACCATGGTCATCATGGGCAAGATCGGCATCTTCATCGCCATCCTCTGCGGACTGGTGGGCGGCTGCGCCATCGGTTACTTCACCGAGTACTACACCTCTGACAACTACAAGCCCACCCAGGAGCTGGCCGCGGCTTCCGAGACCGGCGCCGCCACCATCATCATCGGCGGTATCTCCCTGGGCCTGAAGTCCACCATGGCCTCCATTCTGATCGTGGGCGCCGCTGTTATCATCAGCTTCTTCTGCGCCGGCGGTTCTCTCCATGACGGACTGTTCTCCGACGCCTTCAACCAGGGCCTCTACGGCATCGGCATCGCCGGCGTCGGCATGCTCTCCACCCTGGGCATCACCCTGGCCACCGACGCCTACGGCCCCGTGGCCGACAACGCCGGCGGCATCGCCGAGATGGCCGGTCTTCCCGAGGAAGTCCGCGACCGTACCGACGCGCTGGATTCTCTGGGCAACACCACCGCCGCCACCGGCAAGGGCTTTGCCATCGGCTCCGCCTCTCTCACCGCGCTGGCTCTGTTGGTGTCCTATGTGAACATCGTGCAGGACAAGACCCCCGAGGTTCTGGACTTCACCCTGACCAGCCCCACGGTTCTGGTTGGCCTGTTCGTGGGTGCCATGCTGACCTTCGTGTTCTCCGCCTTTACCATGAGCGCTGTGCAGACCGCTGCCCAGTCCATCGTGGTGGAGGTCCGCCGTCAGTTCAAGGAGATCCCCGGCATCATGGACTACAAGGCAGATCCTGACTATCAGGCCTGCGTTGCCATGTGCACCAAGGGCGCTCTTCACGAGATGGTGGTTCCCGCGCTGCTGGCCATTATCGTTCCCATCGTCACCGGTCTGATCCTTGGACCCACCGGCGTTGTGGGCCTGCTGGGCGGCGTATCCGTCACGGGCTTTGCCATGGCGGTGTTCATGTCCAACGCCGGCGGCGCCTGGGACAACGCCAAGAAGTACATCGAGCGGGGCAACCACGGCGGCAAGGGCTCTGATCAGCACAAGGCTGCCGTTGTGGGCGACACCGTGGGCGATCCCTTCAAGGATACCTCCGGTCCTTCCCTGAACATCCTGATCAAGCTGGTGTCCACGGTCTCCATCGTGTTCTCCGGTCTGATCGTGGCCTTCAACCTGATGGGCCTGTTCTGATTCAGTTCCTTTCAGGCTCCAACATATGAAAAGCTCAGGGCCTCCGGCACAGCCGGAGGCCCTGATTTCTTTTCGTTTACATCTTGTCGTCGTCCGTGATCTCCCGGATCACCCGGCAAGGAACACCTGCCGCGATCACGCCGCCGGGAATGTCCCTGGTCACGACGCTGCCGGCGCCGATGACGCTGCCGGCGCCGATGGTGACGCCGCCGCAGATCGTGACGCTTCCGGCGATCCAGCAGTTGTCCTCGATGGTGATGGGACGGGCATATTCCCTGTCCGTCATTACCCCGTCCTCCCGGCGGTACAGGTTTCGCTCCTGCCACCGCAGCGGATGCATTGGGGTCAGGATCGACACATTGGGGCCGAAGAACACGTTGCTGCCGATGTGCACCGGACAGCAGTCCAGGCAGGTGAAATTGAAATTCGCGTAGGTGTTTTCTCCGATCGACGTAAAACAGCCGTAATCAAACTGCACCGGACCCTGGAGATATACCCCCGCCCCTTGGTCGGGGATGAGCTCCCGCAGGATCTCCCTCCGGCGCGTCTCCTCGGTTTCATAGGTAGCGTTGTATTCCGCGCTGAGCCGATGGGCCTTGGCCCGGAGCGTGGAGAGTTCCCTGTCTGCCGGGTCATAGAGCATTCCCGACAGCATTTTTTCCTTTTCCGTCATCGCTCCGCCTCCATCCTTCCTCTCTTCCTCAGATGCTGTTGGCAATGCAGTAGCCGCTGCGGATGGCGGTCTGCAGGTTGCCCATCTGGCCGCAGTCGCCGATGGTATAGAAGGCCTTGCCGCAATTCATATACCTGGCGGCGCCGGTGATGTCGGAGCGCATGCCTGCCGCCAGGAGGACCGTGCCCGCCGGAACCGTGTGGGTCTCCCCTGCCTCGTCCCGGTAGGAGACGCCCTGGGCGTCAATGCCGGTGCAGGTGGCCTTCAGGATGATGTTCAGGTTGTCCGCATACTCCTCCACCGCATCGATGAACATGTTGTAGTAGTGGACGCGCCTGGCCTCTTCCGCAGCCACGTCCTTCATCTCGATGACGGTGACCTTTTTGCCCTGCTGGGCCAGATGCAGGCCCGTCTCCACGCCGATCTCGCCGCCGCCGATGATGACCACATTGTCGTCCACGAACTCCTCGTGGCCGAAGGCCCGGGTCGCGGGAATGGCGGTCTCGATCCCGGGGATGGGCGGAACGATGGGCACAGATCCGGTGGCGGCGATCACCACGTCGTATCCCTGCGCCTCCAGCCACGCAGGCTCCGGGTCACAGTCCAGATGGATCGTGATGTTGGGATTCTCCGCGCACTTCCGCTCGAAATACTTCAGCAGATTCAGCATGGGCCATTTGAAGGAGGCATACCGGCTGTGGTCGATCATGCCGCCCAGATGGTCGTTTTTCTCGTAAATCGTCACCTGATGGCCCCGCTCCGCCGCCACGATGGCGGCCTTCATGCCTGCAGGACCGCCGCCGATGATGGCCACGTTCTTCTGCCCGGCCGGAGCCGTGATGCGCCGGTCCATGGTCTTCTCCGATCCGAAGCGCGGATTCACCACGCAGACCGTCAGCTGATGGTTCGGGGTGTGGCACTTGTTGCAGCGGAGGCAGGGAATGATCTCATTGGCTTTGCCCGCATAGAGCAGCTGGCCGTAGTTGGGGTTGGAGACGTAGGCCCGGGCCATGCTCAGGAGGTCCGCCTTGCCCTGGGCGATGGCCTGCTCGCAGTCCTCCGGGTCAAAGAATCCCGCGGAGGCGGCCACCGCTTGCTTGACGCCGTGCTGCTTGAGGTATTCCGCCATGTAGAGGAAGGGTGTTCTGGATTTGGCAAACCCGGTGGGATGCTGATTATCCAGCTCCATGGAGCGGATGGTCAGGATATCGATCAGGCCCTCGGCGGCCTTTGCGAAGGCGACCGTATCGTCCAGATTCCAGCCCTCGGGCTCGATGTCGTGGCCGGAGATGGATGCCTCGATGGTGAAGTTCCTGCCGCACTTCTCCTTGATCCGCCTGCACAGCAGCAGGGAGAACCGGATCCGGTTTTCAAAGCTGCCGCCGAATTCGTCCGTCCGCCGGTTGGTGATGGGGGAGAGCATCCGGCCCGGCAGGACCATCCGGTAGGACATATGAATGTAGGTGCCGTCAAAGCCGCAGTCAGCCATGTGCTTGGCCAGGTCGGAGTACTGCTCAATGAGCTCATAGAGCTTCTCCGTGGGGATCTCCGTCTTATCGGAGGTCAGCGTGGCTTTGGAACCGGGCATCATGCGGATCTGGGGCACATTGGCAGAGGCGTCCTGGCCCATGGGGGCGAACATCATAATGACGCCGTGGGCCCGGGCGCCGTAGAAGTGGACCGCGTCCGCCATCTGGGACATATAGATCTGGGCGTCAGGGTCAGAGGCATCCCATCCGTTTCCGCCTTTCCGGGTGCCGAAGCTGTTGCCGTCGCAGGTGACGATGGCGGCACCGCCTCTGGCCCGCTCCGCGTAGCACTCAATGAGATTGTCCGAGGGCCAGTTCTCCCCCGCCTGGGCGTGGTGAGGCTCCGAAGGAGGACAGATCATCCGATTTTTCAGGATCACATTCCCCACCTGCAGCGGGGAGAGCAAATTGGGATAATAGGGATTCATACGATCGGCTCCTTTCTGCGGCCGGTCTCCCGGCACGCTTAAACATATTATGTCAACCTTTACGCTGCTGTATTGCTTTTATAGCATACCACGAACCCTCACAATCCTCAATCACATCAAACGAAATCAACCACCCCGGCACATTTCGACAGCTCAAAAAGAATTGCAGAAAAAGCAGCCGCTCCATCCCGCAGGACGAAGCGGCTGCTGCCTGTCTTTACTTCTTCTTTTTCCGCATCGCGAAGGCCGCGCCGCCGCCGATCACCACGACCGCAGCTGCAATCCCGGCGATGGCGCCGCCGGAAATGCCCCGGCCGGAAGTTTCCCCATTCCGGGCAGGCTCGGCATTGGAGATTTCTGCCTCGGCTTCCGCAGTTTCCTCACGTTCAGGCGCCGCTTCCGCAGAAGACGCAGTCTCCTCAACTGCGGAGGAAGCCTCCGGCTCCACCGCATCCGGCGCCGTCTCGGGTGCAGGCTCTTCTTCGGGCTCCGGACGCTCCGGCCACGCATCCACGCCGGGGCCGACCAGCGTCACGTTGCCATACGTTCCGGCCACCACGGACTCCGTTGCGCCGAAATACACGGTGACAGGCGTGTCCGCGGTGATGCTCTCCGGATCCATCAGCTCCAGATCCGCCACATAGGTATCCCCCGTGACCTTCCACTGGGAATCCCAGTCAAAGCTCAGCGTGCATTCGCCGGTGATGTCCTGACCGTCCAGATAATCGCCGTAAAGGACGGTGCCCTCCCACTGGGAGTTCTCAAAATACAGCGCCGCCGCATTGGGACCGTTGCCCACGTCGGGGCCGCCGCCTCCCTGGGAGTAAGCGCCGATGTAGAAGTCGCCGGTCAATTCCGTGGTTCCCGCTTCCTCTCCGGTCAGGTCCCAGGGCGTCTGATCGTTCTCGTCCTTGAAGAAGATCGTGGCGGAGCCCGCACCTTCCACGCTCAGGAGCAGGTTGTCCGCAGGAGTCATGCCCTCTTCCAGTTTGGAAGGATCTCCGTACTCCTCATAGTTCCGGTTCACCAGCTTGGACGCCTCCACGTAGATCGGCGTGGAGGAATTCTCCACATAAATCACCGCGAATTTGTTGCCGCCGGAATAGCCGGGAGTCTTGGAACGGTCCGTGAACCACCAGTCCAGGGAATCCTCATAGAACTTCGGATTGTTCGCCTTGTCCAGGAACATATTCAGCTGGGAATACCCCACGCCGATCTGATCGATGTCGATCTCGCCGGAGCTGAGTTTTTCCCGCATGGTCTCAGCGTCGCCCACGTCGTAGGCGTTTTTCATTTCCTCCGCGTCAAAGTAGGCCGCTACTCTGGAGTTCGTCACATGCACGCCGGTCTCCTCCGCGTCGGAGGTTCCGCCTGCCCGGCACTTGATCCCCATGACGCCGCCGATGTCGCAGTTATAGGCGAAGATATAGCCGCCGGAAGCGGAGCAGAGTCCCGCATCCAGATAGGAGGTCAGGCTGGAGTTGTAGCAGTAGACCCAGGACTCATTGGAGCCGATGGAGTAGACGCCGGCGCAGCGAAGGCCGAAGGTCTTTGTAACCACCTGGTTCGCCACGATCACGCCGCCGCCGGAGTCGGTGGCCAGGGCGGTTCCCGCCTCGTCGCCGGTCACAATCACCGTCACGTCCTCCGGATGCTCCTGATAGACGCCCTCCATGCTGCCCTCTGCATTCCGGGCCATGGTGCCCAGATCCCGGTCGGGCCGTTTGGCCGCCGTCAGGTTTTCGGTGACCCGGTTCACCATGCCGTCCTCCAGCACAAGGTCCGTCCCCTCCGTGTTGAGGAGGATGTCGCCGCCTGCGGAGACATAGGGCCCGTGGCCGCCGGAAGAGCAGGAGAAGATATTGCCGCCCTCGATTTCAATGACGCCGTGGGCCGTGGCATAGACAGAGTTCACCGTGCCCAGGACCTGCGGATTGCGCAGAGTCAGGGAAGATGTTGCCTTGTTGATGATCGTGGTGGCGGGAGAAGTCCCGTCGCCGCCGTCGGCGTGGATCGCAGATCCCATGCCGAAGAAGTTGCCCGCTTCAGAGGGACCCTTCCCGGCGGTGTAGCAGTAGGAGGTGAAGTCGCTGAGGGTCAAGTCTCCCCCTGCCTGCACAAAGACAGACGCGGTATTGATGTGGCTGTTGTCCACACGGTTCACCGGCTCCACATCCTCCGGAGAGATCTCCTGGTAGAGATAGGTGCAGTACAGCTGCACCACGCCCCGGGCCGGGCCGGACTGGACGTCCTCATAGTAGTTGTACAGCCGGATCAGGTCATAGTCCTTGCCGAAGACCAGCTTGTCCGCCTCATAGACGCCGTTGATGGCCTCCGCCTTGGACATATATTTGGCCTCGTCGGTGTCCTGATACGCCTTGACCATCTTGTAGACCTTCCCGTCTGCGGCGTAATAGGCGCCGGTGGAAATGCCCATGGTGTTGTCATATTTCGCGGTGGAGCCAGTGTTCACGCCGATGTAGTCATACACGTCCTCCGGCAGCTCCGCCCCGTCGGCCACCGCGCCCTTGACGATCTCCGGTGCGTCGTAATCGAAGGACTGGGCCATGGCCGCAGGATCCCGGCTGTCGTCAGGGTCCTCCGCAAAGGCGACGGTGATGCCGCCGGAGCCCGCCGTGAAAGTGTACTCCAGATCATATTCGCTCTTACCCACAGCTTCCGGGATGTCCGTGCCGTCCACGGTCAGGGAGTCGATCTGATACTGATAATCCGCCACGATGCGGAACGTGATCTTATGATTGCCGTCCAGCATGCCGGAGGGCAGATAATAGGTGCCGTTGGGCTGGATATAACCGCCGTCCTCAGACGTGACGGAGAACGCGGCGCTGCCGTCGGCAGAATAGTCCACGAAATCCCGGGAGGCGTCCGATGCGGCGTAGGTCTCCGCAGCGGAACCGGACACGCCGTAGAACGTACCCGGGCAGGACAGGAAGGTCCCGTCCGCAATGGAGGTCACGCTCTCGGGAATGGACCATCCGCTGGTGGAGTTGTAGTCGTAGATCATCCGGGGCGAAAACGTGGTGATCCCCTCGGCAAACAGCACATACACATCGTCGTTCTTGTTGTTGGAAGAAATGGTCTGGGCGCCGTTACCGATGGTGGTGACCTCATATCCGCCCAAAGCGGCCGGGATCATCACAACGTTCCCGGTCTTTTCATTGCCGTCTCCCCAGAGCAGAGTAGCCGTGGGATCGACCTCGCCCATCATAAAGGGATCAAAGCCGCCCATTCCTCCGGGCATTCCTCCCGGAGGAGGACCGCCGGGACCGCCGGGGCCGCCCATGCCCATGGGCTGGGAAACCTCATAGATCCAGTTCCCCTCCATCTGGTTGCCCTGCGGAATCTCTTCCGCGGCGGTATCTTCGCTCTCCGCCGGAGCCGCTCCCTCAGGACCGTCCGCCAGGACCGGAATCGTGAACATCCAGATCGCCAGCACCGCCAGGAGCAGCGCAATCAGCCGTCGTAGTTTCATATTCATCCTCCTTATTCCGAATTCGCATAGTACGGACTCTAAAAAGAATATAACCGTTGGGACGCCTGTTTGCAATCGGTTCGGTACAAATACAACAGAAAGTTAATATTCCAACCCATAGAGCGGGTCCTTTGCTCCTGCGCCTGATTTCAGCGCCGGGGGGAATCGTTCAGGGCAGACAGAAGCAGCGCCGAAACCAACAGGTTTCGGCGCTGCTTTCACTGGTGGAGCATACTGCGTCAAATCCGAACCGAACGCCGCTTCGATCTCTTCCAGGGTCAGCGTCTCCGTTCCGTCCTTATAGTTGTAGGTAAATACCAGCCGATCATCGTATACATAGATCGAATTGAGGAAAGTATCGATGATCTCCTTCTGGTAGTCTTTGTCGTCAATGTTGCCGTATTTGTACCGGCCGATCCACCGAACAATTTCCTCTTTCGTATATTTAGGCCGTTCCATTCTTCTCTGGAGGATTTCGCAGCTGAGGTTGTCCCGCTGCTGCTCCAACTGTTCCAGACGTTCTTTTGTGGATGATGTGAGTACGCCCGCCTGTATGGCATTGAGCAGATTGTTGATGCCCTTCTCGCAATCGCGGAGCTGACGCTCTAATGCGGGAATCATGGTGTCTTCCTCATCCTGCATGATGACAACCGCATCTGCAATTCGATCCATGTTTCTGTCGGTCAGAACTGTGTTAATGGTAAGTACAACCGCGACCTTTTCGATCCAGTCTTTCTTCAAAGGCTTCCGCTTGCATCCGAGGTGGCGCTTTGCCCCGCCGCACTTGTAGTAGTGATACTTGACGCCGCCGCTTGCACTGGTTCCGCTTTCACCGGCCATCATCCGTCCACAGGTCCCGCAGAACAGCTTTGTGGTCAGTAAATATTCATGATCCGCTTTTGTTCGTGCCGGAGCCTTTTTGTTAATCGCCATTCTCTGCTGCACCCTTTCAAACATGTCTTTGTCGATGATCGCCGGGATTCCATCCGGGATGATTACATCCTTGTATTTGTACTCCCCGATGTACTTCCTGTTTTTGAGAATCAGACTGACGCCGCCAATGGTGAACCCCTTTCCCTTGGATGTCTTGAGACCCCGATGGTTCAGAGATTCCGTGATATCCCGGATGCTGTCGCCACTGTCATAGCGCGTGAAGATTTCCGAAATGACAGGTGCTGTCAGAGAGTCGATTGCGAGGGCGTGGGTGGTCTTGTCCACGTAATAGCCCAGGGGTGTATTTCCACCATTGTTTTTGCATTTCATAGCATTCTCCATCTGACCACGCTGTATTTTCTGAGACAGCTCTGCCGAATAGTATTCGGCATACCCCTCCAGCATGGACTCCAGAATGATTCCCTCCGGTCCGTCTGAAATGTTTTCTTTGGCGGAGATCACCTTGACGCCGTTCTTCTTCAGAATGTGTTTGTAGTGGGCACTGTCATAGCGGTCCCGGGAGAACCGGTCCAGCTTCCACACCAGAACTGTGTCGAACAGTCCGGTTTCGCTGTCCCGGATCATACGCTGAAACTCCGGTCGGTCTGCGGTCCGGGCGGAGAGCGCACGGTCGATGTAACTCCTGAGAATTGTGATGCCGCTCCGCTCGGCATATTCCGTACATTCCCGGATCTGTCCCTCAATGGATTCTTCCCGTTGGCTGTCCGATGAATACCGCGCATAGATCACTGCTTTCATGAGATTCACTCCTTGCTAAACATTATACTGATTTTGAATCTGCCTGCAAATGTGCGGGATATGTAAGGGTGAGCAAGCGCTCACCCGTTGCGGGTTTCATCGGATTGTGCCTTCTGCATGAATTCTGCCTGCATTTTGGGCAGCAGAAACCGCGCAATGCGGCGGATTGCGTGGTCCGGGATCTGCATCTCATCATGCATCGGATCTATTACGATCTGATCAATGGGCTCCGTCTTGGGTTCGCGGGTATTATCCATAATCGATATCCTGTACATCCCTCATCGTGCATCCCGGTCCCGGTTGCGCTCTCTCTGACGTTTCAGCAGCTCCAGACCCGCCAGAATATCCTGCTTGATCTTCTGATCCGTACAGTAACCGGGGAAGTACCGTTCCAGCTCCTCCCGGCGGAATTTGATCTGCTCTTTCTGATTGGGCTTTTCCTCCGCCATGATGGATTCGAGCTGTTCCTCCGTGATGGTGGCCAGGCCCATGCAGCACTTGTGCATCCGCACAGCCTGGGAGTAGGAGGGCGTATGCTCGTCCCGCTGGATCAGTTCCGCCAGATATTCCTGAGCGGGCTTGTCCAGATAGGACAGTTCCACGCCTACGGAAAAAGCGACTCTACCTTCGTCCAGCAGGTTCAGCAGCGCGGGGATTAAATAGGTCAGGCGGATGTAGCGGAACACCTGATCTCGGCTCTCATTACAGGCTGCACCAATCTGAGCGGCAGCATCATACTTTGTCGCAACTTGCGACGAAGTGAGGTCCGTCCGCTTGCCCTGATGCTTCAACGCCTCCATTTTCAGCTTGTAGGCAAAGGCTTTCTCACTGGGCAGGATATGCTCCCGATGGAGATTGCTGTCCACAACCATAACAGAAGCGGCGTCACGGCCGATGGGGTAGATCAAGGCAGGGACACTTTCAATCCCTGCCTTAATCGCCGCGTGCAATCTCCGGTGGCCGGAGACTACTTCGTATTCATCTGCTGTTCCCTCCAGAGGGCGAATGATCAGCGGAGAGAGAATGCCGTTTTCCTGAATACTTTCAATCAATTCGTTCATCTCGGCATTGTCCAGCACTTTGAAGGGATTGCCTTCAAAGGCGTGGAGTCTGGCAATAGGAATATTTACAATTTCTTTTATCTCGATCTGCCCCTTTCTCGATTGGTTGCGTCCAGTTCCATCCGGCGCTCCGTTTCCAACAGTTCTTTCATACGTTCTGAATCCGCCTTTGCGCGGATGGCTGTCAGCAGGTACTTCCTTTGTATGGTAAGGGCCTGCGTGATTTCTGCAATCTTGCCTCGATATTCCACCGTCTCCTCCGGCGGTTTTTTCCTGCGGAGATGATTGCGGCAACTCTGTCTCTGCTTTTCCAGTGCCTGAATGGTGCGCTCCGTGGTCTCAATGAATGCAGAAAGCTCCTCAGCCGAATGGATGTCCCGTTCGGTGAGGAGCCTGTAGGCTTCCTGATGTTGTTCCAGTTTGGACAGTTCTGCTCGGAGCGCCGGGGAGAGCGGGCGGGACGGTTTGCTGTCCTTTTCCTGGCACCCGGTCAACAGACAGATCAGAATCAGGAAAACCATGTCAACGGCCATCTTCCCCAGATCGTGGGTGTGGGTCACAGAGAAGGAGAGCTGCTCCGCCAGGTCCAGCAGCGGATACTGCCGGGGTCGCCGGGCCGCATAGGCGTTCCACCGTTGGACGGCACCGTCTGCGTACAGATTGCTGTCCAACCTGCGCATGATGTTTTCCCTGGAATAGCCCATCCGCTCCAGCCGGACCGCCCGTTTCCAGCCTTCCGCTTTGATGGAATGCCGGGTGGGGTCATAGGAATAGCCCATGGAATGGAGCTCTGAGAGAAAACTGTCCCAGGTCAGGGCGTATTGCAGGCATTCCTCCAGGTCCTGTTTGAGAATATCCCGGTGAGTAAGGTTTCCAGCCTTGTGAACCCAATAGGCGCCTTTTTCGCCGCCGTAGAAGTTGGAGTCCTCCAATACGGACAGGCAATAGCCCCGGCAGATTTCATCGGAGATTTCCCGCAGCCGGTAGTGGTCCTTGATATGGTTCTCAAACTTCCTCCCGGTTCGGAAGGATACGGAGTTCACGACGATGTGATTATGGACGTTATCCGTGTTCAGGTGGGTGGTCACCAGAATTTCATATTCGTCGCCCCACATCCGCCGGGCAGTCTCAATCCCAATCTGATGGGCCTGTTCCGGAGTGACCTCGCCGGTTTTGAAGCTCTGATACCCGTGATAGGCCACGTTGCCGCCCAGTTTCCCGAAGCGGCGCTTGGTGGCCATCATGTCCTCATAGGCGTGGTCGGCGGAGCAGTTGACGCCGGAGACGTACATCTTCTGATCGGTCTTTTCCGCATTCTGTGCATAGCGAAGCACCTTCGCAAGATCGTCGTCCAGGTACTTTCTGTCGGTGGTCTTATCCGGGTTGTCAGCATATTCGAGGACCCTTTTCAGGCTGCCCTTCACAGGCCAGAAGCCGGTGGTTGCCATCAGCTGTCCCTCCCCGGGAGGATGAAGGTGTCCCGGATTTCATCCAGCACGCCTTGGATCGCCTGATCTGCATCCGGGGAACGGTCTGCTTTTCTCAAACGCCGGAGTTCTGTCCGCAGGAGATGCAGATCCTCCGGTGGGATGGCCCGTGGCGCATACCCCAAGGCCCGCTGCCGAAGGTACTCCGAAACGGAAAGCCCGCATGTACGGGCTCTGACTAGGATATGCTGTTTTTCCTGCGGGGTCACTCTGGTGTAGATGCTTTTGGTTCGATGGGTCGTGTAATCACTTCCTTTATAATATCGTGGTTGCCGGGGGATTGGGGGCGGCAGCCCCCAAAGTCAGAGCCGCCGGGAGGCGGCTCTGTTTGGAACTTGCGATACAAGTTCCCTGCTAGTTCCACCCTGAGACACAGGTGTCCCGGGGGCGGAATTCTGTCCCGTCTGATTGATCGGTCCCGCCGAAATGGTCAATCGAGCCGGCTAGTTGCCGGCTTTGGATTACCGGGAAATATCACAGTACTTTTGAAAGCAGCCGGTTTGGAGCCCGTTTTTCACCGTGAAAAACACCGTCATACCTGGAAGCTGTCCAGGAAGTCGAACATCGCAGAATCATTCTCATCCCGGGACGCTTCAGACTGTGTATTCTCTGTGGGAGCTGGAGCATCCAGAACGGCATTGTCCAGTGACTCCCGGACGGCTTCGCGGATGCTGTGGTCAATTTGCTCCAACAGTGTCTGCTGCCATGATTCACGTTCTTCCAAAACAGCATAGGCATTGATTGCCTGAATGATCAGACGGTTCTGCTTGGCGCCTGCCGTATGAAGATACTCCCAGGCCCGCCGGTCCTCCTCCCGGCTGAGATTGAACCGGACGTCTGTCCGCCGGATCTCCTTCACCGGATGCCGCCGCTGCGCCGGAGAACCTTTTCCGCCATGTACTCGTAACCCCTGGCTGTGGCGCAGATGTCCTCCAGAATGGTCACCCGGTCATGGTCGTATTCCCCAAAGTGCTTTACCAGGCAGCCGCCTCCGCCCACCACATGGAGCCGCATGAGATTTGGATCATACTCATGGTCCCGGAGCAGCCGGAAGATCCCCGCCGTGTATTCCCTGGCCGTGTCGGTGATGACAGTCAGATACTCCGGCGCAATGTCTGCCGTCCCCGTACGGAACACCTGATTAATGATGGAATCGTCCACCGAAGTGTGGAACCGGCGCATCAGATTCTCCCGCACGGCGATGGCGCACTGGTTGGTGCCGTATTTCTCCGTGAACATCTGCCTGGGATCCGGCTGGCCGTCTACGATTTTCAGAACGTTCATGGTGCCATTGCCGATGTCACAGAGCAGGTTTACCCCAGCCATTGTGGAGAGCTTGTCCGCCACGGCAGCAAAGCCCTGGGGAAAGACAGCCGCTCCCGCCAGGTTGATGTGATAATTCACGCCCCGGAAGATGAAATCCACGGTCTTGTTCCGGAGCAGATAGTCTTTGAATGCCGCCGTCTGCCCGGAAACCCAGGACAGGGGCAGGCCTGCAGCCAGATAGACCGTGGCAGTGGTCAGATTCTGCGTGCTGAGCTCCCTGGCCAGTGCGGCGAGGGTCAGGACGTAGTAGTCCTCGTCCAGGATCTTGTCGCCGTGGAACTCCTTGTGCCCGGTCCCGACGGTGTAATACCTGCCGTCATAGATCAGCAAGTTCTGTTTGAACGTGGGCTCCTGATCGTAATCAATCAGGCCGGTGGGAAAGCAGGCGTTGGCGGTTTTCATGTTCCCATAGCCGTGGTCGATGCCGATGATTTTGATTCCGTTGTGATCTTTCATGTTTGCAATTCCTCCTTATTGGCGCAAAAAAACACCTGCCAGTCATACAGCAGGTGCTCATGCAGAGATTTTCTGTTGCTCAAATCCCAAGCTTATCCCGGCGTATTTCTCATAGGCTTTCCCGATCTTTCGGATGCGCTTGAGAACGCCGCTGTGGTTTTTGTACCCCAGTTTTTCCGCGATCTCCTCCAGCGTGTGCCCGGAGAGCCGGAGATTCAAAATCGCACGGTCCTTTTCGGAAAGCCCGGCCAGGAAACGGTCTGTGTCTACGGCAGCGACCACTTCTTCATCCACATCCACACGCGGATCCGGCATATCCCGTTCCTTTTTCTTTCCATCCTCATCCTCTTCCTGGTCGGGATGGAGCAGTTGCTCCAGGGAAAGCTCTGCGCGGATGGAGCGCGTGTGATACCAGCGGCGGTAGAAGTCGGTCTTTTGGTTGCTGTGCCGGGTGTCAAAGTCCTCAAAGCAGCGGAACTCCCTCGCAACCTCTATGATCTCAGGCATATCATACTTTTCCATCGTAAGGGGTACGATGAATGAGAATAATGCGCTGGCGGCTTCCAGAGAAACATAGTCTACGTATATCTCTGGACTCAGACTCCCTAATTCTTCTGCTGTTGGCATGACACCGGCATCCATCAAGCCCTGGATCCAATAGCCCGGGCTGTGGGCAAAAATCCAGGCCGGTTCATAGCCGGAGAACCGTTCCATGGAACCGCCCACGCCCAGATAGGGCCAGACCATAAAGGCGTATGCGTCGATGATCAGATCCAGGAACAGATCGCTCTCTATGATTTCGATTGTGTTCCAGTCTCTGAAAAAACGTCCGACCTGGCGGGGAAGCCGCTTGATCTCCTGTGGGCACTTTTGGATGATTTCCTCCGGGATGAATAGATACGCCGGGATAAATTCGGCGTTTCGGTAGGTTGTGATGGTTCCGTCCTTCCGTTTCATCAAGATTGGCATTGGCTGCACCTCCTTCCTGTAATGCCGTTCTACTTTATTACGACATTCAGAAAAGAAAAATGTTCCTGTTTTTGAAAACTTGTAACGGGAATATTGTAGCACAGTGAATGTACCGCAGCAACGGAACAGTTGTGATATAGGGTGCGCTGTTTATAACCTAATTACAATCATTCTAGGCAAGGTTTGATCCGTTGGACGATTCTCTCTTTCGTTAATATGAGGTTCCATCCTTCGCTGGAGCATTTCATAACTGTGGCAGCTCAACGGCTTCTTTCAGCGTTTCGTTATGGAGTTTGTTCATAATGAGATATCCGGCAGGAAAATGGAAGTATGTCCGATTTCCTGCCGGATAACTATGTTCTTATTATGCAGCCGAACAGCATCGGTGCTCTCATCCTTCCTCCCCACATAGTCTGCTGAGACGATGCGCAAACTGGGCAGTCGCTGAATAGAGCTCATCATAAATTGCGAGATATGGTGCATATCGGCTGTGGGCAGAGGGATCCGGAATATAGGTCCGGCCCGCCCGGATGTATTTTGTTAAGGACGCATAGGTCTCAAACCCGGGCCATTTCACACCCAGGGCGGCCATCAGCGCATCCCCGTAGCAGGCTCCGACCGTTTCTTTTGGCGTCGAAACTGGCTTTCCGAGAATATCGGCGATGATTTGCAGCCAAATCGGATTTTGCGCTCCGCCTCCCACCGCAATAATCCGATCCACACGGGCCTCCGGGTGGGATTCCATGATCCGGACCTGCTGTGCCACAGAATAGCCTACGGCCTCCAGGGCGCTACGGTACAGATGCGCTCTGGTGTGGCGAAGCGTCAGCCCAAACAGAACGCCGCGGGCTTCCGGATCATTGACCGGAGTCCGTTCCCCCGCAAGGTAGGGCAGCGTGATCAGCCCGTCGCTGCCGGGCGGGATCTCGGCTACTCCAGAAAGCATGGCCTGATAGGCATTCCCACCGCCGGACCGCTCCTGCTCAAGGGCATCGGGGAAGATCGTGTCACGATACCATTTGGTCAGACTTCCAGCCGTATTGGTCCCGGCAGATATATCGCACAGGCCTGGTACGATAAATTCTTCCCGCCATAGCCTCGGGTCATCGATGAGCCGGTCTGTCCCCAGGATCATATAGACCGACGATCCCAGCTGGAGCATCATCTTCCCCGGTTCCACCACACCGCAGCTGATGGCTTCCGCCCCGGAGTCATCCGTTCCGGTGATGACCGGGGTGCCGGGCGCCAGACCCGTCTGCGCTGCGGCGCTTTCCGTCACATATCCGGCGATATCCGCAGCCTCCCGGATCTCCGCCAGCTGATCCGGACGGCAGACCGGAGCGCAGAGCTCCGGAACAGGCTTCCATGTCTCCGGATCATAGAGCGGATTGAAGCTGGCAAGGCCGAGAAATCGGTCGACCACATAGCTGCCGGTGAGTTTGGCTGTAATGTAGCTGGAACCGGTCAGAAATTTGTAGGTCTTTGCGTAGACCTCCGGCTCTTTATTCTTGATCCAGAGAATCTTGGGCATTACATCGCTGGAGCAGAGGGGCCGCCCGTACCAGGCCAGGATCTGCTCCTGCCCATACATCTGCGTCAGCTGCTCCATCTCCTCTGTGGCCCGGGCGTCGATCCCGTAAAGGATGGCCTTTCGGAGGGGGTTGCATGCTTCATCCACGGGGAGACAGTCTGCGCCAAGGGCACTGATCCCCACTGCCTTGATTTGTCCGGGATCCACGCCAGTCTCCCGAAGCAGACCCCGGCTGATCCGGCAGAAATCTCCCCACCAGTCCGTATCCGCATCGTGCTCATAGTGACCGGGCTTCGGATTTTGCATCTCATGCTGCGTGGTCTGCATCGCAAGGATCTCCCCTTGGTCATCCATCAGGATGCCTTTGGAGGAATTGGTCCCTGTATCGATCCCCATAAAATAAGCCATGGTATGTCCTCCTGTCAGAGCGTCGTGCGGAATTCCCGTACCACATCCATAAACATCCGGACCCGTGCCGCGTCTACCCGGACGTTTTCCAGCCGCTCGTTCTCCAGCTTTCCGCCCTGCTTAAAGTAGGTTCCCACCACCGCCGCGTCCGCCACACACAGCTTTCGGATAATGGTGTCAGGCCGGCAGCCTGTATTGCACAGTACCGCTACCTCTGGGTTCCGGCTTTTGACCGCAGCAATCAGTTCCTCGTCCACATCCTGTCCGGCGGCGTTAGCAGAGATGCAGAGGCCGTCGGGATGCACCTTGAAGATCGTGGAGGCAGCGATTTCCTGAAGGGGACGCAGGTCAAGATTCCGGTCGGACTCCGGATTGATGAAATATAGCATTTTCAGGCTGTCGAGGGGCAGAGCGGCCTTTCGCCGCATCAGCGTTGCGAAGTCGTTGTTGTACAGTCCGCCGTCCCCCACATACACACCAGAGAAGGTGCCGCGAACAAAATCTGCGCCTACCGCAGCCGCCAGCTCCAGTGTGGCCCCGCCGTCGGAAATGGCGTCTACGCCGAAGGGCACCCGCAGCTCTGATCGGAGCGCTCCGATCACATAAGCCATAGCGGCAGGTGTCACCATATCCATCGTCCGCTGGTAGGGCAGGCTGAACTCATTGGAAAACAGGACCCCGTCCACACCCCCATTCTGGAGCGCCTCCAGATCCGCTCCGGCGTGGGCTGCAATCTCCTGTATCGAGGTTTCCCGGCGGAACCGGGGATCACCGGGCAGGGCGTCCAGGTGAAGCATCGCGATGATCGGTTTCCGGACCCCAAACATGGATTCAATCCAACTCATAAAGAACCTCCTATTACAATAAATTTGGTTGGAAGTCCAGCATCCAGCTGGGCTTCTTTCCATCTCTTGCCTAGGCTACAATAAGGGGAGCAACTGGCTGGCCA